>JAJFHM010000048.1 GCA_021775625.1 Hyphomicrobiales bacterium | reverse complement strand
GAGGCAGGCCCTGGGCGTAGTCCCGGATGGCTGCTGCTTCTTCTGCGCCGCCAGGATGCCCGGGATAGAGCACCAGCGTCACCAGGCCGTTGGTGGCGAGAAGAGCAAGCGCTTGTTCGAGGGCGGCCAGGGTGGTTTCGGTGCGGGTCACGATGGTCTTGTCTGCGCCCGGCAGGTAGCCGAGGTTGAACATCACCGCGGCCAACCGGGCTTCTCCGTTATCCCGGCCGCTGGCGGCCAAGTGCCCGGCCAGGGTTTCGTGGCCGGCATGAATGAGCGTCACCTGGGCCAGCCCCTCCACCCGCCGGGCGGTCGCGGCCAGGGCGCGTTGTTGCACATCGAATGCGAAGACACGTCCCGTGGGTCCGACGCATTGAGCGAGCATGGCGGTGTCATGGCCGTTCCCCGCGGTGGCATCGACCGCCCAGTCGCCCGACTTGAGCGTGCGGCTGACGGCGCGATGGGCGAGGTCTGTGGCGCGCATCATTGTTCAGAAATGCTTTCGGACATCCACGTCTTCCGGCAACGGGGCCTGATGCACGAGGTGTTGCGCGAGACATTGCGCATACCAAGGTGCATGCAATGAGCCCTTCGAGCCCAGTCCGTTGAAATAACCCAGCTGCTGGAGTTCCGGATGACGCCCGATGAACGCCCGTGACTGGGTGATAATGGGCCGCACTGCCGCGCGGTGATCCAGCACCGTGTAAGGCACATGAAAGAACTCTTGGAGTTTGCCTTCAATCTCCGTGGCTGCGGACGCATTTGGCACCTGATCCAGGGTCTTCCAGTCATAGGTGGAGCCGACCTTGAAGACTTGCGACTCTGCAGTGGGCGCCAGCCAGATGCCGCGGTGCAGACACTGAGGCTCAACCGGGCGACGGAAGCGCACGGTCAAAATATCTCCCTTCGCCGCAATGAACGGCACTTTCCAGAAATAAGGGTTGCGCGTGGCGGCATGACCTTCACAGGAAACAAGAAGGCGGGCCCGGTGTCCTTGAACCGAAACGCCGTTTGCGCTGAATGTCACATCGCGGACCCAGTCAAGAGTTACGGCGTCGCATGCAAATGCTGTACGGGATGCTTCCAGATAGGCCCCCACGTCGAGTTGTGCTGCATGCATCGCGAAGCCACCGCCGCTGGCATCTGCGGTTTCGGGATCGAGCAAAGGCGTGGGTTGTGAGCTCAACACATACGGGCGGTAGTCCGGCCGGCCGCAACGGCCTGCCCAGTTCTGCCGTTCCTCATCGGATCTGAACAGCCTGACGGCCACGCGGTCATGCAAGAGTTTCGCGCCGGTGCGCTTTTCGATGGAGGCATAGAATGCGCGGGCGGCAGCCAGAAACTCTTCGCAGCGCCAGGTCAGCACCATGCGCTGGCCGGTGATCGGCGTAATCAATCCGGCTGCAATTTTCGAGGACGTGACCGGCTCACAGGCATCGAGCACCAGGACCCGCTGACCCGCGTCGAGCAGGCGCCACGCCAGCGTGGTTCCAGCCAGCCCCTGCCCCACAATGATCACGTCCCAGGGCCTGTCCGCCATACCGTCAGGGCTCCGTCAGAGGCTAGAGCGCTTCATGTTTATACGGAATCGCTTTGACCGGGTTTTCACGTCTGCCGGCAAGGCGCGATGTTGCACTTTTATCAATTTGGCGGTCGTTTTGAACATCTCCACGAGGATCTCGTACCGGTCATTTGTCGGGCCTTCTATCCAGTGCGATACAACCGTGTCGACCGACTTTACGATTTGAAATCCGTGCGTGAAGGACTGGAACAATGACATGGCATGAGAAAACACTTCCTTCAGCTCCGCTTCACCGTCCACGAATTCGACGCTTCCAAGCGTTGCGGATTTCTCAAAACTGACATTCAGAATTTCCGACAGGCGGCTGCTGACGATGAGCATGAAAAAGATCGCGTTGATCTTGTCGCGCTCAGTCCTGTTGTCCATATCAATTCCGGCATCCATCTCAATCGACATGACGATAATCGCGCTGGCTTCGCCGCAGTAAACGGTCATGCCGCTTTCGCATTGCAAAGGAAGGTTCAGCGTCGACAATGCAGCCTTAATTCGCTTCCTTGCCGCCGGAACAGCAACAAGATTGATTGCGTGCCTATGTACGCGCTGTGTTGTCGGGGTCAGCCAGTGCAGCATCTTGCCAGCAAGCCTCGGACCTCATGTGGCCGTCATCGAATCAGTGTGGATCATAAGATAAAGCGTTTCATGCTCATACGGAACCGTCCGAGAGTGCCCAATCGGTTCGCTTGGCAGCGCGAGGTGCCGTTGGGAGCGTGGCCGGAAGGCAATTGATGATCCCTTCCGGGAGTTTCAGCCTTGTGTCTCAATCTGCGCTTTAACTTGAGGCGCCGCTTCCGAGTGGCCGAAGAGAACGTCGATAATGGGACACTCCGGCGCATCTCCGCCTTCGCAGTCTGCAGCAGCACTCTGCAGCACCGTCTCCAGCCGGCGGAGATCGTTGATGCGCGCGCGGATTGCATCGAGATGGGTGAGCGTTATGGTCTTCACCTCTTCGCACGTTATGCCGCTGTCGACGAGGGTCAGAAGCTCGCGGATATCGGGCACGGAAAAACCGAGTTCCCGCGACCGCACGATGAACGACAACCGGTTGGCACCCTCCACAGCATAGCTCCGGTGCCCGCCCGCACTTCGCGGCGGCTCCGGCAACAGACCGATCCTTTCATAATATCTGATCGTCTCAATGTTGCAGCCCGTGTCACGGGAGAGCGCGCCGATGCCGTAGCGTTTTGCAGGCATGTAAAGTTTTCCTTGAATCTGTAGTGGCCACAGGTTGTATCATTGTTCCATGAGCAACAAGAAGCTTCTTCAAGTCGGTGTCATCGGCACCATCATTGCAGCACTGTGCTGTTTCACACCGGTGCTGGTGGTGCTGCTCGGCGCGGTGGGTCTTGCAGGCATGATCGGCGTGGTGGACTACATCGCGTTGCCGGCGCTCGCTATTTTCATTGCAATCACGGTCTATGCCCTATGGAAACGACAGACGGTATCGTCGAGCTGAACTCGACCATCACATGCCCTGAGTGCGGTCACGCCACATGCGAAACCATGCCGACGAATGCCTGCCAGTGGTTCTATGACTGCAAGGGGTGCGGCGCGGTCTTAAAACCCAAGCCGGGCGATTGCTGTGTTTACTGTTCCTACGGCACGGTGGCCTGCCCGCCGATACAGCAAGGCGATGCCTGCTGTGGCTGATGCACACGGATCCAAACACCCGCGAAATGACTGGGCGGCCGGCCTGTGGAGTTACCTGCCAGCGTGGATCCTGCCGAAGGCTGCGATTATCGCCACGGCGTTTTTGCCGGTGCCGGTGCGCATGGCGGTCTGGATCGTGGCGCTGGCCTGGATGGGGACGGCCTGCCTTGTGAACGCGCGGAGATGCGGGCGTGTGCACTGCCGGTATACGGGCCCCTATTATCTCGCCCTCACGGTTCCCGTGGCCCTGGTGGGCACAGGCGTTGTCGAGGCTGGAGCGTACGCCTGGATCATTCTCGGTGCGCTCAGCGTAGGCGGTGGATATGTGATCACATGGGCAACCGAAGCGGCCTGGGGCCGGTATGAAGATACCGGCAATGCGCCCTGAGCCCGAATGGTCCTTCCCTGCGGCGGCCTCTCATCCTATGATCGGTTAAAGACATGCACTGTGTACGCGGGGCTGGGGTTCGGCGGGTCAGTGTCAACCTGGGCTGCTCCGGCGGTGCGAGGCAGGTGGTGTTGACCGAACCACAAGGAGACGCTTATGCAGTTCCCCGGTCGCTTCGCCAGACCCGTCAAAATTCTCATCATGGCCGCGGCACTTGTTCTGGTGCTCCCGGCAGCCAAGTCCGGTGCACAGGAAGGCGGTCCTGACGCGGGCGGGGTCGGTGCGCAAAAGACCCGGACCATCGCCATATTCAAGAACAGCAACTACACACCTGTTCGAAAGCTGGTTTCGCAGATAACCCAGAATTGGGACCGGGAATACAAGCTCATTGTGCCCAATTCCTCACCGCGCATAAACACCGCGCTCATCAAGCTGGCGCGGACGGACCCAGATTATGCCGCCGTCTTCATAACGCTCATTTCCAAGAATGTGCCCCGCCAAAAACTGCGACAGCGGCTGCGGAGTGAAATCAAGCAAGAGCAGGTATTGCTCAGAGCATGGTCCAACATTGCCGCTACGGAGATGGCGAAGGGGGCAAAGGTCGACCTCGAAAAAGTGAACAGCGCCCTGACGGAAACCAGCAAGAAGGCCAGGCTGATCAGCAGGCTGGGAGATGTCTTGCGGGTTATGAATTAGCCAGATCGTGGCGTGAATCACCGTGAGCCGGTGAAGCGATAACAGTACGGGCGCCCGCGGCCGAAAATGTTCGGTTCAGCCAGCTGTCCAGTGTAACAAACGCCAATACGGCGAGACATATCAGCAGTGCCGGAAGCAATGCCACAAACATTGCGATTGTATTCTGGTTCCGATGCGCGAATATCCATGGAACAAAGATTGCGGCAATAGCCACCATCAAGATCAGGTTCACCACATAAAAGCCCAGACGCATCGTAACATCGTCCAGTTCCGGGCTTGTGGCGAACACCATGAACCAAAACGAAAAATAGCCGATGGCCGCGTTGAGCAGGCTCGCTATCAAGAGAAGACCCCTCGTTTTCCATTGCATCTTCTCGCAACCTCCCCGCTTACCAGCGCCCGCCGTCATTCAAGGTGAACTCGAAGGTTATGACCCAACGGCTCAAGTTGCAGCCGAAAACGGAACTGTAAGGCCCGGAACACCACGGTGTCACAGTCTCAGCTTCTTGAAAATTCGACGCAGAAGCATCGAAACCACAACGGCGATACCAAGATAGAACACGAACATTATGACATGGCCCTGCCACCCGTTCGGTGCTGCACCAAACTCGTGCCAAACGAAATACCCGGTCCAGTGAAACAACAGTCCGGGAACATACCAAATCATCAGCCCGGCGATGAACAGTGGTCCGCCAACGAATGGAATAAAGATTGCGACCCAGACACCAAAAATCGCCAGGAAATAAACAATGCCCATGAAGATCAGCGCGACCTTCCACCTGTGTATGAATGCCTTCATGCGGTGCAGCTTGAGCTATCGAACATTGACGTGAGACCTGACATCTTGCCGGGACTTGCAGAACAATAGTTGTACCCCCTCCAGATTGCGACAAAGTTGAATGATAACCTCTGATTTTAAATGCCCGCGCAATGAACGGTTAGGTTTTTTTGCCTTCTTGCACCAGACAAGCAACGACAAGACGGAGAGGCGCGGTCCTCAAATGTCTCGAATCGATCCGGGAACGGCCGTGATGCGAGACCACTCGGTATCCATTGTCAGAAGGCGCAATGCGGCACTTCGCGACGCCCGCGGAGCAGCCGACCACAGCGTCAGAAACGGACGTTCGCTGCAAAGCGCTTGATCTTGATCAAAAGAAAACCCTGGCCTGCGCGATAGTTTTGGCTGGCAGCAGAGCGAAGAGGTGGCAATTCAGGCGTCCTATGATGGCGAAGAAGTCGAATGTCGTGACTGTAGGTTCACTGCGGCCCAGATACCAATCTGCTCTGGTGGCCAGCGGGCTGGTCGATGACGTAACCGACATATCGGCTCTGGACCCTCGACCTTACCGCTACTCGGAGGGCGACTTTGTGTGTCAACACGGTGATGCGGCGGGCTCTTTATGGATCATAGTGGACGGCTCGATTGCGGTCCGCGAAGGCAACAGAACGTTGTTTGTTCGACGCGAAAATGAGGTTGTCGGCGAGCAAAACCTTCTCGGAAATGGATGCCGCCGTTGGTATGACCTGGTGGCCAACGAGAGCCAGGCAGAGCTTCTGGAAATCGAAAAAGGCGGCATTGAGGGGCATCCCCAGTCAAACATTCTGTGGCGAAATATAGCCAAGATCATTTCCCTGAAGCTGAAAGACGCCACGATCAAGACGGCGACACAAGGCCGCCAGTTGGAAGACGACACGCGCATTCTTCGCGCCTATACCAACGAATATGCACTCAGCAAGCGGATGCAGGGAGGCGGAGGCCGATTGACCGAGTATGAGGTGCATCGTGCAATAGTCTGGTTTTCCGACGTCGTCGATTTCAGCCGGCACATCGTGAACCTGGCGCCACGCAGAACGGCCGACATCGTGCAACGTTTCTTCAATGCCCAATCCGCGCCTATCGCAGCTCATGGCGGTCATATCGACAAATTTATCGGTGATGGCCTGATGGCCTTCTGGGTTCTGTCCGAGGGAGAAGATGCAGGCGAAAAATGTTTGCAAGCGCTGAGAGCTGCAGAGGAAGCCGCAAAGGCTGTTTCGCAGACACATATCGGCAGTGATCCTCTTCATCTCCGCATCGGACTCCATATCGGTTTCGTGTTGAGCGGCGACTTCGGATCAACCACCCGTCAACAGTTCACGCTGATAGGACCGGAGGTGAACAAGGCTGCCCGGCTGGAACAGTTGCGTGGCACGGACGTTGTCGAAGGATCTCCCGATATCGGCCCCATACGCCTGAGCGAGGAGTTCCGAGACGAGTTGGGCCAACCGATTAAGAAACGTTACCGGCGTCGCTCGAAAGCAAACGCCAAGAACATCGGCGAGATCGAACTTTACAGTTAAACCTCACAGCTCAGCACCAACGCGTATGGAGCAAAGTAAAGACGAGCGGATGGCGGTCGGGATCCGACCGCCGCCCGGCCCCACAAGATCGCAGCGAGGTCGAACAATGACAGACAAGATCAAGTGCGTCGATTGCGGCAGTGAAACCTTCGAAGTTCACACCGGACCCGATGGCGAACACTACTTCTCCATCATATGTCTGGACTGCGGAGGCGAAGCGATAATCGATGACGCCGTGCGTGCAGCTCTCAAAGGTCAGCGTCACGCAAGAGGTCGGTCCAGGACCTGATTCGACGGACCATTTTTCCGTTTTCGAGTGCTTGCTCCAGGCCGAATCCAGCTGTAAGCGGCACACTCGCACAACGCCCGGGAGCTCGCTGGAAGCAGTCGATCAGCAGCGCACGCTCGAACCCTATTGTTTATCCAACCAGCTCTGCTCAAGCGCCGCATAGTCAGTTTTGAGCGCCGCCACCAGGGCCTTGTCGAATGCAGGTTTTGGACTGAGCCAGATGTTCTGTACCGCCTCGCGGCCGAAACTCTCATGCAGCAACTGCACCA
>JAJFHM010000047.1 GCA_021775625.1 Hyphomicrobiales bacterium | reverse complement strand
CCCAATGGTGGCTTTAGCACCAGATTTGGAGATCCGGGACGCGATATCGCGCGGGGAAAGACTTCAGACTTCCGTTCCTCCGCCGGCATGACCCGGATCAGGTTCTAAGGGTTCGCCAGTGGAGGGCCGTTCCAGGAACGGACCAAGGCATCTCAGCGGCTTACGCCACTCCCCTCGGACAAAAGGTAACTGCGCGCGCAATGTGCGCGGTCTTATGTGCCGGAGCAAGAAAAAACGTTCACCTCCGCTGTTTCGCCCACCAGGTGCGCCACGCATCCGTATCATATCCAAACCGCTCAGCAGTGAGCCCGGTGAGCGTGCCGATGACGTCGCCTTGCAGCCAGCGCGGATCGTCTTTGCGGTCTAGCCGCGCAACGAGGGCCTCGATGACAGCAAGATCGTTGTCTCCGGTCTGAACCAGGGTCCACAACGCCATCAAGGTCGGATGGAAGTATTTTTCAGAGCGGTGCGCGGGCAGGTCCCATTCCTGATCCAGGTAGTGCAGTGGCACCCGGCCCTTTGCCGACAGTCCCATGCCCCAGAGCAGGATCCATTCGCCAAGGCGTTTGACCGACACGGATTTCGATCCCCCCAGGAGCGGGACCTCTTCGGCTGGAAAATTGGACGCGAGCCGCGACGCCAGGAGATCGTCTGGTGGATCCGAACGGGCAATATCAAAAACCAGCTTCCGCAATGCACCCCTGCCGTGGTTGAAGAAATTCTCACGATCGCCAAGAACCTCATCAAGCCTTGCAGCGAGTGCATCAAAATCACCCTGGGGTGCGGCAGGTTTTGGCTGCGGCAGCGCCGGCCGCGGTGCAAGCGTGTTGGACACAGCCCTTTCCGGCATCAGGGCCCACAGGATGCCGCGCCCGTCATCACCGGCCCCGCCCACATAAATGGCTCCATTCGCGGCGGCCACGTTCGTCGCAACACCAGCTTCGTAGGTCGCTTCGAGGCGCCACGTCTCGCCAGCAGCGCTCGACCAAAGCTCACCGCCCTTGCCCGCACGGGTGACGGCCCACAGCCGGTCGCCGTCGCTTGCGAGGTCCCAGACCTCCCAGTTGCCGTCGGGTGGCGTCAACGGGCGGGCGCTTTCACCTTCCACTACCCAGATCGTCGAGCCCTGGTCTCCCGCTTTGACCAAATAGGCGTCACCCTTATGCGCAGTCAGACCGTAGAACGGTTGTCTTTGCGGCCAGCCGGAAACATTGACCGGCGCGCCTCCCGACCATCTCACCAGACGCACGACGCCACCGGCGCCGCGCAAATGCGCCACCGCCTGATCGCCGGCCACGACGAAGGTTCCGATACGGCTGACTTTGCCGGGGGCGGTATCGTGGTCGTAGAGCTCAGACCAGCTCAACCCGCCGTCTTTGGAATACTGCAAACCGGCGCGCCACGCGGACGTTACCGCCAACAGCCCGCCCCTCCATTCGGCAAGCGTATGGACATGAAACATCTGTGCCGTCGGCACCAGCAGGTAGCGCCAGTCGTCACCGTTGGTAACGTCGATCCCGCCCCATCCAAGCGATGCCCGGGTGTCTTCATAGGGCCAGTAGAGCAACCCGTTGTGAACCACGGGGTCGCCTGCATCCTGGCTGAACAGGTGGCGTTCGTAGCGCACGTCGCCGCTAGAGGCATCGAGACTGTAAAGATCCGCGGAGTTGTGATTGCGCCCTTTGACCGAGTTGGCAAACCAGACCCGCCCGCGATAGCCGATGATCTGCGAGATTACCGGCCATGGACCGGCGCGTGCGGCAATCTCCATTTGCCGTGGCGATTGTGCCTGAGACGCACTCTGGAACATCACCGCCAACGCCATCACGACCAGAGCCCGGCATCGGCACGCACCACCTATTAACTGGCCAAATCTCATCATGACCAGAAGTGTACCCCAGAGCATTGTTCGGTTGCGACCAACAACACGTCCGCTGTGAGACACAGTTTGGTGAGCAACTGGTGGGCTGCCGAGAAATTGAACCTCTACGACAACCAGCCTCACATACACAGTCACCGGGTTTACAGCCCAGCAGAGGGGCAGGAGCCCAAAATTTGGTGCGCGCGGGAGGACGCGAACCTCCAACACCCCGCTTCTGAAGCGGGTGACTCTACCAATTGGCCTCCGCGCGCGGTTTCGCGTCATGTGGTGCCCCTGGCGCGAAACCACCGAGATTTGACTCTGCGAGTTGCGATTTGAGCAACGGTCTTTACCGCACAGTCCAATTTGCATTCGGCGAACAGCAGATTCAAATCCCGGGCACACAACTGCCTTGATTTGCTTTTGTCGGCTTCGCTTGGCGCAGCTTAGATCCGCGGGCTTGCAGCCAGCTTGTCTTAGCACCAGCCTGACAACTTCCGTTCCGCCCTCAACTACGGGCATTCCGAGCCCATCCTGCCGAAAATGTCTGCAGTGTCCTCAACTCCCGACGTTGTCAGGCCGGATGCGATACGGTGATTTGGTGCCAAACTCCGACATCAGGCCTGTTGTCCAACATGCATCGATCTGCCGGCCGTGCCAGAAGGCACATTTCTGCAACTTGTTCTGTTCCAGGTTCGGTGTCACAATCGTGACCTCCTGGTCTGATCCTTCGGTTTGACACCAACGCGCCGGACAATCAGCCGGCATTTGCGATGGTATGATTCAGACGGTGGGCAGGAGCGGTCGGTCAGTATCCGATGGCCATATGGATGGTCTGGCAAGGCCGGAGAGCCGCCAAATACGGGCGAGATCAGAACAGTCAACCAAGGGAGATACCATGAAACTCTACTACGACCCGATCACCGTCAACTGCCGCAAGGTTGTCGCTGGCCTCGATCTGATCGGCGCCAGTTACGATGAGGAGCAGCTCAACTATTTCGGCGGTGATCACAAACAGCCGGCGTTCACCAAAATCAATCCCAACGCCGAGTTGCCGGCGCTTGTCGATGGCGATCTGGAGTTATGGGAATCCAACGCTATCCTGGTCTATGCAAGCGAGAAACTGGGCAACAAATCCGTCTACCCGGACGACCCCAAGATCCGCGCCGACATCACGCGCTGGCTGTTGTGGGAATCGAGCAAATGGTTTGCTGCCTGCTACACTTATCTGGTGGAGAACGTGGTCAAGCCGATACTCGACGACAAACCCGACAACGCCGTTCTGGCCGAACACGCGCCGACATTTCACAACCGGGCATCGGTCCTGGAGGCTCGTCTTGAGGGCCGTGACTGGCTGTGCGCAGACCATGCAACCATCGCCGACATCGCAGTGGCGGCTCCGATGCATCTGCATGCCGTGCAAAAACTACCGCTCGAGGACTACCCCAATATCCGGGCCTGGATGAGCCGGGTTGAAGCACTGCCGTGCTGGCAGAAGTCCGACCCGGTTCCGCACATCCCGCCCGAGCTGCTCGCGAAACTCGCTTAGCGGCCGCACGGCGAGGCTACATCATCACGTCATCACGACAGTTGATCACCAGCTCGGCAATGGATGCGGTGTTGGACAGAGACAATACGGTCAGCACCACTTCCGCGAGGTCGCCAGGCGATGTCATCTGGTCGAAGGGCACACTCTCCACCCCTGCCGTCAAATCGGTAGCGACATAGCCGGGGCACAGGGCGGTGCAGCGCACACCGTCGTCCCAGCCGGCATGACGGGTCGCGTGCGATAGGGCCACAGCGGCGAATTTCGTCATCGTGTAGCCAATGCCGCTGCCGTAAACCGCTTTCCCGGCAAGTGACGCCACGTTGATGATGCGTCCCGAACCACTGCGGCGCAGATGCGGTAGTGCTGTTCGGGTCATCGACACCGGCGCCTTCACATTCACCGCCCACATGCGATCCAGCGCCTCGTCGTTTTCATCCTCGAGGGACACGTCTTCCCAGATGCCGGCGTTGTTCACCAGACCGTCCAGGCGCCCGAACCGCTCCATGGCACCGGCGACCCATTGGCGATGGGTGT
The DNA here is from genome assembly GCA_021775625.1 of Hyphomicrobiales bacterium. Lineage (GTDB taxonomy): Bacteria > Pseudomonadota > Alphaproteobacteria > Rhizobiales > JAJFHB01 > JAJFHM01. The sequence goes on along the minus strand of JAJFHM010000047.1, from coordinate 9,345 downwards.
CTTGATCCTCCGCAACATAGCGGCCGACGTGGATGCGTTCCAGTTCCCAGCCGCCGGTGATGTCCGCAAACGAGGCGGGGTCCCGGGCACCAAGGCTCAGACTGTATCCGGCATCATAGAGAGCACGCGCTATGGCGAGACCGATCCCCCGGTTAGCGCCGGAAATCATGATGACGCGTCCATCGGGTGCCAACATACAAAAGTACCTCTCTCGGGCTGTGTTGTCGTGTCAGTCGTAGAGCGCCACGCAGCGCACTTCGATGCTCCAGCGATCTGGCGCATCCGGCCGCGTGGTCGGGTCCTCGAAGGCACTGTGGAAACTGAACGTGCAGGGCGCGTCCGGATCAGCCACGTCCGGTCTCGCGCCGTCGGAGCGGGCCAGCTCGCCGGCTGAGTCCCACTGTTTTATCAGCAGGGCCTCGTCACGTGTCATCTCCGGATAGAAGTACCATTGATGGCCGTCCGCGTGCTTTGCAAAATAGTTCTCTCCGATACGGTCGTGATAGTGAATTTCGAAGACCACCAGATGCTCGGGCCGCACGCTGGCCGCATCGCAAAGCGCCAATGGATGGGTCTCGACCGGCTCCTCGACGATGTTCCGCCACACATTGATGATGGCGAAACGGCCGCCGGCCAGCACCCGCTCGACCTCGCCCGCATCAAGCAGCGATTGCCCCTCGGCCAGAACCGTGCGCACGGTATCGTTCACGCCCGGCGGCCGCGTCAGATCGCGCAGCCGTTGCGGCGCGCTTGTGAGCGTATAGTCGCCGTGCACGAGACTGGCCGGGCCTTGCACCTCCTGGCCGCCCTCAATGCGTTTCTTGCTTTGCTTGCCGGCGGCCGAGCGCACATTGTGGTCGAAGGCGGCGACGCTACGCGCGCCGCATGCTTCACGCACAATCTCCGCGCAATGCGGATAATAGCCGCGCACCACCTGGTCGTGATCGAAGAAGTCGAGGTCCGTCGTCGCTATGGGGCGTTCCTGGGCCTCGAAACCATTGTGCCCGAGTGTAGGGCGCGCGGTTGCCTCAAGCTGCCGGGCGTCATGCACCGGCATAGGCCATACTTCGAGATCGACACCCTTCGAGCCGTCGTCACTGCCGTTCACGTCGCGGCGCGTGAGCACCTTGCCGTTGCGGTGAAGCGAGTGCTCCGTTGAATCCGTCATGTAGTTGAATGACCCGATCCGGACCGCCTCGCCTGCTGCGTCTGATACCAATGCCATGGCTTGACCCATTCCTCTCAATTGTACGCTGAACGCCCCGCATAAAAACGTGCCGATCCAAGCTGTGAACGTCAGGTTACTGTCATAAACCAAGGTTCAGTGTGAGCATGAATATAGCACGCCGACAATCACCTTTATAAAACCGGCCAAAGCAACGTTGCCGGACCTTTGAGCGCCCAAGCGTCGGCGGAGGTGCAGTTCACATCCTCAAAAACCGACGTTGCATCGGCACACAACTATTTAGAAGTTTGATCAACTGACAGGAGTTGTTCATACCGCGCACGCGTTGATCATGAAGAGCCTTGCGTTTCAAAGTTCAAGACATGTCCACAGTGTTTACAATGAACGTATGAAACAGCCCTGCGAACCTGAGGACCGAAGCTCAAGTCGTTGCCAAAATGGCAATTAAAAGTGGAATTTACCGATAAGAAGCTGGTGGCGCAACCTGGCTCTATATTCGAGAAGCCTGCAAATGTTTGCGACCGCGGTTCTGAATTGACGTGGTTCACGTATGATGCCTGCATATACGATACTGGCGTTCATAGGGGATACCTCGAAGAGTTGTTCCCAATCTTGCGACGGGGTCGATTGTGTGGGAGGTGGCTGTACCTTCGAGTGGGCCGCGTGTGTCTACAGTTCATCATTCAAGGACCGCTTTCGGAAAGGGTTCAGCCACTTCCTGATGTAATATACGTTCTCTGGGTAAATTTTAAAATCAAATGTATATTGCTTATCATATTTGAAATTCCGATAGATAGGTGTGAGCTTCATCTAGACTGGCGCCCGTGGGACATGTCGCGAGTTTGATCTAACTCAACAGAATGGGTTTCATTGTTCGTTGGAGAGCTGGTGTCGAGACAAGAAAACGCACCAGCGTGTTGGGGTAGCCGAATTCGCCTGTCTTGTGATGTTCTCCCAACATTCGCGATCACAGCTGGTTCACAGTGCACAGCGCCACCGAGACACTATGAGATTGCGCATGTAGGAGTGGTAATCTTCCCTGGAAGCTGGCATTCGATCGAGAGGTTCCACGGCGTCGTGTCCTTCTTCTCCCTTTCAATTTCGGCGACACTGACAACGTGCCGCAGCAGCCCGATTGGGAACGGCTGCGGCACTCCATTGTTAGTCGATGGCAGCGCCTTCGTAACCGCCGCCGGTGAGCCAAAGGACAGCAACGACCACAAGGACTATGGCGACCGTGCCGCCGGTAAAGAGCCACGCGCCGGTGGCTCGGTTTGGCAGCATCTGCAACATTGTTCACCTCCATCTTGCCCCTGGCTTGAGGGGCTCTTATAGGAGTAATTGGAGTGGATCAAAGGTTGCTTCAAGAGTGCCTGGAGTCAGCGGGTCCCCGAGCTTGATGAGATAAATACTTGAAACTCCTAGTCTATTCGAATATCCGATCACATCGATCATTGAAGTTCGATGTCCAAATGCAGGGATGGATCATAAATCCGCACGGTTTGATAAGTGCACGGACTGACCGATGTGAACAGCCTCCGGCAAATCCGGGGCGGTTCAATGTGGTCTGGGAGGGAATTCGTGATTAAGTTTCTGATCCAAGGCGACTATTTCTTGTTTATTGCCATTCTCATAGCGCTGATCATGTCGCTGAGCTTTCACGAGTTCGGACATGCATTTGCTGCAAAGCGATTTGGAGATGATACCGCCGAGCGTGAAGGCCGCTTAACAATTAATCCCCTTGCCCACGTCGACCCGATGGGCCTTCTTATGGTTATCTTGATCGGATTCGGCTACGCCAAGCCCGTGCCCACTGATCCGCGCAACTACAATTCTGTTTGGGCACAACTGTTTGTTGCTGCCGCCGGGCCATTAGCCAACTTGGCCATCGCAATTCTTGCCTACAATCTTTTTCTCTATGGCGTGAAATCGGGCTGGCCGAGTTTTGCAGATCCTGACGTGCGACAGATTTTCAACATTGTGGTGATCGTCAACCTTGTGCTGATGGTTTTCAACCTGATCCCTCTTGGTCCACTAGATGGCCACTACATTTTGCCTTACTTCCTGCCTCGCACGCTTGGATTGCGATACCAACTGCTGAACGCCAAATTTGGGACGTATTTGTTTTTCGGCTTGATATTGCTGTCGATTCTTGGCGTACCAATTTTCCGTTTTGTTTTTAGTGTCGGTGCTGGCATGTTGCCCTACATCGCGTTCGTCTGATCAAGTCGGGCAATGCGGCATGGGTATGCATTGAAAATTATCCAGATAATCTGTCATAGGTGACGATGGCCCCGGCTCCGCCCTATGCGGTGTGTTTGACAGCCAGTCTTTGAACAAAGGGCGTTCCTGAGTTAGTTTCATAGCTGCAGTAAATTGACAATCTCCTGCCTTTTTTCAATTGCGTCACGATAGCCCAATTCGATCAACTCGCCGACATAGCCCGGCTCAAGCAAAAGGTAGCTGGCCAAACGCCATCTCGAATCCCAAATTCCTAAGCCCTTCAATAGCCTTCGGATAGTCCAAGGTATTTCTTCGGCATGTCGTTGCGCGATATCACGGATGTCTTTTGTCGGTCTTACGGTAACAATTTGAATTTGACGAAGGTCTGTTTTCTCAAGTTGATCCGGGGGCAAGAGCGAGAGGGTTTCATTGATCCGCTCAAGGCGCTCAATGTCAGTGTCCAAATTATCCATGAACATCAGATCGAGGATATAACCGCCCAGATTGCCAAGCGAGGGATAGTCAGCACCAATAGGTGCCGACTGTGATACTGCAACATGTGGATCACGGACGCTCACAACAAGAATTCTGTTTGCACCGAGGTGGATGGCCGGGCTTAAAGGCGAAGTGAGGCGTAGCGATCCGTCTCCGAAATATTCGTTTCCAACCCGTTGTGCGGGAAACAGAAATGGCAGGGATGTGGACGCCAGAAGGTGTTCGATCGTCAACGCGGTTCTGGTGCCCTCGCGGCGCGCGCGGTTCCACTCAACAATTTCGTTCGATCCTTGGAAGAATGTGACCGCTTTTCCTCGATCGTAAGCGGAGGTGGTTACACCAATTGCCTGGAGATCCCCAGATCTTACGTGCTTTTCAATGTGTGAAAGATTCAAACTGCTGACCAGCAATCGCCCCAGAGGTTCATTGTCTAGCAGAGATTTGGGATTCTCGGGGCCCAAGCCCCCGAGCATCAAAGCAAGAAGCCATCGCACGCCGTTTCCTGCCACACTCGCCAGGTCCGTGCGATAGACGTCGCCAGCGTGAAGACGAGACCAATTGTCGGCCAATCGTCTCGCGCCCACCCTGTAGTTGTGGGCGTGGGTAGCGATGGACGCAACATTGACTGCGCCGACTGATGTCCCTGTCAATATTGGAAAGGGATTTTGATTTTCAGGTAAAAAACTTGCAACCGCTTGCAAAACTCCAGCTTGGTAAGCACCACGTGCGCCTCCACCCGGTAGAACCAATCCGACGGACATGCTCTCTCACCACTTCCAAGGCCCATTTAAGTGCGGTCGCGTACTCTCTCGGCGTCTCAACATGCCAACCAAGTTTCTGATGAGAACATCTAGTGTTGATCTCCTATCGCGACAGCCTTGAGACAGACCATGTTGGCCTGCACAGTTGCCCCCAGTCAAGTCGTCGAAAAGCGCTTCCGAGACGCGCTCAGCCGCATTACGCACTGAAATTCACTCAGGTCACTCACGTTGCCGGGGGGTAAATCTCTACCTCGTAATTTGTTGAGATCATCCATTCAGCAAGTTCGGGTACTATCTTCTTGATAGCCTGCAACAGCGCTGCCTCAATCACGGAACAGCTCGCTTTCACCGCAGAATTCTGTTCGCACTGGTCCGCATAATTTTTCACAGCAGTCCTATGATCTCTGACTGTCGGATTAAAACTTACCGAACGACTGCCGGAGTCGTCCCACAACAACTGGCAACGACACGTTGCGGGTGTCCAACGTCGAACGGGTCGATGCAATTCCAGGATCTCTTGGATTTGAACGGAGGAAGATGATCCAAAAGCGGGCTTCCTGCGCTACTGATTGAGAGGCTCGCAAGGAGCAGATTGCTCACGTTATACGATCGCCACCGAATGTCTGCTGTGGGTCTTGGCTGTGTGAAAACGCCCAGCGCTCAGCCGTATCCTACGAGACGTCAATCCCCGGCCATTTCCACACAGCCAAGACCCTGAACGGACATCAGATGTCCGCACAGCGTCTGGCGCAGGTTACGTTCCCTATTCCATGAACCAGCCATGACTGACCACCATCGACTGGCCGGTCAGCGCATTGGTCTTGGCACCGGCAAAATACAGCACTGACTCGGCGACGTCTTCCACCGTGGTGAATTCGCCGTCGACGGTCTCTTTCAGCATCACTGTCTTGATTACGTCCTGTTCGCTGATACCCAGTTCCCTGGCTTGTTCGGGTATCTGTTTCTCGACGAGCGGCGTGCGCACAAAGCCCGGACAGACGACATTAGCGCGGACGTTGTGCTTTGCCCCTTCCTTCGCGACCACCCTGGCCAGGCCGAGAATCCCGTGCTTGGCGGTCACGTAGGCGGCCTTTAGCGGCGATGCCTCCTTCGAATGGACCGAACCGATGTAGACGATCGAGCCGGAGTTGGCGGCGTACATGTGCTTGAGGCAGGCCTTCGTGGTCAGGAACGCGCCATCGAGATGCACGGCGAGCATTTTCTTCCATTCGTCGAACGGGAACGATTCGACCGGATGAACGATCTGGATGCCGGCGTTGCTAACCAGAATATCAATGCGGCCGTATGCGTTATGGGCAGCGTCCACGCCGGCGTTGACCGCGCGCTCGTCGCTGACGTCCATGGCGACGCCCATTGCGACCCCGCCGGTCGAGACGATATCAGCGGCGGCCGCATCGGCCGCCTCTTGCTTCAGATCGGCAATAACAACCTTCGCGCCTTCGCGGGCAAGGGCGTGGGCGATCTCTTTGCCGATCCCGCTTGCTGCTCCGGTGACGATTGCGACTTTGTCTTGAAAACGACTCATGAGGGTTCCGTTCTTCGATGAATTTCAGTTGTTGAGATAGTCGTAAGCGACCTAGCTGGGAGTGAAGCGAACGATTTCGCAGATCCGCGGCGTGCCATCGACATGTGGCATGATCTTGAGCAGGAACCCGGGGTCGTTCAGCACCGCCAGCTCAAGTGCAGCGTGATCGGCACGGTAGCTGACCATCAAATATTCCCGGTTCGTAAAGCGATATGGTCCACGGGGATACGACGGACTGGTGAGTGGCATCGCAATGGCGTTTTCAATAATCTCAGAGGCGACCATTGGTTCAGCCCCTGTCATACCGATTGCTTGGCCGGGGCTACGCGTTGCTTGCGTCTTTTGATTGGCCGCGCCAGGGCGCCATCGGATTCCTCAGGTCGGGCTTTTGCCGTTGCCGATTGTTTATCGAGCAGAATGTCGTGCATGACATCGAAAATACGTACTCCGTCTTCATCTACCTTCGGCGCAAGCCATGGCGCGGCCTGCAGGGTGGCGGTGGCGTCAGAAATGCCCTGCTGCCAGCGGGCGTCCATCGTGCCCCGGCTGAACTCGTAGTCCTTCGACGCGCCTTGCCGCTCGAAAGGGCGATAAATGAGCTGGACGATATCCATCTCCGAGACACAGCCGAATGCGTAGAGCCGTTTCGCCTGCTCCGTGCTTGCGATGGCGTCGGGAAGCAGCTTGTGCAATTCGTTGATCGCGTGACGCACATCATGCTTATCCTGGAACGCGTCGGTATTGACACGCGTCCGGCTCGAATAACGAATATCCTTCTCCCTCTCGCTTACTTCTTCGAGATTTGTCGGGAGCAGCCCGAAACCCTGGAATACATCGACCTGAAAGGAAAGGCGGCTGCGGCGCGGATAATGATCGAGCACATATCGCAGCGGCGTGTTCGATACCAGTCCGCCGTCCCAGTAATGCTCGCCATCGATCTCGACCGGCGGAAAACCCGGCGGCAGTGCGCCGCTCGCCATTACGTGTTCGGGGCGGATGGTGATTTCTTTGCTGTCGAAATAGGCGAAACGGCCGGTGCGCACATTCACCGCGCCGGCGCTGAAACGCATCTCCTTGGGCTTGTTGATGCGGTCGAAATCGACCAGCCGTTCCAGCGTGCCCTTGAGCGCATCGGTGCTGTAGTAGCTGATAGGTTTTTTCGATGAAAACCAGTCGTGCATTGCCCGTGGCTCGAAAAAGCCGGGCTGGCCAAGCATTAGAGCTGAATTCGCGCTGAGCTTTTGTTGCCAGAGCGCTAGAGGTCCGTTCAGGCCAGAAGGCCACCACGCTGTGGGCGCAGTGATTTCCTCCCAGAAGCTGCGCAGACGCGCGACGCGGTTCTCCGGCGCATTGCCGGCGATGATCGCCGCGTTGATGGCACCGATGGAGATACCCGCGACCCAATCCGGCAGGTATTCGGAAGAAGCCAGCGCCTCATATACGCCGGCCTGGTAGCTGCCAAGAGCTCCGCCGCCTTGCAGCACGAGCGCAACATTCTTGTCATATGAAGCCGGGCGCTTGGGCGGGCAATTTTTGGTTTCTTTGCGCATTTCCAGTTGTTTCGCTTTCAACGGAGGTGGAACAGACTATGTGTCAATGGCCTTAGCAACACTGTCGGCCTTCGCCTGTCGCGAACGCCATAGCATCGGTTCGACTGGTAATTGTGTGATCTAGAGGTTGTTCCTTTGGGGACTTAAGAGGTGCCTGGTGAGTACACAACCCACGAGAAATTATTATCAAGCGAAAGTGATGACTTGCCGGGCTGACGCAATAACACTTTAAGATGCACCTAAAGTCGGGGGTATGTCGCTTATGGTCTTCCCCCGTTTTAGTGGACGGTTCAAAAGGATCCGTTTGAACCGTCCACTAAAACGGGGGAAGACCAAAGTGCCATTATTTGCCGTTCGGCTATTCGCTGCGGCTTAGCACGCGATGAGCGCTCTACTTCGGAAGCTCGATCTCTCCCTGCCAGTCGGTGATGCGGACTGGCATAATCCGTTTGGCTGTATCCTTGCGGGTTACGTGCGTGCCAGCGCCCGTGATATCGGCATACTTGCCGGTGGCGCGAACGATCTTCCACGTTGAGGTCTTGCCCGGCTCAGCTTTCCACGCGAACGTGAATGTATCGGCATCGGAGCCGAAGATACAAATGCCTTCGCCTTTTGCGCCGTTATGGTCCCAGAACCCAGAACCGTGACATTCCACCGGTCCCGATCCTAGAGGACCGACTGTTGTTTCAAACGTGCCAAAGTTGCTCAAGGTCCAGAACACCGAGTCGTGTTCGGTAGGCCACTGCTTCTCGTTAAGCATGTAGGTGTTCGTTCCGGAAACTTTCTCGCCCGCCACCGAGACGGTCGGTAACAGGAGCACGCACAGACAAAGCAAGAGTCGGTTCATATATCTGGTCTTCCTCTCGTGAAAACGGAGCGATCCTACACCAGCGTACCCTGTGCCCACCGCTTCACATAGTAGATTTCACGATGATGGATCGGGTCAAAGACTCCAACGCCCTGCATTGGCGCCAATGTCCGGAAGGGATCAAAAACGGAAGTATCGCAACTGCTTCACAGATGTCTGTTTAGCACCCGAAAGCAGACCTAATTCCGGAAAAAGCCGACATCAGCATTATGAGGCTCGGACAGCCTGATCCACGACGCAGGTTTCACGGCTCCCATTTTCATTTTTTTATTCTTCTGAACACACCCCAAACACTCCCTCACAGTTTTTGATGCACGAAAGGCACGGCGGGACCCAGCCACTGTCGGTGGAATGTCGCCGGGGGCCTGGGGGAAGGCCCCCTACCCCTCTGAATGCCTTATAGTCGCCGCGAACCTGGGTATCGACTTGACAGCCGATAGGTATGGAGGATCGTTAAGGTCATGGGCGCCTAGTTCCTCGACACAGAAGTTTTGACGAGTTGAGGTTTGCCTTTTTTTGGCAGAAAAGTGCCGTGGTTCGAGCCTATCAAAGAGTCATAACCTCTGTGCCCGAACGTTGCTCTAGGCGAAGGCCGGCTTCAGCGAAGTGCCGGATAGTCAGGCAGTTCAAGCTCATCCAGCAAACTGCGCCCAAATGCGAGTTTCGCCGCATACGGAAGCTTGAAGGCTTTCATCACCTGATTGCGCAGACAAATG
>JAJFHM010000046.1 GCA_021775625.1 Hyphomicrobiales bacterium | reverse complement strand
CGCCATGAGCCACGCAGAGCGGATCCGGCAGTTCAATTACGCGAAAGACGTGATCGGCGGCCGGGTGCCGATGATTGCGGGCGTCAATGATGCGCGCTCAGAAGATTCAGCAATGCTTGCGGGCGCGGCAAAGGAAGCCGGCGCCGACGCCATCCTGATCGCCGCACCTTATTACTCGCTGCCGACCGAACGCGAGCTGGTGAGCCACTGCCTGATGGTCGACCGCGCCGCCGGCCTGCCGGTGATGCTTTATAATTATCCCGGCCGCACCGGGGTCATGATGGGCGAAGAGTTCCTCGAACGTGTCGGCCAGAACGCCAATTTCCAATGCATCAAGGAAGCCTCCGGCGACATCAACCGGGTGCACCTGCTGGCCCGCGAGTTCCAGCACATCCAGCTGTCCTGCGGCTGCGAGGACCAGGCGCTGGAGTTCTACGTCTGGGGCGCCACCAGCTGGGTCACGCCGATGGGCAATTTCTTCATCGACGAAGTGATCGCCTTCCACAACATGTGCACCATCGATCATGATTTCGTCAAAGCCCGGCGCATGATGGAGGCGCTGTTGCCGATCACCTCGGTGCTCGAGGGCGGCGGCAAGTATCTCCAGAGCGTCAAGTTCTGTGCCGAATTTTATGGCCTGCCAGCGGGTCCGGTGCGCAAACCGTTGCGCGCGCTCAAGAAGGAACAGCGCCGCGAATTGCGCGAAGTGCTCAACACCGCCAAGACCACAATGCGCCAGATCCTGTCCGGCGAAGGTGAAACCCGTTCAGATGAGGTGCCCCATGTCCGGCTTGTTGACCAAGGCTGAATACCAGTCGATCGCGACGGCGCTGGAGTTCCCCACCAACGCCTTCATCAACGGCAAGTTCATGGCCGCCAAGTCGGGCGAGACATTTGACACGGTCAATCCGGCAGACGGTGAGGTGATCGCACAGATTGCGGCCTGTGATGCAGCGGACGTGGACCTTGCGGTTGCCAAGGCGCGCGAAGTGTTTGAACGCGGCCACTGGTCGCGCATGCATCCGACCGAGCGCAAGAAGGTGATGATCAGGCTGGTCAAGCTCCTTAAGCGTCACCGCAATGAACTGGCGGTTCTGGAATCGGTCGAAAGCGGCAAGCCGATCCTTGATTGTACGACCATTGATCTGCCGGAGACCATGCATTGCCTCGAATGGCATGCGGAGGCCGCCGACAAGCTTTATGACAAGATCTCCCCGTCAGGCGACGATGCGCTCGGCCTGATCGTCAAGGAGCCGCTCGGTGTGGTGGCCTGCGTGCTGCCGTGGAATTTCCCTTTGATGATGCTGGCCTGGAAGATCGGACCAGCACTGGCGTCCGGCAATTCGGTCATCGTCAAGCCGGCTGAGCAGACCAGCATGACGGCACTCCGGGTGGCGGATCTTGCGATTGAAGCCGGCATGCCGGCAGGCGTACTCAACGTGGTGCCCGGAATGGGTGAAACCGCGGGGCACGCCATCGGCATGCATCCGGGTATCGATGCGGTGTCGTTCACCGGTTCCACCGAAGTGGGCCGCAAGTTTCTGGAATATTCCGCGCGCTCCAATCTCAAGCGCATCGTGCTCGAATGTGGCGGCAAGAACCCCTGCGTGGTGCTGGAAGATGCGGAAAATCTCGATCATGTGGCGGAACACGTGGCGCATGCGGTGTTCTGGAACATGGGCCAGAACTGCACCTCAAATTCGCGCCTCATCGTGCATGAGAAGATCAAGGACGACCTGCTCGCCCGGGTGCTGGACAAGACCAATGACTGGCGCACCGGCACGCCGCTCGACCCGGCCAACAAGCTCGGCGCCATGGTGACCCGGGAACATTTCGACAAGGTCATGGGCCACATCAAAGCCGGCAAGAAGGAAGGCGCCAGCGTTGCCCGCGGCGGCGATGCCATCAAGAACGGCGGTGGATACTATATCGAGCCGACCATTTTCGATGGTGTGAAGTCGGACATGTCGATTGCCCGCGATGAAATCTTCGGGCCGGTCCTGTCGGTCATTCCGGTCGGCAATGAAGAAGAAGCGGTGCAGGCGGCAAACGACACCTGCTATGGCCTGCAGGCCTCGGTTTTCACCTCGCACCTGAAAAAGGCGCACCGGGTGGCGCGGTCCATCCAGGCGGGCACGGTAACGGTCAACTGCTACGGCGAAGGCGATATCACAACCCCGTTCGGCGGCTACAAGCAATCGGGCTTCGGCGGCCGCGACAACTCGCTCATGGCGCATGACCAGTATACCGAGACCAAGACCATCTGGATCGACCTCTCGGATGATGAGGTGGACGCAGAAGTGGATTGAGAGGGCACCGGTAGCGTTGCGCCGGGTCGCCCACCCTTCGAGACGCACGCCTCGCGGCGCGCTCCTCAGGATGAGGCCGAAGATTGGAGCGTCTTTTTACGAAGTGACAATTTCCGCCTCATGCTGAGGAGGGCCAGAGGCCCGTCTCGAAGCATCGGCAGCCCTTGCCGTCCGTTGAGATCGGATCTGCAACCGCTCAAGTTCCTGCAATTGGCGTTCCGGCTGCAGCCGTGCATTGAATTTTTTGCATTTGCCTGCGGCGGGGTAGCGCCACTACATCGACTGATCCGAATGAAGCGATGGAGTAAAGCCTGTGACGGACATCCCTCAAACCATGGCGGCCATGGTGCTGACCGGGCATGGCGGCCTCGACAAGCTTGAATACCGCGAGGATTTTCCAACGCCAGTGCCCGGTGACGGTGAAGTCCTCATCAAGGTAAGCGCCTGCGGGATGAACAACACGGACATCAACACCCGCATCGGCTGGTACTCGAAAGCGGTTCGCGAAGGCACCCATGCGGACGGCGGAACCAAAGGCTTTGACGAAGTCAGCGACGGGGACGGTGCCTGGGGGTCGGGTTTGGTCTTCCCGCGCATTCAGGGCGCCGATGTCTGCGGCCATGTGGTGGCGGTGGGCGGCGATGTTGACCAGAGCCTTATGGGCCGGCGGGTGATTGTCGACACCTGGCTGCGCGACTGGTCCGACCCGATGAACATGGACAAGTGCGGCTATTACGGTTCCGAGGTGGATGGCGGCTATGCGCAGTTCACCAAGGTTCTAGCGCGGCACGCCCTGCCCGTCGAAAGCGATCTCGCCGATGCCGAGATCGCCACCTTCGCCACATCTTACATTACGGCTGAGAACATGCTTCAGCGCGGCGCAGTCGGTGAGGGCGACACGGTGCTGGTTCCGGGCGCATCTGGCGGTGTCGGCTCAGCACTGATCCAGCTTGCCAAGCGCCGCGGCGCCACAGTGATCGCGCTGTCCGGTGAGGCGAAAGCCGGTCAGGTGAAATCGGTTGGTGCGGATTATGTGCTGCCGCGCGGGCCGGAAGACCTGAGAGCTGCCATCGAACAGGCAACCGGCCGGGCGGAAGTGGATGTGGTGGCCGATGTGGTGGGCGGGCCGTTGTGGCCGCAGATGATCGAGGTTTTGTGCCGCGGCGGGCGTTATACCTGTGCCGGGGCCATTGCCGGACCGATCGTCGAGTTCGATCTGCGCACCTTCTACCTCAATGACCACACTTACACCGGCGCCACCATCGTGCCGCCGGGCATGTTTGACGATCTGGTGGGCTATATCGAGCGCGGTGAAATCAAACCCCTGCTGGCGCGCACCTGGGCGCTTTCTGAACTCCGCGAAGCGCAGGAGGCTTTCCTTCAGAAAGATCACGTGGGCAATTTTGTAATCGTTCCGCCGGATAGCCAGGTCCCATGAAAATCACCCGCATCTCCGTCTATCAGGTCGATCTGCCGCTCAAGAAACCTTACTGGCTGTCGGGCGGAAGACTGAAATTCGAACGTCTCGACAGCACCATGGTGTCGCTCGAAACCGATGCCGGCATCACCGGCTGGGGCGAAGGCTGTCCGTGGGGTGTGACCTACCTGCCGGGGTTCGGCCGCGGCATCCGCGCCGGTCTCGAAGAGCTTGCACCGCAGCTTATCGGGCACGACCCGAGGGTGCCGGCACAGATCAACCAGATGATGGATGTGGCCCTGCCCGGACACCCCTACATCAAAGCGCCTGTCGATATCGCCTGCTGGGACATTCTGGGGCAGGTTGCAGGCCTTCCGCTCTGTGACCTGCTGGGGGGGCGGCATGGCGGGCCGGTGCCCATAGCATCGAGTGTTTCGACCGGTACGCCGGAAGAGATGCTGGGGTTTGTGGAAGATTTCCGGACGCAGGGCTACCGGGTGCATTCGGCCAAGATCGGCGGATCGGACCCCGGCCTCGACGTGGCCCGCATCCGGCATCTCAACGCGCATCAGGAACCGGGCGAGGTGATCTTCTTCGATCTCAACCGCTCCTGGCTGCCGGCGGACGCTATCGCCGTGATGAACCAGGTGCGCGATCTGGGGGTCTTTTTCGAACAACCCTGTGAGACCTTTGAGGAGAACCTCAAAGTCCGCCGCGCCACCTCCCACCCGATATCCCTCGATGAGGGCATCAAGGAGATGGCGGATCTGGTGCGCGCCAATTCTGAAGGGGCGGCCGAAATCATCAATATCAAGGTCAGCCGTGTGGGCGGGCTCACCAAGGCGCGGCAGATGCGCGACTTCTGCCTTTCAACCGGCATCAAGTGCCTGATCATGGACACCGGCGGCGGCGCCATGTCCGATACAGCGGTTGCTCATCTCGCGCAATCGACACCTGAGGCCTCGCGCATTGCGGCATGGGATTGCGCCTCGATGGTGAGTGTTGCTTCGGCCAACGGAGCGAGCGCTGTCGATGGTCACATCACAGCGCCTGAGACACCGGGACTGGGCGCGGCACCGGTCATGGACGCACTCGGTGATCCTGTTGCGGTTTATGCGTGATCGCGCCAGGTTGTGAATTGACCTTGCCGGGTGCGTGAGCGTTGCCCATAAAGCCTTCATGAGCGACCAACCCTTCGTCATCGCCGGGGGCGGCATCGGCGGATTGTCCGCCGCCCTCGGCCTCGCCCGCAAGGGCAGACCCGTCATCGTCCTTGAACAGGCCTCGCAGCTGGGCGAGATCGGCGCCGGCATCCAGCTTGGACCCAACGCGTTCCATTGTTTCGATGCTCTGGGGGTCGGCGATCAGGCGCGCTCGGAAGCAGTCTATATCGACCGGTTGCGGCTGATGGATGGGCTCGACGCGCAGGAGATCTGCCACATCCGCCTCGATGAGGCGTTTCGGGCGCGCTTCGGCAACCCTTACGCGGTGGTGCATCGCGCCGACCTGCACGGCTCCATCCTGAAGGCCTGCGAGGAACACGCCCTGGTAGAGCTCAGGACCAGCCATTGTGTCACCGGCTATGCGCAAGAAGGCAGCGGAATTACGGTTCTGGTCGACGGCGCGGAGCCGGTCAAAGGCTGCGCGCTGATCGGTGCGGATGGCCTCAACTCGCCGGTGCGGGCGCAACTGGTCGGGGACGGCCTCCCACGGGTCTCCGGTCACACCACCTACCGTTCCGTCATTCCGACCGAACAGATGCCGGAAGATTTGCGCTGGAACGCGGCAACCTTGTGGGCCGGTCCCAAATGCCACATCGTGCATTACCCGCTCAAGGGCTGGAAGGTGTTCAACCTGGTCGTTACCTACCACAATGACGTGACGGAAGCGGTGGCGGGCGTGCCGGTCTCAAGGCAAGACGTGCGCCGCGGTTTCGAGCATATCCACCCGCGCGCGCAACAGGTGATCGAGCATGGCAAGGACTGGAAGCTCTGGGTGCTGTGCGACCGCGAGCCGGTTGAAACCTGGGTCGACGGCCGCGCGGTTCTCCTCGGTGATGCCGCCCATCCCATGCTGCAATATCTCGCCCAGGGCGCCTGCATGGCGCTCGAAGATGCAGTCTGCCTGAGCCACATGGTGGATGCGCATGAGGATCTCGATCAGGCCTTCGCCGCCTATCAGGCGCAACGCGTCGTGCGCACCACCCGCGTTGTCATGGGCAGCCGCCTGATGGGTGAATATGTCTATCACCCGGCAGGTGCGCAGGCCCAGGTGCGCAACGCCATCATGAGCGCGCGTTCCCAGGAGGAATGGTACGACCGCATCGCCTGGCTTTATGGCGGCACCGGGCTGGATGATATCTGAACCGCCCGTGGTGATGAACCGGTAGGCAATGCGCCGGTACCGCAGCAGGCTCAACATTTTGCGCGGGTACGCCGCTCAACCCACGGCGTCAGGCTGGCTCATATGCCGTTCCCCTTGCATCGATGCAAACGCATTACGCTCCCAACCGGCGGATGGTGACGAACCCGCCAATCGCCAGCGCGATCAGCGCTGTCTGCAGCGCATAGACCGGAGTGCCCGTATCGCCCTGTATCTGGCCGAGGACCAAAACCGCGATGCTGGCGGCGGCGACATGCAGGAAGCCAAACATGGCCGAGGCCGCGCCGGCTGATTTGGCAACATCGATCAGCGCGCCCGCCGCCGTGTTGGGCGACATGACGCCGATCCCGAACATGTAGAGGAACTGCAATCCGATCAGGACCCAGATTGACGGCGGTGCCAGAAGCGACAGCCCTGTGAGCAACAGGGCGGGACAGGCTGCAATCACCAGGCCGGTCAGGGC
>JAJFHM010000045.1 GCA_021775625.1 Hyphomicrobiales bacterium | reverse complement strand
TCAATCAGCACAATGTCGCGAATGGAAAGCGTGGCCAACATGTGGCCCTGTATATCAGAATGGGTTGATGGAACTAAAGGCTTTGCTGATCCATGAGCCCTTATCCTCACGAACTTCAAGGCCGTCGCTGCGCACCAGGGTGTAGGCGTCCTTGTACCATTCGCTCGAAGGATAATTGTGGCCCAAAACCGCAGCCGCTGTCTGCGCCTCGCTCTTCACACCAAGCGACATATAGGCTTCAGTCAACCGCAACAAGGCCTCCGGCGTATGTGATGTGGTCTGGTATTCGACCACAACCTTCTTGAACCGGTTGATGGCGGCCACATAGGCATGCTTGTTTTGATAATACCGCCCGACCTTCATTTCCTTGCCCGCCAGATGGTCCTTGGCAAGGATCGCCTTGGCCTTGGCGTCGCGCGCATAAAGCGTCCCGGGGTAACGCCGCTCCACTTCTTCCAAAGAAGTCAGCGCGGCCCTGGTCACCCCTTGGTCACGGCCCACGTCGACGATCTGCTCGTAATAACTCAGCGCGATCAGGTAATAGGCATAGGCCGCATGTTCATGCCCTGGGTGCAGTGACAAGAACCGCTTCGATGCGCCCACGGCATCGTCATAGGCGTTGCGCTCATAATGCGCATAGGCGGTCATCAGAATGGCCCGGCGCGCCCAGGACGAATAGGGATGCTGGCGTTCCACCTCCTCAAACTGGGTGGCTGCCTTGGCATATTTGCCGGCCCGCAGCAGATCGAGCCCTTCGTTGTAGAGTTCCGCAACCGGCTCATCGCCCTCAGGCAACAAGGTGTTGGGGTCGCTTTCGTCATATCCAGGCGGCTTTTCGGGATCGCCGAAGGCTTCGTCCCACATGTTTCCAACACTGGAACAGCCGGTCAGGACCAAAGACCCCATGGTCAGAGCGAGAACCACAAAAAATGGTCGCGATATCTGTCGAACAGCGCCTGTAAAGACGCCCATGCCCCTGTCGTTCATTCGCAAACTCATCCGCGATCCACTTACCATGCTAAAGTCGGAGGGAGATCGAGCCGCTGTTCCCAACCCTGAACGGCGGTCTGTCGTAGTCCCGATGACGTTTTATCGCAATCACGGCACACACGCCAGTGCGGGAATGACCGGAACAGCAACATATCCGTAAGAATGGTAAAACCCGGCGGAAATATGGCCGCCGGGTCAAATCCGCTCACAAGCAGGTCAGGATCAGTTGGCCTGCCTGCGCAGAAATGCGGGGATTTCGAGCTGTTCGTCATCCAGCCCTGGGTCAATCTGCCCACTCGGGGGACGCATCTGTGCGGACGGAGCGGGCCGCGCCTGAATGGCTTCGGGTCGCGGCTCTTCCGCACCGAACTGATTACTGAGCGTTGGCTCCACCGGATCAACGGGAATTGCAACCGGTTCCTTTCGGCCCAGTCCCACATTGGCCAGCCGTGCCAGTAGGCCAGTGCGGCGCGTTTGCGCATGATTTGCCAGGTCTTCAACCACCTGCCCCTGCTTGGCGGCAATCTGGCGTTGGGCAATCGGTGGAAATTCTTCGATTTCCGGCATGCGCATGCCTGCCTGTTCGGCCTGCTGGGCATGTGCCGATACCTGTGCTGGCGCTGGCGCCAGCTGTGCCGCAAGCGCCGCCTGGTCGTTGATTTCTGCTGCTGGCGCCCGCTCAATGCTGACTTCGGTTTCATAAACCGGATCTTCAGTAACGATTTGCGCTGCAAATTCAGGTTCCACGGTCTCGGCAACCTCAGCGTAACCGTCTTGTTCGACCACCGGCTCTTCGGCACTGTAGCCTTCGTCGGCGGGCTGATCGGAATAGTCGCTTTGGTAGTCCTGAGCGGTGTCATAGTAGCTGCCCGACTGGGTGCTTTCATAGACCGGACGTTCCACCGAGCTTTCCATCGAAATGCCGGTTGCGACGACGGACACCCGCATGATGCCTTCGAGCGAATCATCAAACGTCGCACCAAGAATAATATTGGCTTCAGGATCGACTTCTTCACGAATACGCGTCGCCGCTTCATCCACTTCGTAAAGCGTCAGGTCCTTGCCGCCGGTAATCGAGATCAAAAGACCGCGCGCGCCGCGCATGCTGACATCGTCAAGCAGCGGATTGGCAATAGCGGCTTCGGCCGCATCGACTGCGCGCTTGTCACCGGAAGCTTCGCCGGTGCCCATCATGGCCTTGCCCATCTCACTCATGACCGACCGTACGTCGGCAAAGTCAAGATTGATCAAGCCTTCCTTGATCATCAGGTCGGTGATCCCGGCAACGCCGGAATACAGCACCTGGTCCGCCATGGCGAAGGCATCGGCAAATGTGGTCTTCTCGTTCGCAACCCGGAACAGGTTCTGATTCGGAATGACGATCAGGGTGTCAACGTGCTGGGCGAGCTGATCGATACCGCGTTCTGCGGTTTCCATCCGTCGCTGCCCTTCGAAGTGGAACGGCTTGGTGACGACACCAACAGTCAGGATCCCCTGCTCTTTCGAAGCCCGGGCTATCACCGGTGCCGCTCCGGTTCCCGTACCACCACCCATGCCGGCGGTGATGAAACACATATGCGATCCGGAAAGATGGTCGATAATTTCGGGCAACGCCTCTTCCGCCGCTGCCGC
The DNA here is from genome assembly GCA_021775625.1 of Hyphomicrobiales bacterium. Classification (GTDB taxonomy): domain Bacteria; phylum Pseudomonadota; class Alphaproteobacteria; order Rhizobiales; family JAJFHB01; genus JAJFHM01. The sequence continues at coordinate 26,413 of JAJFHM010000045.1, read as the reverse complement.
GCCAATCTGCGGCTGCGATCCGGCGCCGAGACCCTCGGTCAGGGCAGCGCCCATCTGGATCCGCCGATCAGCAGCGCTTTGTGCCAACGCCTGGGCGTCAGTGTTTGCGACCACAAACTCAACTCCATCGAGATGAGATTCGATCATATTGTTGACGGCATTGCCGCCAGCACCGCCGGTCCCAAACACCGTGATTCGTGGCTTGAGCTCGGTAACGTGGGGAAGTTTCAGGTTTATCGTCATCTGCTCAGTCATCTTGGTTACTAATGTCTCGCTAATATTTGTTACTAAGGTGATAACAATTCGTTAACGCGGGCTTACCCAAATCCGGTATCTGCACCATTGCGGCACAAAGACTCACCAAATGGTTAACGGCGGTTCTTAATCCGCCATGACTGATTCGTGTGGCGTTACCGCGACATTCCTGTGACGGGTTGAGAACGCGACCAACGCCTGTAATAGTGGCGCGATATGACTTCGCCCGAGACACTCCCCGCCCTGTTGAACACCATCACCACAAAATCGCCTGCAGCAACGGCGCTGGTCGAAGACGGCAATACCATGTCGTTTGAAACACTTGAGCAAAGATCCTGCGCGCTTGCCGCAGGATTGAAGGGCCGCGGTATCGCGGAGGGCTCCAGGGTCGCGCTGTGGCTTCCCAACCGGTCCGATTGGCTGATCTGCCTGTTCGCCCTCGCCCGCATTCGCGCCATCGCCATTGCCGTGAACACCCGTTTTCGTTCCGCTGAAGTTGAAGACATTGTCGGGCGGTCCGGCTGCACCGCGCTGATCTATGAGCCGGGTTTCAAGGGCATCGCCTTCGATGCGATCCTGCGCGATGCGGACCCGGCAGCACTGCACAAGCTGACGCTCGTAATCACTGCCCGAGGCGGGGTTCGGGAAGCCGCTGCCGCCGGCGCGGAACATGTGGCCCTCGACGACCTTGCCCGCGAGGCGGGGCCACCGGACCACCACGCAGACCCCGGTGACGGCGCCATTGTCTTCACCACATCGGGCACCACTTCCAAACCGAAGTTTGTTCTTCACACCCACCGTTCGTTGAGCATCCATGCAGGCGAGGTTGCGCAAGCCTTTGATTATGTGGCACCGGACACCGTCCTGCTGCAGGCCCTGCCCCTGTGCGGCACTTTCGGCCTCACCCAGGCGATGGCGGCGATTGCGGCGGGTCGGCCCTCGATCAACATGGCGGCCTTCGACGCGCGAGAAGCGGTGCGGCTCATTGCCGAGCACCAAGTCACCACATTCAACAGCTCGGACGAGATGCTGCAACGCATTTGTGATGCATCGCAGCCTCAAGCGCTGAAAACCATCAAGTGGTGCGGCTTTGCGGCTTTCACCAATGCCAGAGTGGACAGTTTCGTGGAAAACTGTGCCCGCGCAGGACTTAAGGCCACCGGCCTTTACGGCATGAGTGAAGTGCAGGCGTTGTATGCGCGCCAGCCGCTGTCCGCGGATATCGCCGGCCGCGCCCTGGCCGGCGGCGTCCTCACCAGCCCTGATGCGCAGGTGCAGGTGCGCGACCCCGATACTGGAGATCCACTGCCTCAGGGACAAACAGGGGAGTTGTATCTCAAAGGTCCAAGCCTTATGCGCGCATATATGGACGACCCCGAGGCCACATCCCGTGGCATCGGCGAGGATGGTTTCGTGCGATCTGGAGATCTCGGATATCTGCTCGACGACAGAAGGTTCGTGTTCGAAACCCGTATGGGAGACGGCATCCGTCTCGGCGGCTTTCTGGTCAATCCGGCAGAGATTGACGCCTGGCTGGAACGCCATCCCTCCGTTGCCACATCCCAGACTGTAGGAATCGTCATCGACGACCACATGCGCCCCGCGTCATTCGTCATCGCCACCGAAAACTATCTGGTCGACGAAGCTTCACTGATCGCTCATTGCAGCGAGGGACTGGCGAAGTTCAAGGTGCCGCAGCGTATCTTTCCGCTTGAAGACTTTCCCACAACCGACGGGCCGAACGGCAAAAAAATCCAACGCGGCAGACTGCGCGCCATGGCACAGGAACGACTTGCATGACCTCTCCAGCCCTCAAAGCGGCAACCGTCGGCTCGGCTGCCGTCGATATCATTACCTTGATCGCGGACCGCAATGTCGAGCGTATCACCATGGCAAACGCAACCGCATCCTTCCTGCTTCTCGAACAGGGCCGCAAGATTGATGCAGAGGACATTTCGATCCATTGCGGTGGTGGGGCGGTCAATGTGGGCGTGAGCCTGAGCCGGCTGGGCTTCGAGGTTGCGGTCTTGTCGAAGATCGGCATGGATCTGAACGCTGAGAAGGTGCGCGAAACCCTGCGCCAGGAGAACGTCAGCGAGGCCCGGCTGATTGCGACAGATGAAATGGCAACCGGCGTCGCGGTGATGATTTCGTCGCACGACCGCAACGCAACCATATTCACACGCCGCGGCGCCAACACGCTGCTGCGGTGTGACGAACTCGACTCCCAGAATTTCGAAGGCCTTGATCTGCTCTATGTCGCGTCACTCAGCGGTGCGTCCGCCGAGTGTTTCCCGCAATTGCTCCGCTCCGGAAAACAGGCAGGCGCACTGGTGGCCGCCAATCCGGGCATTCTCCAGCTCACGACCAGGCGGGCAGAGTTCTTCGACGCAGTTGCCAATCTCGACATCCTGGCCATGAACCGGGTTGAGTCTGAGGCACTGCTGCCCGGAATGGCATCCGCGCTGCCGGCAAACCAGCCGCTCCGTTTGAGTGAGACCATGCCGGACCTGATGGCGCGTGGTCTGCGCTTTGAAGGCCTGCAGCTCGAGTTGGATCGTTTCGTTCAGGAACTGCATGAACGCGGCCCCAGGTTCGTCATCGTAACCGACGGCATCAAGGGGTCGTATCTTTCCGCCGACGGCACCTTGTACCACTGCCCGGTCCTGCCGACGCAGGTTGCCGGAACGGCGGGCGCAGGCGACGGTTTCACGTCAACAATGGCGGCTTTCCTTGCTTCCGGCACGCCCCCACAGGAGGCCCTCAAATCCGCAACAGTAAATGCATCCTCCGTGGTTGAGCATGTGGACACGCAGGCGGGCTTGCTGTCGCTCGAGGCTTTAAAGGAAAGAGTGGATAAAAACGCAGCTCAGCTGGTCGTCCAGCAGCTGAACTAATGGTCCATCACTTGCGTTGGAAAACGATGTTGCTGCGCTCGAAGTTCTGGCCGGTTTCGACATCCGCAGAGGTCATCACCAGGCGGTATTGATTGTTATCGATCCAGCTCATGTTGACCGTGCTCTTGATCTTCTTCCTGTTGTCCGGATCGTCATGCACAACGGTGAAGGTCAGATTGCGATCATCCTTCTCCCCGTCCATATTCCAGATCCCCAGACTGATGCTGTTGATCCACGAGCCGGTATATTTCTGCACGATCTTGTCATAGGCGAGCGTAATCAGGAATGACACGGTGCGGCCGACGGCGGAGCACTTGCCATCCTGATAGAGAAAACGGCTGTCAAAAATCAGGGTCGATTTGAGTTGGCAGCGCACCACTTCGTTTTCGGTCTTGCCCGACGAACGCAAGACGCCTTTGCCCTTCCACTTCCCGGCAAAGCGTTTCAGCACACTGTGTTGCGGGGTGGGAAGCTTGCCCTTGGTCCTGGAGCTTTCCACCGCGCTCTCCGCATAAGCGAAATTGACGCTCAGCACGACAACCGCGAAGGCAAGCACAAGGGCCTTGGCCCGGCACGCGAAACTTATGACCATCATGTAAACCCTACATCCGCTCCACACACGCCAGCACAAGCGATCAGATCGAAACATCACCAATGTATGGCGTTCTCTTTCGCAAACAACACCTTTTCTGTGATGGGAAAGAGGCAGACATCGAAACTTCTGCGCAGAACCCCTTCAGGCCAATACAATTACCGCGCCTCGCAGGCCAAGTGCAAGGCCCAGTTGATGGCACGCATTGTGAGGCGTACAAAAGATCAGGCACAGGGTCGTGACAAGCCACCTGGTGGCGGCCAGAGCATGATCTTTCCACATGGAATCGGTTTGACCGGTTTTTCGCACCCGCTGGCAAGGCAAGTTCCGCACCGTGGTCCCGGTGACCACCAGCGGGACTTAACGCTGTCCAGCGGGCGCGAAAACCCGGCCTTCGGTGGGCCATATCAGCCCATCAAACGGTTCCTTGTGGAAAGATTATGCTCTAAGTTCGCGCCATGTTGGATCAACCAGAACCACAAACCTTCAACTCCGGCCCGCCCAGGCCCTCCGCAATACTCCGGCCGGGCGTGCCCCTGCTGGCGCCCGGGACTGAACGCTATGTGGTTGCCGGCGGCGGCGCAGTGGTGATTTCCCTGTGGCAGGGCGATCGCATTGCGGTCACCGATATGGAAGGGCTGCAGGCCTGCGAACTGGTCGCTGCCGATGCCAAGGGCCGCGTCGACCCCGGTATTATCGGGGAGAGTTCGGGCACTATCGCAGAGGGTCTCAAAGCCATTTTGGCGAGTGGGTCTCAAAGCGGCCAGGCGGTCAAACGCCACCTGGAACGGCGCAGCATCAAACTTTCCGATGCCCGGGGCGTGCGGCTGTTTGGCACCGGCGCACGGGCTGGTGCTTCCGCAGAATTCACCGCCACCCGCGATGGAGCGCTAATTGTTTGCGCACCCGGTGCGGCGATGCAGGTCGACGCTCATAACACTTTGACGCCGATCCTTCTCATGGTTCATCGCGCCAAGGTGCGGCCCACACAGGATGTGGAGCTGCCTGACCCCCTGGGCGATCCTCTGCAGGACATTCGCATTGCGACGAGAACCGCACAGGGGTTCTTTGTGCGCGCCGGCGAGTACATTCAGGTCATCGATGTCGCCGGACGCCAGTGCACGGATTTCCAGTGTTTTGACGCCCGCAAGCTCGACCAAGGTCTCGATCGTCCGCTTGATGCCACCACCACGCGGACCCTCATGGCGCAGGGCTACCCAAGTCCCGGCCTGTTCTCCAAAGGCTTCGACGAGGACATGACGCCTCTGGTGGAACTGGTGCAGGACACCTGCGGCCGCCATGATGCGTTCGGCCTTGCCTGCACGGCGAGATACTACGACGACATCGGCTATCCCGGACATGTCAACTGTACCGATAACTTCAACGATGCGCTCGATGAGTATGGCGTCCGCCCGCGCGCCGGCTGGATGGCGCTGAACTATTTCTACAATACCGCCATCGACGACAACAATGTGCTCTATCTCGATGAACCCTGGTCAAGGCCCGGCGATTATGTGCTGATGCGGGCGCTCACCGATCTGGTTTGCGTCTCGTCCGCATGCCCCGATGACACGACAGCCGCCAACGGCTGGAACCCAACCGACATTCATGTGCGCACATATTCCGATAAAGAAACCTACTCAAAAGCGATTGCATTTAGAATGACACCGGATGCCGAACCTGAACTGACCCGCGAAACCGGATTCCACGAAAGTTTCTCCGCCCACACCCGGAACTTCACCGAATACAAGGGCTTCTGGCTCGCCAATCATTTCAACAATGATGGCGCCATTGCCGAATACTGGGCGTGCCGCGAGCGCGCCGTGGTTATGGACCTGTCGCCGTTGCGCAAGTTCGAAGTAACCGGCCCGGATGCTGAAGCCCTGATGCAGTACACCCTCACCCGCAATGTGAGGAAACTGAGCGTCGGCCAGGTGGTTTACTCCGCCATGTGCTACGAGCATGGCGGCATGCTCGATGACGGCACCCTGTTCCGGCTCGGCGACCAGAAATTCCGCTGGATCGGTGGCGACGAATATGGCGGCAAGTGGCTGCGCGAGCAGGCCGAAAAGCTCAGGCTCAACGCATGGGTCCGCTCTTCGACCAATCAGATGCACAACATCGCGGTCCAGGGACCGAAATCCCGCGACATCCTGAAAGAAGTTATCTGGACGCCACCGGCACACACCTCTCTGGAAGAGCTTGAGTGGTTCCGTTTCACCGTCGGACGGATCCGCGAATATGAGGGCGCACCGGTTGTTGTATCCCGCACCGGCTATACGGGTGAACTTGGCTACGAGATCTGGTGCCATCCCAAAGACGCAGGCGAAGTTTTCGATGCGGTTTGGGAGGCCGGCGAACCGCACGGGATCTCACCTCTTGGCCTCGAAGCACTCGACATGGTGCGGATCGAGGCGGGCCTGGTGTTCGCCGGAAATGATTTCTGCGACCAGACCGATCCGTTTGAAGCCGGCATCGGGTTTTCCGTCGCTCTGAAGACCAAGGAAGATGATTTCATCGGCCGCGATGCCCTGATCCGCCGTAAGGAAAACCCCTCCCGCAAACTGGTGGGACTGGAGATCGACGGCAATGAAACTGTCGGCCACGGTGACTGCGTTCACATCGGCCGGCCGCAGATCGGCGAGGTCACCAGTGCGACCCGCTCACCGATCCTGAAAAAGAACATTGCGCTGGCCCGCATCGACATTGCTCATGCGGAAACCGGCACGGAAGTGGAAGTCGGCAAACTCGACGGGCACCAAAAGCGCCTGCCGGCCCGCATCGTTGCGTTCCCGCACTACGACCCGAAAAAGTCCCGAGTGCGCGCCTGATCGGGTTTAGATCGCTTCACGTTCATATGGAACCGTTTGATGGTCCGGCGCCTGAAACTTGCGATACCCAAATAAATGAGGCCGCCCGCAAGGCGGCCCCAAATGGTCCGCAGATTCAACTTTTAGTCGGTCCTCAGATAGTCTTCCATGGAGTCATCCAGCGCGTCCTTCCACGGTGTGTGATGGGCCGGCGCCTGAGCGCCGGTCATCAGTGACGTGTAGCTGTTGTTGCGGAAAGTCATGATGTCGTCGTGCTTGTGATGCTCCCACGCCATGAATGTCTGATTGGTGGCTTCGATGTCGAAGCTCGGATAATCCGTCAGATCGATCAGTTCCTGAACATTGTCACCCTGGAACCAGATCATGTCCTCATCGGTTTCCAGTGTGGCGTCACGGTCGATCCATATCTGCTCGTCCTTGAGCCTTGCTTCCTTTGAGGGCAGTTCTATGCGCCCCATCATGATATCACGGGCAAACCAGGCCTGCGCATCGAACATGTTGAAGGTATAGAACTGGTCCTGCATGCCGAGATAAAACAGTTTGGGGTTGTTCTGCCAAACAACGCCTTTGTAGAGCCCGTGCGCCCACATCAGGTTGCCGGTTTCAAGCCGCAAACCATCCGGCAGGAACGGGAAGTGGTGCAGGTAGCCGGTACACAGGATAATTGCCTGGACGTCCTTGGTCGAACCATCCTTGAAGTGCGCGGTATTGCCATCGACCTTGACGAGCAGCGGCACCTCTTGCCAGTTGTCCGGCCAGTGAAATCCCATGGGCGCCGTGCGGTGAGACACGGTTAGCGACTTGGCGCCGTACTTCCAGCACTGGGATCCGATGTCTTCAGCCGAATAACTGGTGCCGATGATCAGGATATCCTTGTCCTTGAATTCCAGCGCATCACGGAAATCATGCGCATGGAGCACCCGGCCGTTGAACGTTTCAAAACCATCGAACTGCGGCACGTTGGGCGTCGAGAAATGCCCGTTTGCAACGACCACATTGTCGAACTCTTCAGAATAGGTATGGCCCTTGACGAGATCCTGGGCGGTTACGGTGAACTTGCCGCTGTCATCGTCGTAGGTGACCATCCGCACCGGCGTACGGAACCTGATCCAGTCACGCACTCCAGCCTTTTCGACACGGCCCTTGATGTAGTCCCACAAGACTGCGCGCGGCGGATAGGATGCAATCGGCTTGCCGAAATGCTCTTCGAATGTGTAATCCGCAAATTCGAGGCATTCCTTGGGCCCGTTCGACCACAGATAGCGATACATGCTGCAGTGAACCGGCTCGCCATATTCATCAAGCCCGGTGCGCCATGTGTAGTTCCATAGACCGCCCCAGTCGTCCTGCTTTTCAAAGCACACGACCTCAGGAATGTCCGCACCTTTTGCCTTGGCCGATTGAAAGGCGCGCAACTGTGCCAAACCGCACGGCCCGGCGCCGATTATCGCTACACGTTTGCTCATGTTTCTCCCTCAGTTTCTCAGTCGTTTCCATGCGCCCCGGGCCCTGGCACGTTCTCGCGTATCACCGGTCCGCCGCATTGAACAAAACTGCCGGCAGCACAAACGATCCAACCGACTGGCTCGTGTCACGGCCCATCCTTCGGGCCGACAGCTAATGGATCGATGCGTCACCGGACGCTCGAGATTATCGTCGTAACGGGATGAAATGTGAACCCGTTTGTCGTCAAGCACCCGGTGCTTTCTGCACAACGCCGACACCTCAGCCTGCGGGCCCGGCCGAAGGGCCGCTCAGGCGCTCTTGTGTCGCCGGCTCAACGGCGGGAACCAGCCCATCGGCTTGCAGAAATCTTACGATGGCATCCACTGTTTCTTCCAGCGGCGGCTCAGGCACTGCACCTTCGGCGCGCTGACGGGCCTGTCGGTAGTTGCGATTGTCGTAGCGCTTGTTCTGCATGCGATTGACGCGTTCCACATGCCGCGTGATGAAAGGCTTGAGAGGAAACAACTCATCGTCCGGACCGCAATGATGATGCATGTGATCGGCAAAGCCGTCCATGTCCGTGCGGCCGAACCGGTATCCGAACCGGGCGGCGATCACGTCGCATACATGAGCGATCGAATAGTGCTGGTCAGCCGTGACATGGAACGTTGCCGCATCGACGTCGTCACACAGGGAAATGGCGGCAATATTGCCGGCGCAGTGATCGACGGGAAGGAAACTCATCTGGTTCTGAGCGCTGGTCGAAAGGCCATGGCGGATCATGTATCCCAGCACCCGGGCGACGATGTCGCTGCGCACATAATGCCCCGAGCGGGACGCAGTAACCAGTGAAGACCGGTAGATGCTGGCATCGAGCCCCCTCTCCTTCGCCTGATAGACCAGTTGCTCGGCCACCCACTTGGTCTGGGCATAGCCGAAGTCCCGGTCTTTCATGCCGCCGGGATAGGGATCTTCCAAAAGTTGCGGCATGGCGCACCAGCCAAAGACGAAGGTGGTGGACATGTGATGCAGCCGCTTTCTCGCGCCGTCCGCACAGAGCCGCAGCACCTCGCAGGTTCCGCCCACATTGGCATCCCGTGTGGCCCGATAGGACCTCACATAGTCGACCTCAGCGCCACAGTGGTAGATCGACGTGACATTTTGCGCGAGCGCCGACCAGCACGGCTCGTCGAGACCAAGCCGCGTTTGCGCCAGATCGCCCGGTACAACCACCACCCGCGACCACAGCTCATCCAGACGCGCCATATCGACATACCCGGCGCTAGAGAGCGCTGCCTCGATGCGATTGCGGCCATGTTCGGCATCCTGTGCACGGACGAGAACGTGGATCGGCTCATCGCTCAGCCGAAACAAGGCGGCCAGCAAATGCGTGCCGAGAAACCCGGTTGCCCCGGTGATCAGCATCCCGCCGCGCTCCGGCTGCGCGGAGCAAGCGTCGAAAGATACAGTGTCCGGCAACAGCGCATCGTTGTGCATGATGCGCTCTTCTTCGCTCAAGACAGCCTGCACCGCCTCGGCCGACATGTGGTTCAGCCGGTCAGCGTCCGGCGCATCTGAAACCGCCTCCGTCAGCAACGCGCGGAGTTGCGCCACGGAAATCGACTGCATCACCCGCAGGTCATTGACATCACTGGAAAGCTGTCCGTTTCCAAGCCGGTTGTACTCAACGAATTCCTCAAGATGCAGACTGAGTGTCACCAGTTCAAATGAATCAAGGCCGAGTTCTTCGAGTGTCAGCGTCTCGTCGCCGCGCGCCTCCGCCAGACGGAACAGCTCTTCGAGATAGTCTGACGCGGACTTTTGCGGCTTCGCGTTTGGGCCAGGTTCATGCACGTCGATCAGCTCGATCTGTCCCGTACGCCAGCGCTCTTCCGTCAAGGCTCGCGATATCTTGCCGGATGATGTCCGGACGATAGATCCGCGCGATACCAGGGCCGCGAGCCGCACCGGCACCTGGGCCCCAGCGGCCACTTCTTCAGCAATTTCTGCAAGTTTCGGCAGAGGTGCATTGCCCTTCGCCTCGATGAGGACGCCAACGCCCTCACAGTCATTGTCGCTCTTTATGCCGAAGACCACGACCGAGCCCAGGACAACACCTGCGATGTTGGCTTCGATAAACGCTTCAACATCGTTTGGATGTATATTTTGCCCACGGACGACGATCATGTCTTTCAAGCGTCCACACACGAAGAGCTCACCGTCATGCAGGAAGCCCATATCGCCGGTGCGGAGGTAGCCCGGCGGATGCGGCTTGTCAGTAATTTGAGCCCGAAAGACATCTTGCGAAAGCTGCGGCTTGCCCCAGTAGCCATCCGCCTTGCTGGGACTGTCGACCCAGATTTCACCGACCTCGCCGGGCGCTTTTTGCTGCTGTGAGTGCGGGTCAACGATGCGCAGATCAACGCTTGGGTCCGGCTTGCCACAGCTGACCAGGCGAAGCAGCCTGGCGGGAAACTCCGAGCCTGTCTCCACCCTCAGCTGATTGCGTTCGATGAGCCGTTTGTTGACGTCGATGTGGACGCGGCCGCCGCCGGTTACGCAAAGGGTGTGCTCTGCCAGACCAAAAGCTGCCGTCACCGCCCGCCGGTCCAGGCCACACTGCGCGAATCGATCGACAAAGCGATTAACGCTGGCGGAACGGACCGGCTCAGCCGCATTGACCAGTTGCCGCAAGGAGCTCAGATCAAACGTCTTGAGCCGCTTGTCCGGCACCTTGTCCTCTCGCAGGCAGTAGTCGAACGCAAAGTTCGGCGCCGTGGTGATCGTCGCCTTGAACTCAGTGATCGCCTCCAGCCACAAAATCGGGCGTCGCAGAAAGTCCAGCGGTGCGAAGCAGTAAGACGTGCCCCCACGCAGCACGGCCCACAGGAAATAACCGATCAACCCCATATCGTGAAAATGCGGCAGCCAGGATACCCCGATGGGGTGGTCGTGGTTCAGTGCCAGCTGGCCATTATGGATGATGTTGGCATGCGTGACGGCAACCCCGCGAGGTTCACGCGTCGATCCAGAGGTGTATTGAAGAAACAAGGTCGAATGCGGTCTTGCGGCGAAGGTTTCGAGTTCGCCTCGTATTTCGTCCGTAGCATGCCACACCGAAGACGATGGCCGCTCCAGCCCCAGAAGCGAAAAGTCAACATTGCCACCAGGCACTGCGCTGTGTAGCCGGTCCCGCAGTCGTTTTTCTGTCAGAACAACGGTGGCGCTGGAATCTGCAATCACATGAGCGAGCTTGGCCAGACCCACCTGAGTATTGGAAGAAACCGGCGGAGGCGCGGGCACCGGTATCGCACCGAGCTTGGCGGCGGCATAAAACGCAGCGGCAAATTCAAGTCCTGGCTGGTAGAGGAGAAGAACCGGTTCTCCCGGTTTCAGATCCCCCGTTGCGGCCAATACGGACGCCAGATGATTGGTTCTGAGATGGAACTCGCGGTAGGTGTAACTGTCGGTGATTTTGCCCCTGGTGTTCAGGAATGCGAAAAGCCTGCGCTCAGGGGATGTTGCCGCCCAAGTCTCCAGCGTTTCAACAACGTTGCCCATACGCCCGTTCAACCAGCCTGCCCCAACTCAAGTTCAACCCGCCGTTCAGCGCCCCCAGAGCTGCCGAACGGCGGGCCGTTCCCCTTCAAACACCCAACCTTCAAGAGACACAAAAAAGGTCCAGCCCCGAAGCTGGAGACTGGACCAAATTGTGTCAGACAGCGAACCCCGCCTCTACTGCAAGCCGCTGAACATCGGCGCCAGGTAGAAGCGAAGGCCTGCCGTAAAGAACACGTAAAACTGTGTTTCCTTCTCGACCTCGATGGCGGGATTCGTTGTGTCGAACTCTGCCATGGTGGTGATGCCCGTGGTCAATCGGCTGGTAAGTGTCAGCCAGTTGTTGACCGGGATATCGAGGCCAGCGATGAATGACGCATTAAACGTGGTGTCAGTATCGTCGATTTGAAAACCACCCCCGCCGAGATTATCAATATCGAAATGCGCAAACCCGAGACCAAATCCCCAATAGGGTATCCAGTGTTCATTCGGTATCTGAAGCTCGAACATGATGTTCCACATGCCCGAGTACACATGGGCCTCCCCGGTATGCGGAATCGGTGTCGCGCCGATGAAGAAGTTTCCGTCCTCACCCATCGTCACACCGAACTCCAGCTCGGTGCGGATGTTTTCCGCTATATGCGCGCCGACGGCGAAGGCGATCGTGTATCCGTCGCCTGCCTCGTACTCGCCGCCGTTGGCTCCAAAATCCGTCTTGGGAGAGGGAGGCAGACCAAGTCCTCCGCGGGCTTCAAGAAACCACCTGTCGAAATCAGGTTCAAAGAACGCTTTCGCGGGAAGTGACGTTGTCGCAACCACGGCTGCAAATAGAATTCCAATGAGGTATCTCATTGTGGCGTGTCCCCAAATTGATTGATCGCCAACGAAGCTGCGAACACTCAACCCGGAACCAATTTCACAGCACTTCTTGTTAACGAGTCATTAACCAGCATTTTCGGCTCTTGACGCACTGCCCGTCAAGTGGGGGATAGCCTCTATTGTCACGAATTTTCCACACTGTTGCCAAAATACGACACGCCGGAATCATCTTCTTGAATTCCTGTGTTTTCAGCTGGCGGAACCGGCCTCCGGCGTGGCTGCGTGGGTCAATAGTCAGTTCCTTTGGTATAAGTCGGGACGCAAACAAGGGCCCGTTCCTCATCGCTTGCCACCTGGGCATCCCAAAACGCCAGTCCCGGCGCCGTGATTCGGCGCCACAGTGATGGCACGAAGCTGGCCAGGATCATGGTCATATAGCCATGTGGCATGCGCAACGCCCCGTCCGCCACGGTGCTCGACCAGTAGGCCTTGTGGGAATGCACATGATGATCCGCATGCCGCGTCAGATTGTAGAGAAACGTGGTCGAAATGGCCTGATAGCAATCCCAGGAATGATGCGGTCTGATCGGCGTTCCCTTCGCCCGCACCAAGCCGTAGTGCTCGATATAGTTGACCGCCTCGAGATATATTTTGCCGTTCGCGGCGAGCACGAGAAAGGCCAACGCGCCGGTCCAGCCGGCAAGCCAGTAGAACCCCAGACAATATGTCAACGACATGAGCTGCCCGCGCAAGGCGCGGTTTCTCAGCGACCACTGCGGCCTCCCCTCGGCCCCCAGCCGCCGGCCCTCGGCTTTGAATGCATTCACAAAGCAACCGACCGTCGAGCGCACTATGAACGTAAGAACATATTCGCCCCGACGCGCTGTGGCCGGGTCATCCGCCATACCGACATGTTTGTGGTGGCCATCGACATGCTCGATCGGAAAGGTCGTGTCGCAGGTGAAGGCGAGCATCCATCGGCCTATGGTCTGATCGAACAGGCTCTGCGTGCGATGAGCCAGTTCGTGCGCAGCATTGATACCTGCTGCACCAAAAAACAGCGCCACGATAAGGCCTGAGGCAAACAGTTCGATGGCGCTGGTGTTGGCGCGGTTTGCGATAAGGTCAATGTCGAACGCGGCCCCGGCCAGGACTGCAAGACCCAAAGGATCGATGTCACCGAGGAAGAAAGCATAAACCGCACCGATCGCCAAAAGGCTTGGAAGGTTCAAATAAAGCAGGACATTCAGGATCCACGGCTTTGTGTAACGCCGCTCCAGCGTATCTTCGAAAAATTCATCGAGAACCACGAACGTGGCCGCCAGCACAAGGCCCGCCCACATCCAGACCCCACCCATCAGCATGGTCGCGATGAACACCAGCTGGAAGACATTGATGAAGGCAAAGCGGGCATATGCCCAAACAGCTTGCACGGCGCACCTCTCGCACAAATCGCGGCAGCGCCACCTATACTGGGAATTTTACTTCAACACTAGAAGCTGTCTTTGATCCAGCGTCCGACCCGCGAGAGATAGCCGCCAGAGGAGCGGGGGTGGTCTGAAAACTCCGACGGCGCAACCGTGTCCGCATCCGGGCTGACCGCATAGTCCAGGAGACCGCCGGCCACCGAGAATGCCGGCCCTTTTGCCCTTTCCGGAATTCCCGGATGCTTCTGCGGGTACCCCAGGCGGACCTGAAGGTCGAGCGATGATGACGCCAGTTCGCGCACACCGGTAAGCTGGCTGGCACCCCCTGTCAGCACCGCCCGGCGTCCTGCGAGCTTGGCAAATCCGCTAGCCTTGACGCGGTCGCGGATGAGTTCGAATGTTTCTTCCAGACGCGGCTGGATGATGCCGGTCAGCATGGATTTCGGAACTTCGGCAACCGTATCACGCCCGCGTTCACCCACCAGCGGAACGGGCACCATCTCCCGGTCATCGCACAGGCTCGGCAGAGCACTGCCGTGCAGTGTCTTGAGCCGTTCGGCATGGGCAACCGGGGTGGACAAACCCCGCGCCAGATCCGTTGTGACATGCATTCCGCCGATGGGGATCACGTCGGCAAACACGATGTTGCCTTCGACGAAGACACTGACGCTGGTCGTCCCACCGCCCATGTCGATACAGGTGACACCCATCTGGCGCTCGTCATCCACGAGCACGGAGCGCCCTGCGGCATAAGGTGAGATAACAAATCCATGAACGTTGAGATGGCAATGGTCGATGCAGTTGGCCAGGTTGCGCAGCGGACCGGGATCGACGCTGATGGCGCTCACGTCAACCGCCAGCTTCTCCCCATACATGCCAAGTGGGCTGCGAACACCGCGGTTGGTGTCCAGCGTATAGGAGACCGGAGCGGCATGCAGGATTGTGCGGTCATTCTGATCCAGCCGTGAACGGGCGAAACGCAGGGCTGATTCAATGTGCGCGTTGGTCACCTGCCCGCTGTTGAGGTTCACCTCGGCGGCAAACCCGCTATAACCCGGGCGACCTCCGGAAACATTGACATAAACCCCGTCAATGGTGACCCCGGCGGTCTTCTCGGCGCGGTCAACGGCAGCACGAATGCAGCGCTCGGCGGCGTCGATGTCAACAACCACACCGTTGCGGATACCTTGCACAGCACGGTGTCCCATGCCCTTGATCTTGATCGTAGACTGCTGCCCGCCACCTGAGCCACGCTCTTTGGCTGGGACATACTCAGCGATCAGGCAACACACTTTGGTGCTGCCCACATCCAGCGCCGCGATGACCGATCTGGTCTGTGTGGAGCCTCGGCCAGACCCTCCCCGGCCGTTCAGCGGAACCACATTCATAACTCTACTTCACGCCTCTTGTACTCTAACGCTTACTCACTTTGGCCAACTCGACCTTGCGGGCCTTTGCCGCATCATCGGACAATCTTAAAACTGTCCGCTCCGGCGACCGCAGATCAACGATCTCCACGGCGCGGTTCATCAAATCCTGTTCACGACGCAATCGGTCCAATTGTTCCAGCGCCTGATCAACGTCCCCTTCCGGCAACAAAACCTTGATGCCATTGGAAAAATAAAGGTTCCATCGACGCTCTGCCACACGCACCGCCGCCCGTATCTGAGATCTTATGTCAGTCCAGGCTTCCAGTTGGTTAACAAGACCCAAAGCCTGCGTCTCCGCCCCGCGCCCCACCACGATGGGCAGGTCAAGATGATCGCGCACAGCGAACCGGCTCAGTCTGACACCTGCCCTGTCGATGACCGAAAACTCACCCTTATATTGCCACAGGGCAAACGGCTCACGCTCGACGATCTCGATATGCAGCGTGTTCGGAAACTGCCGCAGGATGGATGCCGAGGCGATCCAATCTTTGCCTTCGAGGCGTTGCCTGGCGCCGCGGGCATCGAATTCCACAATGGATCCGCCTTCCTCGACGCCGACGATGGCTAGAATGTCTTCCCGCGTCGCCCGGTTCAAACCGGTGACCGAAACATTGAGCGCAGACAGGCCAATGGCTCCGGCAGCACCGTTGGTCAGACGCACTGCTGCATCTTTCACATAGGCAAACTGACCACCCAACACCGCCGCATAGGTCATTGCAGACACCAGGAACAGTAAAGTCGCCACAGTGGCGGGCCAGTTGGTTCCCGCCCAGACAAATCCGCGCCACGCCCGCACAAATCGGCTTGGATGATAGTTCAGACCTGCCGGCCGTGCTTTGGGGCGCGGCTGGTCCTCATCGGATCGTCCGGCAATACGCTGCCAATACTCACTCACCTGTCGCATGATGCGTCTTTAACCATCCAATCCACGAAATCTTCGTAGCTGTAACCGGCATGAGCAGCCATCTCCGGCACCAAGGACGTGCCGGTCATACCCGGCTGCGTATTGGTCTCCAGTATGATCAGCTCACCCGAACCGCCTTCGCCATCATCGTAGCGAAAGTCCGACCTGCTGACGCCTCTGCACCCCAGACACTGATGCGCAAGAAGCGAATACTCCTGGATCTTCGCGTAAACGTCCTCCGCCAGGTCCGCCGGCAGAATATGCTCCGATCCCCCAGGAGCATACTTGGCCTCATAATCATAAAATTTCGTTGCTGAAACGATATCAATGACGCCCATCGCCTGATCGCCCATCACCGCACAGGTCAGTTCGCGGCCGGCGATGAACTTCTCGATCATGACTTCATCGCCGTAAGGCCAGTCATCGCTGAACAGTTGCTGCGGCGGGTGGGGCTGGTCGGCCTGAACGATCAAAACGCCCACTGACGAGCCCTCAGCCACCGGTTTGACAACATAGGGGGGCGGCATGACATGCTCGCGCCCCACCGTCAGCCGGTTGGCGACAATGCTTTCGGCCACCGGCAGACCAACGGTCCTGAACTGGGATTTCGCCATTTCCTTGTGCATGGCGAGAGACGACGCCAAAACTCCGGAATGGGTGTAGGGGATTTGCAGGATCTCCAGCACACCCTGGACACACCCGTCTTCGCCCCAGCGGCCGTGCAGCGCGTTAAACGCCACATCCGGCGCAAGCTCTTTGAGGACTTCGGCAATATCCGGTTCGACATCGATCCGGGTTACCCGGTAGCCCGCTCTTTCCAAAGCACCGGCACATCCTTCACCACTGTCCAGGCTGACTTCGCGTTCCGCCGACCAGCCGCCCAACAAGACTGCAACGTGGACATCTTTTGTGTTCATGTATCTACTCCGCTCGGTTCTGCAGCCGGGACGCCGATCCGCCGGATCTCCCACTCAAGGGTGATCCCGCTCGATTCGAAAACCCGCTCCCGTACTGTGTCTCCAAGCGTTTCGAGGTCCTGCGCCGTCGCGCCGCCCGTGTTGATCAAAAAGTTACAATGCTTCTCCGAAACCATTGCGTTCCCCACGGAAAACCCCCGCATGCCCGCAGCATCGATCAACTCCCAGGCCTTTCCGCCGTCAGGGTTCTTGAACGTACTGCCACCGGTCCGGCTGCGCACCGGCTGGGTGGCTTCGCGCGCCTGCGTAATGGCTTTCATTTCCGCAGCAATGATTTCGGCATCGCCGACTTCACCCTGGAACAGGGCTTCGACGAAAATAAGGTCGTTTTGTGCACCACAATGCCGGTATGAGTAGTTCATTTCAGCAACGCTCAAGGTCATTTCGTCCCCGATCCGGCTCACCGCCCGGGCCTCCACCAGAACATCTTTCGTCTCGCGCCCATACGCCCCACCGTTCATCCGCAGCGCACCACCGATTGTGCCTGGTATTCCCCGAAAAAAGGTTAAACCCGATATCCCGGCATCGAGCGCTGCCCGCGCAACCTTCACATCCGGCACCGCCGCTCCCGCCCGCAGGCCGGTTTCATTGACGATTTCTATGCCGCCAAACCCCTTGCCCAAACGGATCACAACACCCGGTACGCCGCCATCCCGAACCAGCAGATTTGATCCCACTCCGATAACCGTGACCGGGACGTCGGCATCAAGGTCTCGAAGAAAGCCGCTCAGGTCGTCCGCATCGGCGGGCGAAAACAGAACTTCGGCCGGGCCGCCGACCCGAAACCACGTGAACTCACGCAGCGACACCTGCGCCTGCAGGCGGCCGCGCACCGGCGGCAGTCGGCTCAGCAAGTCTGATCCCGCCACTTCGGTCACTGAAGCTATCCTTTGCCGCCGTCCAGCCGGGTCAAGGCATCCGGCAGCGCATTGGCCCATTGGCTAATTGTTCCAGCACCCAGACAGACGACGATGTCACCTTCCTCCGCCACCGACGCAATCGCGGGCGCCAGGTCGTCCTCTCCATCAATGGTGCCCGCCTGGCGATGCCCGCGCGACGTCAGGCCTTCGACCAGTGTATCGCGGTCAAATCCGTCGATGGCCTCTTCACCGGCGGCAAAAACCGGCGCAATAAAGACAATGTCGGCATCATTGAAGCAGGTGCAGAAGTCCCCAAACAGGTCGCGCAGGCGCGTGAACCGATGCGGTTGCATAACGGCGATCACCCGCCCTTGCGAGACCCTGCGCGCCGCCTCGAGCACAGCCGCGATCTCCACCGGGTGATGGCCATAATCATCGACCACCGTGACACCGTTCCACACACCGGTTTTTGTGAAGCGGCGCTTCACGCCCGCAAACGACGCCAGAGACGTGCGGATGGAGTCTTCGTCAATGCCGATCTGCAGCGCCACCGATATGGCGGCCAGGGCGTTGAGGGCGTTGTGCCGACCGGGCATCGGCAGCCGCATCCCGTCAATGTTACGCACCTCGTCTGTTGTGCGGTCTCTGATTTCGATATCGAAGACACAATCGCCCTCGGCAAAATTGAGATCCTTCATGCGCAATTCCGCCTGCGGGCTCTCCCCATAGGTGATCACCCGTCTGTCCTTGACCCGTCCGATCAGGGCCTGGACTTCGGGATGATCGATGCACATCACCGCAAAACCATAGAACGGAACATTTTCCACGAAACTCAGGAATGCTTCGCGCAAGGCATCGAAGCTGCCGTAATGGTCGAGATGTTCCGGATCAATATTGGTGACGATGGCAATATCGGCTGGAAGCTTGACGAAAGTACCGTCGGATTCGTCCGACTCGACCGCCATCCACTCGCCCTCGCCGATCCTTGCATTGGTGCCATAGGCATTGATGATGCCACCATTGATCACCGTGGGATCAAGCCCGGCGCCATCCAGTAGCGCTGCCACCATGGACGTCGTGGTGGTCTTGCCGTGGGTGCCGCCGACTGCAATCGACTGTTTGAACCGCATGAGCTCTGCCAGCATTTCCGCCCGGCGCACCACCGGCAAAAAGCGTGACCGGGCCGCAGCGACCTCCGGGTTGTCGTCTTTAACCGCCGACGAGACGACGATGATTTTGGCATCGCCGAGGTTTTCCTCCGCATGGCCAACCGCCACCGGTATGTCTTGCGCGCGAAGGCGTTCCACATTCGCATTGGCGGCAAGGTCGGATCCCTGCACCGCATAGCCCAGCGTGTGCATCACTTCCGCGATGCCGCTCATGCCGATACCGCCGATACCGACGAAATGAATTTTGCCCACGTCCTGGGGAAGTTTCATGAAGCATCCTCGTTTGAAGCTTCTGGGTTTTGATCCATTTGCAACGAATTGACCAGTGTGATCAATGTCGCGCGATGATTTCCTCGACCACATCCGCCAGATGCTGTTCGGCATCCGGCCAGCCGAATGCCAGAGCCGCTTCGGAATGGAGCGTCAGTGCGTGAGGGTCATCCAGAATCGCATCGATCTTGGCCGCCAGCAGTTCCGCAGTGAAGGTTTCCTGATCCATCAGCCAACCGCCACCGGCGTTTACGAACCGCAAGGCGTTCTCGCGCTGATCCTGATCCAGAGAATGGGGCAGCGGGACCAGTATGGCGGAGCGGCCGATCACCGACAATTCGCCGATGGTCGAGGCCCCGGCGCGGCAAACCACCAGGTGTGAGCGGGCTATCCTCTCAGGAAGATCATCGAAGAAGCTTGCAACTTCTGCGCCCACATTGTGCTCTGAATAGACCGCGCGAACAGCCTCCAGGTCCTCCTCGCGGCACTGTTGCACGATCTGCAGCCGGTGTTTGTGCGCACTTCCCCTGATCGCGTGGGGAACGACTTCGCTCATGACACGTGCCCCCTGACTGCCACCGAAGATCACTATCCGGACGGGCTCATCTGCGCCGGGGTGTTCATAGCCGGTGGCGGCAAATCGCTTGGCGTTAGGCCGCACCGGGTTGCCGGTTAGATGGTATTTGCCTTGCCAGTCTGGAGCGAGGTGCTTGGGGTCCGGAAATGATCCAGCGATTGCGTTGACTCGGCCCCCGAGCAACCGGTTCGCCCTGCCCAGTACGGCGTTTTGCTCATGGATGCAGGTCGCAACGCCAAGCCGAACGGCCGCCACCAGGGGCGGCAGAGATGGATATCCACCAAAACCGATGACGGCCGCCACGTTGCGTTCAGCCATAATGGCTCTCGCCTTGCGATAGCCGCGATAGAGCCGCAGCAGCGCCAGCGGCACCCTCCAGAAGCGCCGCAATCCAAAAGTCGCGGATGGAATTTCGTGCACAGCGATCGCCGGGAACGCCGCCATATGGCGATTGACCCTCTGGTCGGTCATGAGATGCACTTCGTGGCCGCGCGCCTGCAGTTCGTGCGCCAGGGCCTGGGCCGGGAACAAATGTCCACCGGTGCCGCCGGCAGCGATCACGATGGGGCGTTTCGCCTCGCCGGTCACCGCATTCACCCCGCGGCCGCGATCCGGCCATCCCAGTGCGGCATGGCCGCACGCGCATCCGGCCTGCGGCGGGTCAGCGCCAGGACGAGCCCCATGGCGAATGCCACGGACAGCAGCGACGAGCCACCGTAGGAGATGAAGGGCAAGGTCATACCCTTGGCGGGCAACAAGGCGACATTGACCGCCATATTGATCATCGCCTGCAATCCGATCAGCGACGCAAGTCCGATGGTTGCCAGTTTGACGAAAGGATCGGATTGCGAAAGCGTATGCCGCATCGACCTGATGACTGCGAACCCGAACAGCGCAACCAGCAGCAGGCAGGCCAGCATGCCGAGTTCTTCGCCGGCGACCGCAAAGACAAAATCACTGTGGGCGTCAGGCAGGATCCGCTTGGTCACGCCCTCGCCGGGCCCTGCGCCCAACACCCCGCCCTTGGCAAAGGATTGCAGCGCGGCATCGACCTGGAAAGTGTCTCCGCTTTCACGGTCAAGAAATCTGTTTATGCGTTCGGCAACATGCGGAACGGTCTTGTAGGCGGCAAACATGCCCGCAGCACCGCACACCGCAAGGCCGCCGATCCAGCTCCACGAGATACCGGTCAGGAACAACATCAATCCCCATACGGCCGTGATCAGCACCGTTTGACCATAGTCCGGCTGCAGCACGAGCAGACCCACCAACCCGAGATAAAGCAGCAGGGACAAGAACGTCCCCGGCATATCCGGCCGCTTGAGGCCTTCGGCAAAAAGCCACGCAGCAATAACCACGAAGGCCGGTTTAACGAACTCCGAAGGCTGTATCGATATGGGGCCGAGCCCCAACCATCTGCGCGCACCTTGGACTTCGGCACCAATGCCAAGCGTCAGCACCAGCAATACGACGCCGAGTGCCAGAACACCGAGCGCCACCCGCCTCGCATGATGCGGCGTCAGGAAGGAACTGGCGAGCAGAACGCCAAGCGCTGGAACCAGATAGATCACCTGACGCTTGAAGAAGTGAAAATCCTCCAGCCCGAGGCGCTGCGCAACAGGCGGACTTGCGGCCAGGCACAGCAAAATCCCGTAGGCGGCCAGCAGAAGAATGCTGGTCAAAAGCCAGCGGTCCACCGTCCACCACCATTCGGCCATCAATCCCCGGTCACTTCTTGTGATGATCGACACGCCTAATTCCCCTTGCTCTTTTGAACCCCCGGAAGCGCATGCACCGCGTTCCTGAAGGCATCTCCTCTGAGCTCGAAATTGCGAAACTGATCAAACGACGCGCAGGCCGGTGAAAACAGAACCACGGCCGGACGATGCCCGTCCGCAACCGCATCTGCCGCAGCCACGCTCACCGCACGCTCGACCGTGCCCACAATTTTGCAGTCGACCGCGCCCTGCATGAACGCTGCGAAAGGCTCCGCAGCATCGCCAATCAGGTAAGCTCGCCTGATCTTGGGGAAAAATTCGTTAAGATTTTGAATACCTCCGGATTTTGCCAACCCGCCCGCAAGCCAGTAGATGTTCTCAAAGCTCGACAACGCGCGCGCTGCGGCATCCGCATTGGTCGCCTTGCTGTCATTAATGAACAGGACCCCATCGAGTTCGCCGACCTGCTCCATGCGGTGGGAAAGCCCGGGAAATGTCGCAAAGCCTTGCGTGATCGCATCGCGCTCAAGCCCAAGCGCTTCCGCCGCTCCGGCAGCAGCGGCCGCATTCTGGCCGTTGTGGTCGCCGCGCAACGAGACGATTTCGCGCAAATCCGCATAGAGGCTGCCGTCGCCACCGCGTGCACGGTACAACTGCCCGCCTGCGGCATAAAACCCATCCAGCACCGTGCTTTCGCTCGAAATCGAAACACCATCGACGGACGGCGGCAGGGTGCTTGAAATCGTGCGGCAAACATCATCGTCCAGCGCAATAATGGCGGTGTCACCCGTCCCCTGGAGGGCAAATATTCGCGCTTTCACCGCCGCATAATGCTCGAGATCACCGTGCCTGTCCAAATGGTCCGGAGTGATGTTCAGCAGGATCGCCACATCTGGTTTCAGACCGGGTGTCAGGTCGATCTGAAACGACGAGAACTCCACCACGTAAACCAGGTCATCGCGGGGCGGCTCAAGCGACAATATGGCGGTCCCGATGTTGCCGCCAATTTGCACCTCTCTACCAGCGCTTGTCAGCACATGCCCGATGAGCGCGGTCGTCGTCGACTTGCCATTGGTTCCGGTAATCGCGACCAGTTTGGCGCCGGTATCGCGCGCAGCCAGTTCGCGCACGAACAGTTCCGTATCGCCTATAATCTCGAGATCGCTTTCGCGGGCTTTCAACACGGTCCAGTGAGGTTCCGGGTGGGTGAGCGGCACACCGGGCGCCAGGACCAGCGCGTCGAGTGCGCAAAAATCCACTTCTCTCAGATCCGCCACCTCGACCAAACGCCCGCCAAGGGCGTCGCGCGAGGCTTCATTGTCATCCCAGGCAACAACGCAAGCACCACCGGCGACAAGAGCATCGATGGCGGAGAGACCGCTCTTTCCGAGCCCGAAAACAGCGACCCGTTTCCCGGCGAAGCATGTGACCGGAACCATCTACCTCAGTTTCAATGTGGCGAGACCGACCAGAGCCAGCACCACAGCGATGATCCAGAAGCGCACCACGATCGTCGCTTCCGCCCAGCCTTTCTGCTCGAAATGGTGATGCAGCGGCGCCATCCGGAAGATGCGTTTTCCGGTCATCTTGAACGACGCAACCTGAACGATGACGGAAACCGCCTCAAGGACGAACAGCCCCCCGACAATGGCCAGGACGATCTCGTGTTTGGTGGCCACGGCGATCGCGCCAAGCGCACCGCCGAGGGAGAGTGAACCGGTGTCGCCCATGAAGATCATAGCCGGTGGCGCATTGAACCACAGGAAGCCAAGACCGGCTCCAAGAATAGCACCACAGAACACCGCGAGCTCGCCGGCGCCTTTCACAAAATGAATCTGAAGATAATCTGAAAACACCGCATTCCCCGCAAGATAGGCGATGAGACCAAAACTGGCGGCGGCGATCATCACCGGCACAATGGCCAGGCCATCAAGCCCGTCCGTCAGGTTGACCGAGTTTCCCGCACCGACAATGACGACAGTGCCGAACGCAATGAAGAACCAGCCAAGATCAATCAGAAGGTCCTTGAAAAACGGCAACGCCACCGACGTCGAGAAAGGCGCTTTACCAAGCCGCATCAACACGTAGCAGGCAACACCTGCCATCACGCATTCGATGATGAACTTGACCTTGCCGGAAAATCCCTTGGAAGACGATCTCGTGACCTTGAGGTAATCGTCATAGAGCCCCACCATGCCAAATCCCAGGGTGACCAGCAGCACCACCCAGACGTAAGGGTTGGACAGGTTGCCCCAGAGCAGGGTGGCGACCATGATGCCGCTCAGCATCATCAGCCCGCCCATGGTCGGCGTCCCCTGCTTCTCGATAATATGGCGTTGCGGCCCATCGTCGCGAATGGGCTGCCCCCTGCCCTGGCGCACCCGCAGCATGTTGATCAGAGCCGGGCCGAACAGAAACACGAATATCAACGCGGTCATGATCGCGCCGCCGGTGCGGAACGTCAGATATCGGAAGACGTTGAAGACGGAAATATGGTCGCTGAGGTCGACCAGAAAATATTGCAGCATTCAATTCTCACCCGTGCGATCAAATTTTTCGCACAATGCTTCCACAAGAGGTCCCATGCGGCTGCCAAGTGACCCCTTGATCATGATCACATCGCCTGCCTGCACCATAGCAAGAAGCGGCTCTCTCAAACCGTCGGACGCCTCTGCATAGATCCCGCGTCTGGATTCGGCGAGCACTTCCCACAAATGAGCCATACTCGGGCCGCAGGCATACACGATATCCACCTGTGCGTCATCACACGCGGCCGAAAGCTCAGCATGCAGCTTTTGCGAATCGGCTCCGAGTTCCAGCATATCGCCGATCACCGCAACACGCCGCCCCCCTCTTTCGGGACTACTCATTCCAAGCAGGGCGAGTGCTGCACGCATGGAGGCAGGATTGGCGTTGTAACTTTCGTCAATCAACGTAACAGCACCACCTGGTACGGCCAGCGACACGCGCGCGCCACGCCCCTTCGGCGGCTGCACCTGAGCGAGCCCTAGGCCGGCCAGCGCCAAATCACCGCCCAGGGCATGAACCACGCCAAGCACGCCAAGGCTGTTGAGAACCAGATGCTCGCCCGGAGCCCCCAGTTTGTAGGTCAATGCGGTGCCCGCGATCGACGCCGTGATCGTCGAGAAAGACGGTGCCGGGAGAACTTCGATCAATCGCACCTCCGCACGTTCGTCGCGCCCAAAGCCCACGACTTCCGTAATTCCGGCGACAGCGGCCGCTGAGCGCAACCGCTCATAATGGTCATTATCCCGATTGAGCACCGCTGTTCCGCCCGGCTCAACACCGCTAAAGATTTCCGCTTTCGCATCGGCAATCTCTTCAACCGATGCGAAGGCTTCGAGATGCACCGGCTGCACCGTGGTGATCAACGCCACATGCGGCCTGATCATCTTGGCAAGGGGTACAATCTCGCCGGGATGGTTCATACCCACTTCGAAGATGCCGTATTCGGTGTCTGCCGGCATACGCGCCAGAGTGAGCGGCACACCCCAGTGATTGTTGTAGGATGCGACAGAGGCGTGTGTGCGGCCCTGCCTCTCCAGACACAGGCGCAATGCTTCCTTCGATCCGGTCTTGCCGACACTGCCTGTCACCGCGATGATTTTGCCCGCGCACCGGGCCCGCGCCGCTGCGCCCAATCGCTCAAGGGCTGCCAGGGTGTCTTCCACCACGAGAAGCGGCCCGCTGTTTTCTGCCACCGATGACAGGTCCGACACCACGGCCACTCCAGCACCTGCGTTTAATGCTGTCTCGACGAAACGGTGGCCATCGGAATTCACTCCCTTGATGGCAAAGAAAATATCGCCTGCCGCAAGCGAACGGCTGTCTATGGAAACACCGTTCAGAGATGTGGAAACATCACCACGAAGTTTCCCGCCGGTGGCCACGACAAGGTCGCCCACTGTCCACAAATCAGCCATCGTGGCCACCCTTGTCGAGGATATCACGGACGACATCATGGTCGCTGAACGGCAGAGTTTCGGTGCCGACGGTCTGACCGGTTTCGTGCCCCTTGCCTGCAATAATCAGAGCATCACCATCGCTCAATGCCGATATTGCCGCGGCGATGGCCGCCGCGCGGTCGCCGATTTCCACAGCGTCCGGACACCCCTCCAGGGCGCCACGCCGGATTGATGCGGGATCTTCGGTGCGCGGGTTGTCATCCGTCACATAACAGACATCGGCCAGCGCGTGGGCGGCTTCACCCATGAACTTCCGCTTGCCGGGATCGCGATCACCGCCACAGCCGAACACCACAAACAACCGTCCCGCCGTGAACGGACGAACCGCTGCAAGCGCGCTTTTCAGTGCGTCCGGTGTATGGGCGTAGTCAACGAATATCGATGCCCCGCAGGCGGTTCGGGCAACCAGATCAAGCCGGCCCTTGGCACCGGTGAGCGATTCCAGCGCCCGGAATACGGTGGTGCCCGGCGCACCGCAGGCCAGAACCAGCCCCGCTGCAACCAATGCATTCGACACCTGGAAGTCACCCACCAGCGGAACATGGGTCTCATAGTCTTCATTGCCGTAGCGGATGACAACGTTATGTCCAAGACCGGCGTGTTCGTGCTCAACCAGCCGCACCTTGTCGCCGGTTTCACCAACTGTCCACAGACTGAGGCCGCGCGCTTCCGCCACCTCGATGACCCGGCCCGCATC
>JAJFHM010000044.1 GCA_021775625.1 Hyphomicrobiales bacterium | reverse complement strand
TCCAGGAAGCCGGAGGTTGAGAGCCATTCCTGCTCCGGGCCGACCAGCAAAGCCAGATCCTTGGTCATATGACCATCTTCGATGGATGAAACGACGACGTCTTCAACGGTCTGCGCGAACTTCGCAAGGTCCGCATTGTCGTCCAGTTTGGCACGGCGGGCGAGGCCACGGGTCCAGGCAAAGATCGATGCGGTTGAGTTGGTCGAGGTTTCCTTGCCTTCCTGGTGCAGGCGGTAGTGGCGGGTGACTGTGCCGTGGGCGGCTTCCGCCTCAAGCGTCTTGCCGTCCGGGGTCATCAGCACCGAGGCCATCAAGCCGAGTGAGCCAAAGCCCTGGGCGACCGTGTCGGATTGCACATCGCCGTCGTAATTCTTGCAGGCCCACACGAAGCCGCCTGACCATTTGAGCGCACAGGCCACCATGTCATCGATGAGGCGGTGCTCATAGGTGATGTTCTTGGCCTCGAACTTGCCTTTGTATTCCGCCTCGAAGACTTCCATGAACAAATCCATGAAGCGTCCGTCATAGGCCTTGAGGATGGTGTTCTTGGTGGAGAGGTAGACCGGCCAGCCGAGATCGAGGCCGTAGGCGAAGCAGGCCCGGGCAAAATCGCGGATCGAATCATCCAGGTTGTACATCGACATGGCAATGCCGGCGCTGGGGAAATCGAAGACTTCATGCTCGATGGTTTCGGAGCCGTCCTCGGCCTCCCACTTGATCGTCATCTTGCCTTTGCCGGGCACGAGGAAGTCGGTGGCGCGGTATTGATCGCCGAAGGCATGGCGGCCGATGACGATGGGTTGCGTCCATCCGGGCACCAGGCGCGGGACGTTCGAACAGATGATCGGCGAGCGGAACACCGTGCCGCCGAGAATGTTTCTGATTGTTCCGTTGGGCGAACGCCACATTTTCTTGAGGCCGAATTCCTCGACCCGAGCCTCATCCGGCGTAATGGTGGCGCACTTGACGCCGACGCCGTGCTCCTTGATGGCGTTGGCGGCGTCAATGGTGATCTGATCGTCGGTTTCGTCCCGCGCCTCTATGCCGAGGTCGTAATATTTCAGGTCGATATCGAGATAGGGCAGAATCAGCTTGTCCTTGATCATTTGCCAGATGATGCGGGTCATTTCGTCGCCGTCGAGTTCGACAACGGGATTTTCAACCTTGATCTTTGCCATAGGGGATCGAGCCTCAGTGTTAGGAGATTTTCTTCGCCAATCGCTGGAATGCGGCGCCGGCAACAAGGTTTCGGCGCTACGGAAATTGCGTGTTTCCTATAGCACTCCCAAAGACCGGGTCAAACCCCGACCAAAGATCGATGCATGATTTCCAATCAAAGCGGCCCGCGGACGCGCGACAAACAAGCTCTAGTATTCCAGCGGGCTTACGTCTTTTTTCCGCCTCGGATTTTTGGTGTTTGAGGCGGCCAATGGCGCAAACTTGATGCCGCAGCCTTTTTGCTTTGAGGCTTTTTCGATGGCCTGGCGTTCGCCCACAAGCTTGGCATATTCTTCCGCTTCCGGGCCATCGCCCTTGACGAAAAACGCCGCTGGCCAGAAGAGGACCAGGGCAACCCCCATGGCAACCGCATCATTGGCCGACCGCTGGTGTACTTTTCCGGAGAGTTCCAGGGCTTGCTTGGAGATCCTTTGACCTCTTGCCCGCAAGGAGGCGCAGGATTGCCCGCTGTATTTTGAAGATGAGACTGCGACCGGCTCAATGCCGCCAGGCGAGCTTGCACAGCCGCTAAGGACCAAACCACCAACAAGAAGCGTGCCGCAAACGAGTGCAGCTTTCGATAAACACTTTGACATGAACAGTGCCCCTGTTACATCAGCCCGCCTTCCGCGGGCCACCCCGTTTTCTGACCTATCACTGCCAGCTATTGTTTTGATGAAGGATACTACCCCTCTGGCGTGCAATACCAATTTTTCAATCCAGCGTCAACGCCGTGGCCGTTCACATCTTGCCTCCATGCGTCAACTTATCTGCTAAACAAGTTGATCGGATTGGGTATGCAACGCGTTGATGGCGTTGAAGTTTTATCGGCGGCAAATTTTCCGGTGTCGTTTCGCTTCCAATCGCGTATTCACTGGCGGTCGGATACTATGCGATGCCTGTGGTGGAGACTTTTCATTGGCGGGAACTGATCAAACACGACGCCCGGTGACGGGAGGCCCGGTCATTATTCTGGCCGACCCCCAGTTGGGCGAAAATATCGGCTCTTCCGCGCGGGCGATGGCCAACTTCGGGCTTGGCGAGTTGCGATTGATACGCCCCCGCGATGGCTGGCCGAACGATTATGCCTATAAGTCAGCATCCGGCGCTGATTGGGTGATCGAGGACGCGGTGGTGTTCGACCGTGATGAAACGGCGATCGAAGACCTTCACTATGTCTACGCCTCCACGGCGCGGCCACGAGACTTGGTGAAACCGGTAATCACACCGGATCAGGCCGGTCAGGATATGCGCGCGCGCATCGCAGATGGGCAAAAGGTCGGCGTGTTGTTCGGGCGCGAGCGGGCAGGCCTCAGTAATGATCAGGTCTCGCTTGCCGATATGATTGTCACGGCCCCGGTCAATCCTGCCTTCGCCTCTTTGAACCTGGGACAGGCGGTGTTGCTGATATCCTATGAATGGTTCAAGTGCGGTGAGTTTACACTGGGGGACGGGCGGCGCGAACTTGGGCCCCATGCAGAACCGGGACTCAAGATGCCTGGCACGCGGCCGGCAACCAAAGAAGAATTGATCGGATTTCTTGAGCATCTGGAAGGCGAGTTGGATATGTCAGGGTTCCTGAAGCCGGTTGAGAAACGCCCGGCCATGGTCCGCAATATCCGCAATATGTTCCAGCGCACCCTGCCCACCGAACAGGACGTGCGGACATTGCGGGGCATTGTCTCGTCGCTGACGCGGACCCACTTGAGAAAGAAGCCAAACCCGTAATGCCGCGGCAAGGTCAGCGCATCCTGGTATTTGATTCGGGCACCGGCGGCTTGTCGGTGGTGCGCGCCCTGCGTGAACAGATACCACAGGCCCATCTCACCTATGCCGCAGACACGGCGGCGTTTCCTTATGGCGATTGGAACGAACCGTTGCTGGTGGAGCGGATCTGTTCGGCGGTGGGAAACCTGATCGCGGAAACTGCGCCGCAAATCGTGGTGGTCGCCTGCAACACCGCAAGCACGGTTGCGCTTGAACAGTTGAGAAACCGATTCAACGTTCCCTTCGTAGGGACTGTTCCGGCAATTAAACCTGCTGCCGCCCTGACCCGGTCAGGCGTGATCGGCGTGATCGCAACACCCGGCACGGTTTCGCGTGAATACACCAGGGCTCTGGTCGACACCTATGCGTTCCATTGCGAAGTCATCCTGCACGGCTGCGAGGGATTGGCCGGCCTTGCTGAGGGCAAACTACAGGGCCGCGCTGTGTCCATCGAAGATGTGCGCCGTGAAATCGCTCCGGTGTTCGTTGCGCGCGCTGCCGGCCGGACCGACGTGGTGGTGCTCGGATGTACGCATTATCCGCTGTTGTTGGAGGAGTTGACCGAAGCCGCCCCATGGCGCTGTTCATTCGTCGATCCGGCGGACGCCATTGCGCGCCGTGCGGCGGACATTTTGCAGCAGGATGTGGCGGCAGATGCGTGCGATCTGGAGCAGCTGGCCATTGTGACCGGTCCGGAGGGACTGTGCAGCGCAAACACCTTTGCCGGCTTTGGGTTTACGCAGACGAAACTGCTCGCGATGCCGGTCGAAAGTGACATTTGACAAGCTCCCATGAGCGCTGTATCAGACGGCGGTTCGTGTGTCCTATTGGGGCGCGCGCTTTTTTGCCTGTTTGCGGCCCAAAACCCCTTCGGTTGCGGGCCTGTCGGCTGCGTTGAGCGGCAGAGGAAGACGGGCTCTATAATCGATGCCGTTATTAAGTGTTGCGGCATCTTCATTTGACTTAACGTGGTTTCAGAGGT
>JAJFHM010000043.1 GCA_021775625.1 Hyphomicrobiales bacterium | reverse complement strand
TCGACGGTATAGGCGATGTCGATTTCTTCCGGCTGGATGTCCTGCGGCGGCACCGGCGTTTCATCCGCCGGCGAGCCGAGCACGGCGCCTGCATCGACCTTGAAGTAGAACTCCTCGTCGGTGTCCATGACCACCGGCCAGCTATCGTCGCTGGCCACATTGGGCGGGGTAAAGGCGATGACCGTGCGGCGTTTGGGCTGCAGGCCGATCGGGCGCGCGCCGATGCGCTGTGCCACCACATCTGCCCAGGCGCCGGCGGCATTGATCACCACGGGTGCTGCAAATTCGCCTGCCGGTGTCGTCACCTGCCATTTGCCCACCTTGCGCTCGAGCGACAGAGCTTCCGCGTTGCAGACGATCTCACCGCCGTTTTGCCTCAACCCCCGCTGATAGCCCTGGTGGATGGCGTTGACGTCGAGCGCCAGACACGAGGGATCAAGAAATGCAGCGCTCAGATAATCACGGTCGAGCACCGGGATCTGCGCCACCGCCTCGTCGGCCGGGATCATCTGAATGTCCGGCGACAGTTCCTGAACGGCGACAAGTGCTGCTTCGATCGAGGCGCGCTGGTCTTCACGGGCCACGAACAACAGCCCCTGCGGCCTGCTCAGCGGAACATCGCTGAAGGTTCTCGGCGGGTTGGTGAAAAACTCGAAGCCCGATTTGGCCAGCGCCCGGATGGTGCGCGGGCCATAGGCTTCGGTATAGACCGCGACCGACCGACCGGTGGTGTGATAGCCCGGCTGCGCCTCCATCTCGAGCAGGATGACCGAGTGCTTGCCCGAAAGCCAGTTGGCGCAGGACGTCCCCCCGATACCCGCGCCGACGATCAGAAAATCTGCTTCTTTCACGATCCAACTCCACGTCTCTGCTGGCGCGAAGTCTAGGTCATGAACTCACTATGTCGCCAGAGGATTTTGCCCTAAGATCCGCTGCCAGGACCACAAGCATCTCGCGGAGGACAGGTCAAATGCCCAAATATCGCGTGCGCGACGCCGACACCTACGGCCATTCCATCGGCATTCTACTTCTCGATTATCGGGGCCCGTTCATTCCGGGCGATGTGGGCAACGCCACCAGCTTCGGCTATCCGGTGTTGTACAAGCTGGTGAAGGGCCTGACCTTCGACCGGGTCAAGGCCGGCGACCAGGAGGTTGTCGACGACATTATCGATGCCGCCCGGGAGCTTGAGCGCTTCGGGGTCCGCGCCATTTCCAGCGACTGCGGATTTCTGGTCAAGTATCAGGCCCAGGTGGCGGAAGCGATCAACGTTCCCGTCGTCATGTCGAGCCTCATGCAGATCCCGTTCCTCGCCCAGGCATTTTCCCCCGGCCGCCCGGTCGGCTGCCTCACCGCAACCCGCAAGGCGCTCGGCAACCAGGTGCTGGAGATGGCCGGCATCAAATCGGAGATCAACGTGGTCGTCCACGGCATGGAGGATTACGAACATTTCAAGTGGGCCATACTGGAAGAAGGCGGCGAGCTTGATTCCGACCTCATCGAAGAAGAAGTCGTGGCCGAAGCAAAGAACATGCAGTCCATGTATCCCGACATGGGTGCCATCGTGCTGGAGTGCTCGTTGATGCCGCCTTATTCAAAGGCGGTGCAGGATGCAACCGGACTGCCGGTTTTCGACTTCAACACCATGATCAACTATTTCCACGCCGGCACCCACCAGAAGGCCTATCAGGGTCATTACTGACGCCAGCGAAACAGCGGACTGGGAATCGGGCCCGATCAACGATTGGCTGCTGGAAGAAGGCCGTCTTCTCCCGGATCTGGATCAGGTCGTCCGTCAGCTCGGAGACAAACTGCGTGCCGCCGGTGCGCCGTTATGGCGGCTTCGTCTGGCAATGCGGACATTGCACCCGCTCACGACCGCCGTCACATCGGTGTGGGAACGCGACGATGCTTCAACGGAGCAGATCCTCACGCCGCACGGGTTTGAGCGCGACACGGAGTATGCAGGCAGTCCGTTTGAAGTCATTGCCCGGACACGCGCAGCGTTCAGAAAAAAGCTGATTGGGCCTCTGTCCGATGCCGATAACAACGTGCTCCACGACCTGAAGGCACGCGGTGGTACGGACTATTTTGGCCTTCCAATGAGGTTCTCGGACGGGGCCGCCGCAATCCTGGTTTTCACGTCAGATGCAGCGGGCGGCTTCTCGGAGCCGGACATTGCACGGTTTGCCGAGATCGCGTCCGTCCTGGCGCCGATCACCGAGGTGTTCGCGTCAAGAAACGTGTCGATCGCTGTCGCCGAAGCCTATCTCGGCCCGCGGACGGGGCAACGGGTACTCAACGGGCAAATCACGAGAGGCCATATCGAAAAGATCAGCGCCGCCATTCTGGTGAGCGATATCCGCGATTGGACGGGGCTCAACAACCGCCTTTCCGCGGAAGATGCACTGGCGCTTGCCAACAGATATTTCGAAGTCATATCGGACGCTGTTGAAGCCAACGGCGGTGAAATTCTGAAATTTATCGGCGACGGCGTCCTGGCCATATTTTCAACCCACAACGACACTCTTGATGCAGCGACCGTGTGTGAGAACGCCCTGGCAGCCGCACGCCAGGCTTTAAAAAGTGCACACGACGCAGACCCACCGCTGGATCTCAACTTCGGAATGGGAATGCATTTCGGCGAAGTGCTTTACGGCAACATCGGATCGAACACCCGCATCGATTTTACCGTGCTGGGACAGGCGGTGAACACGGCCGCCCGCATCGAAGGCCTGTGCAGCACGCTGCAGCAGCCCGTTCTCTTTTCACGGGAGTTCGCAGATCTGCTCAGCGAGCCCACAACCATGGTCGCCGAGGAAGTCCTCAAAGGACACGACGCGAAGTCCAGCGTTCTCACCACGTCGCAACGCTCGTAACCGCCGCTCCTGAATCCGGCGGCCCGGCGACGTTCCGTTGTGCCGGTCTGCAAACATGGCTTATGGATGTCGGGTCCAGTATACTTGCCCGGATCTTCCGCAGATGAACCGTCAGATGCACCCGTTCGACGTGATAATCGTGATATCCATCGCATGCTGTGTGGGGTTCATTCCCGCCATTTATGTGAAAAAGGATCCCGTGCTGGCAACCGGGTACTTTATCGGAAGCGCAATCGGAGCCTTCGCCGGGAGCTATCTGGCGCTGTCCTATTTTCCGGGTTCAGATAAGCCCGGAATTCTTTTTGGCGGAATACTGAGCGCCGTCTTGCTGGTTGCCGCGTGGCATCATGCAAGAAAAAGCTATGACCGCGATCATTGCTAGGGCCGGTTTCACCGATCCGCTTCGAACTCCGGGTCCACCGGCAACTGCAGCCCGTTTGCAAGCGCATTGGTTTTGCTTGCCAGCGTAACCACGCGCAGGAGATCGGCATGTAGCTCATCTGTCATGCCCTTGGCGCGTGCAGCCGCCGTATGCGAGTGCACACAATAGGTGCATGAATTGGCGATCGAGACTGCGATGTAGAGCATCTCCTTGGTCAGCGGATCGAGTTCCGAGGGCACCGCCATGACCGCCTTGACCTCCGCCCATGTGCTCTCCAGCAAGCCGGGATCGAAGGCCAGATAGTGCCACAGGTTGTTGACGAAATCGGACTTGCGGGTGGCGCGAATGTCATCGAACACGGCCTTGACCCGCGGATCGGCTTCCGGATCAGCGGTAAGCGCAACAGTCGTCATGTCAGATCTCCTGCGGCTGGTTGGGGAAATAATCCTCGCACACACCTTCGCGGTAGACATCCGCGGTGGCGCAGTGCAGTGCCCCGCCAAACGCATAGGCATTGCGGAACGGCACCGGCACAACTTCGAACCCGAGCTTGTCGAACTGCTCCATCTGGTTCACTTCGGATGCTTCGACGCACACCGTCTTGGGATCGAGCATGAGGATGTTCATCGACAGCCAGACGCTTGAATAACACAAGGGCGGCGGCGCGTTGTGGGCGGGCCGCGCCGCATCGACGATCTCCCAGCCGTTGTTCTCGAACATGCCGCGCTGGTCATCCGGCAGCCGCCGCTCCGGATTGTTGAGGATCAGGCCGGGTCTGAGCGGCGTGAATGTGGCATCGATATGGATGGGATAGGGATCGCCCGGAAAATTGACCGCATGCACCCGGTGGTCCGGATAGTGCCGCTGCAGCCAGTCGATGCCCTTGAGATTGGTGGTAAAGCCGTGCTGCACCACCAGGTCGCGGCCAAACCGCAAGGTGTCGGCAGCATCGAACAGGGGTTCTTCGTCGGTGGTTACGAAGAATTTTTCCGCTGCCCATTGCAGCCGCTTTTCCTCACCGATTTTGTCGGACAGGTAATCCGGGCGGTAATCCGCATCGGTAAGCCTGGGCTTGGGCGCCGCCTCATGGCGCATATTGGGATCTTCGTTGTAATAGCCCTGCAGCAAAGGCCGGTAGCACAGATATTCGAACCACCGGCAACGGTAGGACATGGTGGCCTCAAGCATCTCGCTGCCGACCGTCAAAAGCACATCGCGCGGCGGCATGCAGCCGAAATGCGATCCGGTCTCCCAGTCCGGCGTGGCGGCCGGCTGGTTGAATTCTATCGGCGTGGGACGGTCGACACGGATGCCGCGGCCTTCGAGCATGCTGGCGAAGTTGTCGAGCTGCTCATTGGCGGCATCGACCGTGTCCTGGGGACGAGGCCCCCACTGGCCGCGCATGTCGCTGTCTTCCGGCACCTTGGCATCGAGTGCTGGCTCCGGCGGCGGAATGCAGCCGCCGTCAGCCACGCCGACAATCACGTGTTTCAAAGGATCCCACTCGTTCCACGAGTTCACCACTGTCTTGTCCGGTGACCATGCCATGTGTCCCCTACTCCCCTCAAAATTCTGCGCACCCTGGCGGCGGCGGCGCACGCTACAACTTCACATCTCGCCCTGTAAAGTGGCTGCGACGGCGATTAATTTTCCATTGGGTGGATTGGCCCCTTGTGCCATGAAGCATCATCCGCGATCATTGAGCGAGAACATGTGGGAAAAACTGACAAGCATATTTCAGGCCTCCGGCGACAAGGAGGCCGCAGGCTCGCCTGACGAGGAAGCCCTGCGTGTGGCAACCGCCGCATTGCTGGTGCATGCAAGCCTGGTCGATGGTGAGGAACACGCGGACGAGACCGAACGTCTTTTCGATTTGATCAAGACCAAATTCGAATTGTCGGATGGCCAGACTACCGATCTGATTTCACGTGGACGCGCGCATGATGATGCCGCTGTTGATCTTTACCGCTACACCCGGGTGCTGACCGAGCATCTCGACCCGGAAGGCCGGGTGGGAATTGTCGAAATGCTGTGGGAAATTGTACTCACCGACAGGGTGATTGACGATTACGAGGCCAATCTGGTGTGGCGGGTTGCCGAACTTTTAAGGATCTCGACCCGGGAGCGTGTGCTATTGCGTAAGCAGGTCGCTGAGCGCCTCGGAATTGAGGAGTAGTAAAGCGGCCACAAGAGGGAGCGGCAGATGGCGGGGGAACCAGCACACAGACCGGTTGCACTGATCACCGGCGCCTCGGGCGGCATCGGCGAGGCCTTCGCCTATGAACTCGCCCGCGACGGCTACCGTCTGGTCCTGGTTGCCCGCTCGAATGATGAGCTCAACCGGGTTGCCGGTGTCATCGCCACCAAGCTCGATGTCGAAACCGTGGCCATTCCGCGGGACCTGGCCAAGCCCCTCGCCGCCGACCAGCTGGATGGCGAGTTGCGCCGCCGCCGGCTGAGCCCGGATGTCCTGGTCAACAATGCCGGTTATGGATTGCGCGGCGAAGCGGTTGAGCTTGATGTCCGCGAGCAGCTCGAAATGATCGACCTCAATGTCCGCAATCTGGTGGAACTGTCTCTGCGCTGCGGCCGGTCGATGAAACAGCGCGGCGGTGGCGGCATCATCAATGTGTCATCGACGGCGGCCTACATGCCGGGACCCAACATGGCGGTCTATTACGCCACCAAGGCCTTTGTCAGCTCTTTCAGCGAAGCGCTTTCGGTTGAGCTGAAACCCCATGGCGTGCAGGTGACGTCGGTTGCACCCGGGCCGACGTCGACGGACTTCGCGGTGCGCGCGGATCTTGAGAATTCGTTGCTGCTTAAGACGCAACATGTCATGTCGGCGGAAGACGTTGCCCGGATCGGCTATGCCGGCTTCAAGAAAGGCCGGCGGGCGGTGGTCACGGGCCTCTCCAACAAGTTTCTGGCGCACTCCGCCAGGTTCATTCCTCGGCGCATATTGCTGCCCGTCATCGAGAGACTGCAATCGTGACCATGGGACGTGTCGCAACGAAAAAGGCCTTCATCACGGGCGCTGCGACCGGCATCGGCCTGGCCTGCGCGGAAATGTTCGTGCGCGAAGGCGCCAGCGTCACCCTGGCGGACATCAACGCTGACGGCGCCGAAAGGGCGGCTGCCGATATCAATGCCGCATCCCCCGGCAAGGCCCACGCGGTGGCGCTCGACGTCACCGACGAGGCCGCCTGGCCGAAAGCGTTGAAAACAGCATCCGATCGGATGGACGGTCTCAATGTGCTGGTCAACAATGCCGGCATCTGCATTCCCGGGTCCGTCGAGGATCTCGATTTCGAGCAATGGCAGCGCACCATCGATGTCGATCTTAACTCCGTATTCCTGGGCTGCCGGGCCGCTTTGCCGCTGATGCGCGATCACGCACCCGGCGCCATCGTCAACATCTCATCGATCTCCGGTCTGATCGCCGGGCACAACATGGTCGCCTACAACGCCGCCAAGGCCGGCGTGTGGCTGATGACCAAGTCAGTGGCGCTGCACGCGGCCCGCAAGGGCTACGGCATCCGCGCCAACACGGTGCATCCGGCCTTCATCGACACCGGCATGGTGGACGAAGTGGTCAAGGGATCGAACCCGGATGAAATCCGCGCCAAGCTCGCCCGCCAGATCCCGCTCGGCCATATCGGCACCGTTGACGACGTCGCTTATGCGGTTCTTTATTTGGCAAGTGACGAGTCAGGGTTTATGACCGGTTCGGAAATCAAACTCGATGGCGGCATAAGTGCAATGTAGACCAACGGTTGACCCTCTCCCATGACCGAAAAGATTCTCATCATTGTTCATCAGGAGACTTCAACACCCGGCCGTATCGGCCAGGTGCTCAAAGACCGTGGCTTTGAGCTCGACATTCGCCGGCCCCGCTTCGGCGACCCGCTGCCCGAATGCATGGGGGAGCATTTCGGCGCCGTCATCTTCGGCGGCCCCATGAGCGTCAATGACGAAGAGCCTTTCATCTGCCGGGAGATCGACTGGATCGAAGTGCCCTTAAAGCACGAGCGCCCCTTCCTCGGGGTCTGCCTCGGTGCGCAGATGATGGCGCGCCATCTCGGTAAACCGGTTTACACCCATGCAGACGAACTCGTTGAAGTGGGCTACTACCCGGTGCGCCCAACCGAAGAAGGCGCCAGGATCAGCGCCTGGCCGAGTCACGTCTATCAATGGCACTATGAGGGCCACGATCTTCCCGACGGCGCGACGCTGCTGGCCGAAGGCGAAAGGTTCAAGTGCCAGGCCTTCCAATACGGCCGTGCCGCCTTCGGAGTGCAGTTCCACGCCGAACTCACCCTTGCCATGCTGCACAGATGGACCGTGCGCGGTGCGCCGAGACTGGCGCTAAACGGGGCTCAGGAGCGCCACGAGCATTTCGCCGGACGGGCGCGTCACGATGCGAGTGTGCGTCTCTGGCTCGACAATTTCATTGACCATTGGGTTGCAGCCGGACGCGGTTCCTGAAAACCCTGCCAGACACCTTCAAAACCGCACGACACTGTTAAGCTTCAGGTAACACTTGCCGGGTGCGATGCATTCCGCATTGCAACTTGCAAGAGCTGCAAATTGAGTAATCTGTATATTGTGGACTAACGCTCGAAATACACCAGATATTGTGGTTTTGGGCCTCCCTTTAGTTGGCACAGGGTTTGCGACCCCAAGGCACAGAGCTGACCTGGGGTATTGCGTAGTCAGCTACGGGAAAGACGAGAGGAAGCGCTAATCGACCCCTTCGTGGCGCTTCTTCTCGTTTACCTCTTTCCTTTACCGACGCTTAATCGCTGACGGTCTATTCTCACACCATGAGTTCCGCGCTTTCCATAGCCGCCGGCGGCATCAAAACCGCATCGGCGCAGTTTACGTCCGCAGCGCGTGAAATCGTCCAGGCCGGGACCAACGCACATGCAGCCACAACGTCGACCGCCGCATCGGCTGCATCGACCGGCGCGCCGGTCTCGATTGCCAATTTTCCGGCCCCCGACCTGTTCAGCGGCATCATCGATCTGAAGCTCGCCGAAATCAGCTACAAGGCCAACATCAAGGTGTTCGAAGCCGCCGCCCGGCTCGAAGAAGAAGCCTTGAACATTCTCACCTGACCCCCTCAGCATCCGCAATCTCTGACCGCAGCCAGGTCCCGAACGCCTTGGCCAGCCGTTTGTCTCCGGCGCCTGCAGGGAGTTCCAGGTGATATCCGTCGATGGCGGCAACGGAAGTGTCGACCGCCACGGCCAACGTACCGTCCGCGATCAGGTCGCTGCACAGCAACCGCCCCACCAGCGCCACGCCTTCGCCGGCCCGTGCAAGTTCTGTGGCAAGCAGCGCTGAATCGACAACGCTCGCGGCCGCCGGTGGAGGAGGCGCTGCCGTGCTCTCAGCCCAGGCCTGCCAGGTGTCCGCGGTTCCCACGGTCTGGATCAGCGGCATGTCCCACAAATCGGCGGCAGATGTGATTTGCCGCTGCAGGGGCGGCGCGCACACCGGCACCATGGCATCGCGGTAGAGCAGGGTCGCTGCATCGCCGACCAGTTCTTTCGATCCGAAGATGATCTGCACATCGGCAATAGCGCTCAGATGATCGTCGGGCCATAAGGTGCTCGAGAAGCGGATTTGCGCCGCCGGGTGCAACATTCTGAATTTCGGGATACGGGGAACAAGCCAGAGCGCGGCGAAACTTGTGGAACACGAAACGTCCAGGGTCTCAACACCATCGTCTGCGGCGAAGATCTCGCAGGCCTTCGCCAGGCCACCGATTGCGCCGGTCACATGCGGCAGCAACTGGCGGCCCTGTTCGGTCATCGCCAGCCCGCGCGCCTTGCGGGTGAAGAGTTTGGCACCGAGCTTGGTTTCCAGCGAACGCACATGCTGGCTCACCGCCGACTGGGTCACGTTGAGTTCCTGCGCGGCCTGCGTAAAACTCAGGTGACGGGCGGCGCTTTCAAAAGCGCGAAACCAGGTTAGGGGAGGAAGCGGGCGGGCCATGAGCCTCAATCCAGACATTAGAAACACTAATATCATTGACCGCGAATATTTCGATTGTCCAGATCAAATCCGCGCCGCACACTTGGAGCATGATCTTGTTACTTGGGATCGGCCCCTACCAACCGCGCAGGCACCACGATGGAACATGTCAAATTCTCAAATCTCAAGGAAGGCGACGCAGAAGATTTCCGCTTCCTGATCGAACATGACAAGTCCTATGCAGGCGAAGTGGGCGACCGGCTGGTGGCCTCGCTGGCCTCGCTCGATGACAGCTTTTCCAGTCTCAAGGTCAGCCGGCTGGAACATTCGCTGCAGACCGCGACCCGCGCCTGGCGGGACGGCGCCGACACCGACTGGGTGGTCTCCTCCCTGCTGCACGATATCGGCGATCTGCACGCGCCCTATAATCACGATGAATATGCCGCCGTCATTCTACGTCCCTTCGTGCGCGAACAATGCGCCTGGACGGTTCAGGTGCACGGCATATTCCAGGCCTATTATTTCGCCGGCAAGATCGGCGGCGACCAGAACGCCCGCGACGTGCATCGCGACAATCCCTATTTCGATGACTGTGCCGATTTCTGCGAACGCTGGGATCAGGCAAGCTTCGATCCGGACTATGAAAGCCTGCCGCTGGAGTTCTTCAAGCCCATGGTGGATGAGGTCTTCGCCCGCGAAGCCCATGCAGCAAGCGTTGTGCGGCCCGGGGTGCGCGTGCCGCTCGTCGACACCGACCTCGCCGAACAACGCAAGGCGCATTAGCATGCTCACTCCCACGCCTTCGCTTGCCGAAACCACGCTGACAGCCTTGCGCAACTGCCTGGGGCCGGCAACCGAGGCGGCCTGCCTGCCGCCCGCCTGTTATGCGGATGACGATCACCTGAAGGCGGAGATGATCAATATCTTCCAGCGCAAGTGGGTGAGCATCGGCCGTGCCGACCGGTTCAAGGCGACCGGCGACTTCGAGACCATGGACATCGGCGGCGTGCCGGTGATCCTGCTCAGGGACGGCGATGGCACGCTTCGCGCCTATGCCAATTCCTGCCGCCATCGCGGCGCCCGCCTGCTCAACGGCGAGGGCAACTGCCGCGGCATCAAATGCCCGTTCCACGGCTGGACCTA
Organism: Hyphomicrobiales bacterium; assembly: GCA_021775625.1. Classification (GTDB taxonomy): domain Bacteria; phylum Pseudomonadota; class Alphaproteobacteria; order Rhizobiales; family JAJFHB01; genus JAJFHM01. Next base: position 805 of record JAJFHM010000043.1, on the reverse strand, counting down.
CAAGCTCGACGGCCGCCTCGCCGGCGCCGCCCACATGGAAGGTGCTGCGGGCTTCGACAGACGAGACAACGGCCTGGTCGAGTTCAGAACCGGCGAGGCCCTGGGCTTTGCCTTTCTGTGCCTCGACCGGAACGCTCCTGACCTTGCCGACCGGCTCGGCGATTTTGCAAAGTTCCACAGCCCCTGGCCGATCGGCGATCTGGTCTCCACCCGGCGGCGCGCGGTCGAAGTGCCGTGCAACTGGAAGGCGTTTCTCGACGTTTTCAACGAATATTACCATCTCGCCTATATTCACCCGGACACGGTGAGCGGCATGTATTCCGAACCGCTTGACGGGGATGTCACCTCAGGCGAGTTCGCCACCCAGTACGGCCCCATCAGCGGCTCCGGCGGGGTGCTTGAAGATGAACAGGAACACGCCCTGCCGCATATCCCGGGCCTCGCAGGCGACGCCCACACCGGCGTGCGCTACTCCTGGGTCTTTCCCAATCTCACCTTCGCTGCGGCCCCGGATGCGCTTTGGGCCTATGAGACCTATCCGCTCGATGCCAACCGCTGCCTCGCCGTCCAGACCGTGTGTTTCCCCAAGCAAACCATGGCTCTGCCGCAGTTCGACGAAAAGGCGCAGTTCTATTACCGCCGCATGGATGCAGCGCTCGATGAAGACGTGGCCGCGCTGGAAAATCAGCAACGCGGCATCGCCTCGCCCTTCGCGCGCCAGGGCCGCTTCTCGCCGGTTTATGAATCCAACGTTGCGTCGTTCGCCAACTGGTACGCGCAGCAGTTCGTTTCCGATCCGGAATTG
>JAJFHM010000042.1 GCA_021775625.1 Hyphomicrobiales bacterium | reverse complement strand
CGTCTGCATGGGTATCGCCCGAAATCAGGTTGTCGGGCAAAAGCGAGACCGCGCCATCGAGCAGCTTGGCACTCATGCGCTCGGCAATGACACAGAGATTGGCATAGGCGCTCGTTATGGCATCCATCGCCATCGGCGCTTGTGCATTGTGGAAGCCGCCGGCGGAGATGAACTCGCCAAAGGGGTTTGCCTCATCTGCGGCGAGCAGCACCGGATTGTCGGTCACCGCGGCCAGGGATTCCGAGGCGATGTCCTGTGCCAGACCTGCCGCCCGGTGTGCCTGGCCCAGAATGCGCGGCAGGATGCGGAAGCTGACCGGCGCCTGATAAGGCCGCCTTGGACCATCCGATCCGCCGGCGATCAGATGCCTGATGGTGCGGAGCGCCCAGGCATCGTGACGGTTGTTCCAGTGTGCTTCCAGGGCTTCGGAAAAGTGTCCGAGCGGCGCATTGAAGGCTTCGGCCGCCAGGCTGAGGACTTCTGTCGCAATGCGCAGGCGGTTGTGAACCGCGAGCGCTGCATCGGCAGTCAGGGCCGCGCCGCACGGGGATCCGTTGACGAGACTGAGCGCGTCCTTCTCCGCCAGGTCGAGGCCGCGGCACAGATCGAAGAAAAGATGAGACAGGGAGAGGATCTCGCCGGCCCCGCCCTGTCCCTTGGCGGGGACATCGGGCAGCGGGCCGCCGTCGAGCATGGCTGCAACCGCTTGCGCCACATGCGGGGAGATTGCGGCATCGCCCTCGATAAAGTTGGTTAGGCGGGCAAAGATGATTGCGCGGCTGACCCGCTCGGGCACCGGATCGCCCCAGGATGCGGCCGGGGCGATCGGCGGGTTGCGGGCGTGGTCTTTGCGCTCCTGCGGTGAAAGCCGTTTCTTCGCCATCTGGCCATAGCCCGATGTGACGCCATAGATGGTGACGTCCGGGTCATGTTCGAGGATGTGCATGAAGCGCTGGCGCGCTGCCGTCATGGTTTTTACGGCATGCTCGGAAAAGCGCACGGGCGTGCCGGACCACGCCACCTGATGCAGCGCATCGAGGGTTAAGTCGGCGCGGCGGTCGAGAACGAGCGTCATGATCCCTCCTTACCGCGCCATGGCATGGTATTCCGGGTTGGGCTGCATATCGACGGCCGTCGCCATGCGGTTTGACATGTTGAAAAACGACGCAACCGCGGCGATGTCCCAGATGTCCCGGTCGGAAAATCCGGCGTCTCTGAGGGCCTGGCGGTCGGCGTCCTCGATGGCCGCCGGCTGCATGGTCATCTTCCAGGCGAAATCCAGCATGGCGCGCTGGCGCGGCTCAAGATCGGCGGTGCGGTAGTTCATCACCAGGGCCTCGCCGAGGGCCGGATCGCCGGAGAGCTGACGGACGGCGGCGCCATGGGCGGTGAGACAATAAAAGCACTTGTTGCCCGACGACACCGTGACCGCGATCATTTCGCGTTCGAGCTTCGAGAGCCCGCTGTCCGACAGCATCAAGTCGTTATACATGCCCATGAAGGCGCGCAGCTTGTCCTGGTCGAAACTATAGGCGCGCAGCACGTTTGGTATCAGACCGAGCTTTTCCTCGCATTTGGCAAAATACGCCGTGAGATCCTCGTCGAAAGTATCCAGGGGTGCGATGTCGAGTGCGGTAATGTGGGGTGATTGTGAACTCATGAGGCCGGCCTCTCGGGATAACTTGAACTGATACGGTGCTGACAGTGGGATTCGGCGGGGTTTATATTGCAAATCATCCGCCAACGCATCACTGTTCACGCTTCGGCCACATAATGCACCAGCGTTAGGGCCTGTTGAGGATCATAGTTGCAGTGTCCGGCGGAGGTGCCGGAAGCCATCAAAGGGGGACCACGATGGGTGCGGACAACCAAATGCAGCGCCTGGTAAAGGCGGCGGCCACGCAAATCTCGAAATCCACCAAAGACAAGGGCGCCGGCGAGTTTGCGCGCGCCCTTCTGAAAGGTGGCGTCGAAGAGGAAGTCACCGCCTATTCAGCCGCCGATCTGGCGACCATTGCCATGTCCGTACGCAACTTCGCCGAAACCAAGATGCCGGGCCGTCATAAGGTGCGCGTGTTCGACCCCAGGGGCGACAAGGATGGCTGGGACGATGACATAAATGTCTTGAACATCGTCAATGACGACATGCCGTTTCTGGTCGATTCCGTATTGTCTCTCCTGAGTGAGCTGAATATTGGGATTCGCCTCGTGCTTCATCCGGTGATGACACTCAACCGGAAACGCGACGGCAAGTTTGGCGGTCTGGTGGATGATGCCGCTTATGGCGCGCCGAACGTGGTCCGCGAGAGCGTAATCCACGTCCATATCGACCCGCTGATTGACGGCGAAGAGCGGGTCGATCTTGAGAACAAGATATCGGCCGTGCTTGATGATGTTCGCACCACGGTGCTGGACTGGCAGTCGATGAAGGACCGGGTCAAGGACGCCGTGTCTTTCTATCAGACCAACCCGCCTCCGGTTGCCGTCGACGAACTGGCCGAGTCGGTTCAGTTCCTGCAATGGCTGCTCGACAACCACTTCACGCTTCTGGGCATCCGTGAGTACGTGTTTGAGGGCGGCGCGCAAAAGGGCCAGCTCAAGGCGGTGCCAAATTCGGGCCTTGGAATTCTGCGGGATCCAAAGGTGCAGGTGTTGCGGCGCGGACGCCAACTTGTGACCATCACGCCGGAATTGCGCGATTTTCTAATGCAGCCGGCCCCGCTGATCATCACCAAGGCCAATGTGCGTGCGACCGTGCACCGCCGGGTGCACATGGACTATATCGGCATCAAGCAATTCGATGACCGCGGCCGTCTGTCCGGCGAATTAAGGGTGGTGGGACTGTTCACATCGGTGGCCTATACGCGAAGTGCCCACATGATCCCGGTGCTCAGGCGCAAGGTTGCGCATATTATCGAGCACAGCGGGTTCAGCTCCGAGGGGCACAGCGGCAAGGCGCTGGCAAACGTCATTGAGCAGTATCCGCGCGATGATCTGTTTCAGATCGATGCGGATCTGATGCTTGAAACCGCCATAGGCATCCTGCAACTGGAAGAGCGTCCGCGGACCCGGTTGTTCATCCGCAAGGACAAGTTCGACCGGTTCGTCTCCGGACTGGTTTATATCCCGCGCGACCGGTTCAACACCCATGTGCGCCTGGAAGTCGGCGAACGCCTGGCGCAGGCCTATGACGGTTACGTTTCGGCGTTCTTCCCGGCGTTCCTGGACGGATCTCTGGTCCGGGTGCACTACATCATCGGCCGTACCAGCGGGGTTACGCCGTCGCCGGATCCGCGCGACGTCGAGGCGGACATCGTGGAAATCGTCAAGACCTGGGACGACCATCTGTCAGAATCCATCACCGGCAATTACGATCAATCAGACGTGCGCGGACTGCGCGAGCGTTACCTGGAAGCCTTTTCCGGCGCCTACCAGGAGGCCTATGAACCCTCCGGTGCGCTGCGCGATATCGACCTCATGGAAGGCCTCTTGGATGAGGGAGATGTCGCGATTGATTTTTATCGCGGCAAGGACGTCGGCAAGGACGCTCTGAGCCTCAAGATCTATCACCTGGGCGAGCCGATCGCGCTCAGCGACCGCTTGCCCATACTGGAGCACATGGGCCTCCGGGCGATTGATGAACGTTCCTACCGGGTCAGCCGCCACGGGACGGAGCAGGCGGTGGTGTGGATCCACGATATTGCGCTCAATTCGGCGGATGGTGAAGGCATCAAGCTTGAACCCCTGAAACCGGCGCTGGAAGCCTGTTTCATGGCGGTCTGGCATGGTCTGGCGGAGAACGATTTCTACAACGCACTGGTGCTGAAAGAAAACATGGGCTGGCGTGATGTCTCGGTGCTGCGGGCCATCGGCAAATATCTGCGGCTTGGCGGTCTGGCGTTTTCTGCCCGGTTCATGGAAACCACGCTGATGACCTATTCGGGCATCGCTGCGCGCATAATCGATCTGTTCCATACCCGGTTTGACATTTCCGGATATGAATCCGCCGGTAAGCGGGCGGCCCGGCAGAAGCGGCTTGTGTCCGATATTGAACGGGACTTGCAGGAAGTGCCAAGCCTCGATCACGACAATATCCTCAGAAGGTACACCAACCTGATCGTTTCGGCGCTGCGGACAAATTACTTCCAGACCCAGGAAGACGGCTCCCACAAGCCGGCCATCGCGATCAAGATTCGCAGCCGCGAGGTGGACGGTCTGCCCGAGCCGAAGCCGTTCGCCGAAATCTTTGTCTATGCGCCGGATATCGAGGGCGTGCACCTGCGCTTCGGCATGATTGCGCGCGGCGGCCTGCGCTGGTCGGACCGACCGGAAGACTTCCGGACCGAAGTCCTTGGACTGGTCAAGGCACAACAGGTCAAGAACGCGGTGATTGTGCCGGTGGGCTCGAAGGGCGGCTTCGTTCCGAAGAAACTGACGCCGGCCTTCAGTCGCGACGCGTTTCTCGCTGAAGGCATCCGTTGCTACAAGATTTTCATATCCAGCCTGCTTGATGTCACCGATAACATCTCGGGCGCCGATGTGCTTCCGCCGAAGGACGTAGTGCGCCACGATGGCGACGATCCCTATCTGGTGGTGGCCGCCGACAAGGGCACGGCGACATTCTCCGACATCGCCAACGGCATATCCGAGGAGAAGGGCCACTGGCTGGGAGACGCCTTTGCTTCAGGTGGTTCGGCCGGGTATGACCACAAGAAGATGGGCATCACCGCACGCGGCGGCTGGGAAGCGGTCAAACGCCACTTTCGCGAAATGGACATCGATATCCAGACAACCCCATTCACGGTTGTGGGCTGCGGGGACATGTCCGGCGATGTTTTCGGCAATGGTATGTTGCTGTCGAAGCAGATCAAACTGATTGCGGCGTTCGACCACCGCGATATCTTCTTTGATCCGGATCCCGATCCGGCGTCGAGTTTCAAGGAGCGTGACCGGTTGTTCAACTCACCGGGCACCACCTGGCAGGACTACAACCCAAAACTGCTCAGCAAGGGTGGCGGTGTGTTCAGCCGGTCGCTCAAGGTGATTGAGGTCAGCGAAGAGATCAAGCAGGTGCTTGACCTCAAGACGCGCAAGGTGTCTCCGTTCGAATTCATCAAAGCCATTTTGCTGTCGCATGCTGATCTCTTGTGGTTCGGCGGCATCGGCACCTACATCCGTGCCAGCACGGAGAGCGATGCGGATGCGGGCGACAGGGCCAATGATCCGGTGCGGATCACGGCGCCCGAACTGAATGTGAAAGTGATCGGCGAGGGCGCCAATCTCGGCCTCACCCAGCGCTCGCGCATTGAGTTCGCCATGAAGGGTGGGCGGGTCAACACCGATGCGGTGGACAATTCAGCAGGCGTGAATTCGTCGGATCTTGAAGTGAACATCAAGATTGCCTGTGGCGCGGCGGAAGCGGCCGGCAAGCTGACCCGGCCGGCGCGCAACAAGCTGCTGGCCACAATGACCGATGACGTCGCCGCCCTGTGCCTCAGAAACAACTACAACCAGACGCTCAGTCTTACCCTCACCGAAACCCGTGGGATGGCCGAACACGGCTTTCTGAGCCGGTTCATGCGGGGTCTGGAACATGGCGGTCTGCTCAATAGGGAGGTGGAATTCCTGCCCGGCGATGTGGAGATGAGCGAACGCGAAGCCCAGGGCAAGCCGCTGACACGGCCGGAGCTTTCCGTGGTCATGGCCTACGCCAAGATCACGTTGTTCGATGATTTGCTCCGCAGCACGGTGCCGGATGAAACCTATCTGACCCGGGACTTGATGCGGTACTTTCCGGCCAGGCTGCAGGCAAATTACACGCATGAGATCAAAACCCACCGGCTGCGGCGGGAAATCATCGCAACCATGCTGTCCAACAGCATGATCAACCGTGGCGGACCGACCTTCGTCTCACGCATGGCGGATGAAACCGGCGCCAGTGCTGCTGCGATTTCCACGGCTTATGTTCTGGCCCGCGACAGCTTCGGCTTCATCGAGCTCAATGCGGAAATCGATGAACTGGACAACAAGATCCCGAGCGCGCTGCAGCTGGAACTGTATGGCGCGGTTCAGGAGCTGGTGCGGCAGCAATCCATCTGGTTCCTCCGCAATGTTCCGGCTGCCGGCAATCTGGAAGCCAGTGTGGCGCATTACGCGCAGGGGCTGGCGGAACTGGCATCTGCCTTCGACAAGGTCCTGCCCGGTGACGCGCTGAAAGACGTCGATAGGGAGGTCAAGGCACTGGTGGCCCGGAAAGTGCCGAAAGATCTGGCTCAGAAAATGGCTCAGCTCGCCCATCTGTCGCGCGGGCCCGATATTATTCTGGTGGCGGCGCAGAACAAGAAGCCCATCGCCGATGTGGCGCGGGTGTTCTATGGTCTGGGCGCCGGTCTCAGCATCGACCGGCTTGCAGCCGGAGCGGCCGCGGTTCCGGTTGTCGATTACTACGAACGGCTGGCGGTCACCAATACGCTGGACGGCATCTTTGCCTCGCAGCGCAGTCTTGCTGCAGAGATCGTGACTTCGGGAGGCAAGAAGGATGCCTGGGCCGTGTGGTCGGACCGCAATCAGCACAGCGTTGAGCGCACCCGGGGCGCGATAAACGAAATGCTCACCGGCAGATTGTCGCTGGCAAAACTTGCAGTTGCCAGCAGCCATTTGCGGGATCTGTCGCAGGGCTGAGTGCGGCAGTACCCATGAGCGCTCCCGAACATATTACGCTGGACCGTTCGGACGCTGTGGCGACCATCACGATCGACCGGCCGGAAAAGCGCAATGCGCTTGCCCTGCAGACCGTCGACGAAATCTGTGCGGCGGTTGTGGCAAGCGTGGCAGACCCGGACACGCGCGTCATCGTGCTCACCGGCCGAGGCGACAGGGCTTTCGCCTCTGGCGCCGATCTGGATGAAGTGTCCGATGCCATGAGCAGTCCTGCACGCGCCCGGGCCTATGACGACCGGGTGGCTGCGCTCTACGGTGTTCTGGCACAGGCACCCGTGCCGGTGATTGCCCGCATCCAGGCCGCGGCCATTGGCGGCGGTTGTCTGCTGGCGCTGGCCTGCGATCTGCGGATCTGTGCGCCTGAGGCCAGGATCGCTGTTCCCGCCTCGAGGATCGGGTTGATGTTGTCACCGCTCGAGCACAGGCTTCTGGTCCGTCAGGTTGGAGCGTCGCGGGCCAAGGTGTTGATATTCACCGGACGGCGTGTGGATGCCAGCCAGGCACTTGCGTGGGGACTGGTCGACATGGTGAGCGATGAGGGTGGGCTCGATGCGCTGGTGAGCGATGTGGCCGCAGAGATCGCTGCAGGCGCACCGTTGTCCTGCACGGCAGCGAAACGGCTGATCGACATGAACGGCAACGATGAGCTGGCGGAAGAGAGCTATCGCGAAATCTATGGGAGCCGGGACCTCAGGGAGGGCCTTGCGGCTTTTTCGGAAAAGCGCCCGCCCCGCTTCGAAGGGCGCTGACATCATGCTGGACGGCATCCGCATCATCGATCTCACAATGCATCTGGCGGGGCCCTACTGTACCTGGCTGCTTGGTCATCTCGGCGCCGACGTCATCAAGGTCGAGCGCCCGGGAGGCGATCCGGCCCGCAAGACCGGGCCGATTATCGAAGGCGAGAGCGTCTATTTCGCCAGCGTCAACCGCAACAAGCGGTCCATCGTTCTTGATCTCAAGGCGGATGCAGACCGCGCGATCTTCACCGAACTGGTGAAAAGCGCTGACGCATTGGTCGAAAATTACCGGCCCGGCGTTATGGACAGGCTGGGTTTTGGCGAGGCCCGGCTCGCGCAGCTCAACCCGCGTCTGGTCTTTGCCTCGATCAGCGGCTTTGGCCAGACCGGCCCGTTGCGGGACCGTCCTGCCTTCGACGTCATTGCCCAGGCAATGGGCGGCCTCATGAGCATCACCGGACCGGAGGGTGGGCCACCGGTGCGCTCCGGCATGTCGATCGGCGATATCGCGTCCTCGCTGTTTGCCGCAAATGGTATCACCGCGGCCCTGCTTGCCCGCGAACGCAATGGTGCTGCACCACGGGTGGATGTCTCCATGCTCGATTGCCAGCTGGCGCTTCTCGAAAATGCCGTCGCGCGTCATCTCAATGCGGGCGATGAGCCGCGGCCGATCGGCACCCGGCATCCTTCCATCACACCCTTTCAGGCGTTTTCCGCTTCAGATGGAGATCTGGTTGTTGCCGTCGATGGCGATGCGTCTTTCGGCCGGTTCTGCGAGGCGTTGGGAATGCCGGCCCTCAAAGATGACCCGCGCTTCAGCGAACTTGCGATCAGGCACCAGAACCATGGCGAGCTTGAACCTATATTGGCAGCGCAGTTCATGGCCGGGACACGCGATGACTGGCTGGCGCGCCTGACCGGTGCGGATGTGGCCTGCGGGCCGCTCAACACCATCAAGGACAGTGTGGCCCAGGCGCAGGTTTCGGCGAGGGACATGATCTCGCAACCGCTGCGCGACGACGGTCCCGCCATGAAATTTGCCGCCAGCCCGCTGGGCGCGCGCGGAAGCGTGCCGGAACGTCCAGCCCCAGCGCTCGGGCAACATGCGTCAGAGGTGCTTGCTGAACTGCGCCTGCATGACGTTTAATCGTCATTGGGGGAATTGCTGGCCTGAGGGGAACTCGTTTCAATGCGCATGATTGGCGTTGATGTCGGCGGCACATTTACCGATGCGGTAATCTATGACCGCGAGAGCGGCCAGCTGCAGTGGTCGAAGGCGTCGACGACGCCTGCGCAGCCGGCTGACGGTGTGCTTGCGGCCATCGATGGCGGCGATGCCGGCCTCGCAGACGTCGTCCGCTTCGTACACGGCACGACAATCGGAACCAATGCGTTTCTGGAACGCAAGGGAACGCCCGTCTGGATGGTGACCACCGAGGGTTTCGGGGATACGCTCGAAATCGCCCGGACAAACCGCACGGTGCTCTATGACATCACCACCTTGAAGGCGCCGCCGCTGGTCGACCGCCGGAAGGTCTTTGAAGTGAAGGAACGGCTGTACGCGGATGGCTCTGTTGCACAGGCGCTCGACACCAGGCGCATTGCGACGATTGCAGAACGGCTGAAGCAGAAAGAACCGGCGGCGCTGGCGGTGTGTTTTCTGCATTCCTATGCGCAGCCGCGACACGAAGCCGAGGCTGTCGATATGCTCCGTGCAGCACTGCCCGGCTGGTTCATCTCGGCTTCCGCAGATGTTCTCCCGGAAATGCGGGAATATGAGCGCTTCAACACGACCGCGCTCAATTGTTATATCGGGCCTGTGACGGCCGGGTATCTGGAGGCGCTGGCGGGAAAACTCGGCGCGCGCGGCTATCAAGCCAGCGTCTTCATCATGATATCGAGCGGCGGCATCGTCACCGCCGAGCGGGCATCCCGCTACCCGGTGCAGACGGTGTTGTCGGGGCCGGCCGGCGGGGTTGCGGCGGCGCAGCATTTCGGCGGGCTGCTGGGCCTGGAAAACCTCATCACCTATGACATGGGCGGCACCAGCACGGATGTCTGCCTGATCCGGGACCTGCGCGCGCCGGTGACGACGGATCAGTATATCGAAGAATATCCGGTGCGGACGCCGCAGATCGACATTCATACGGTGGGCGCAGGCGGCGGCAGTATTGCCTGGGTCGACAGCGGCGACATCCTCAAGGTCGGACCGAAAAGCGCCGGTGCCAATCCCGGGCCTGCGAGCTATGGGCGCGGCGGTAAGGAGCCGACCGTGACCGACGCCAATCTGCTGCTCGGACGGTTGTCCGATGATCTCAAGCTGGCACAGAGTTTTGCCCTGCAGCGTCCGCCGGCGGAAGCGGCTATAGAGCGCGTCACAGAACGCTTTCCCGACCTCGATCCACTGGAGGCGGCGGAAGGTGTCATCAAGATCGCGATTGCCCGCATGGTGAGTGCCATCAAGGAGATTTCCGTGTCACGCGGCTACGACCCGCGCGATTTCGTGCTTGTGGCTTATGGCGGAGCGGGGCCGTTGCACGCAGCCCTGATCGCGCAGGAATTCGACATGACCCATGTGCTGGTGCCGCCGAGCCCGGGCAATTTTTCAGCCTTCGGTGCGCTCATATCGGATGTACGACACGAACATGTGCGCACCCATGTGGCGGACCTGTCTGAAACCGAAACCGCCACGCTCGAAACCCGGTTCGCCGAGATCGAAACCAGGGCGGTGGCGGACATGGAGGCAGAAGGCATCGCCCGGCAGAACATAACGACAAGCCGCTCGACCGGAATGCGCTATGTGGGCCAGTCGTGGGACCTGATTGTACCGCTTCCCCGCAAGCCCGGGAGCATAGGGGAACTGGGACAATGGTTTCACGGCCAACACCAGCGCCGGTTCGGCTATCAGATGGATGGTGGCATCGAGATTGTCAGCCTGCGCGTTTCGGCAACCGGAGAAGTTGAAAAGCCGCAAATGCCGCGCTGGTCCGAGGATGGTGATCCGGAAGACGCCTTCAAGGGCCGCCGCCTGGTGAAGTTCGAGGGCAAGATGCATGAGGCGGCGGTCTATGACCGGGACCTGCTGCCGAAAGATGCGCAGGTGCGTGGTGCAGCGATCATCGAGGAAATGGGATCGGTGACCGTGGTGCCGCCGCACTGGACAGCGGAGGTTGGGGCTTATGGCGAACTTCACCTGAGGAGCACGTCATGACCATCACCGTCGATCCCATTACCCTGGAAGTGGTCTGCGAGGGCCTGATCTCCATTGTGCGTGAGATGCGCGCCTCGATCATCCGGGCGTCCTATTCGCCCGCGATTTACGAGCTGGATGATTTTTCCTGCGCCATGTTCAACGCCAGAGCCGAAATGGTGGCCCAGTCGGAAGACCATCCGGGCCATGTCATCCCCATGCCGTGGTCGGTGCGCTGCGCCATGGAAGACTTCGAGGGCGACATCAATCCGGGCGACATCATCGTGCTCAACGACAGCTATCGCGGCGGCACCCACTTGAACGATGTCACCCTCCTGTTCCCGGTGTTCGAAGACGGCGAACTGGTTCTGTTTCCAGCGGTGCGGTCGCACTGGGCGGATGTGGGCGGCATGACGCCGGGCAGCTATTCCGGGCTTGCCACCAGCATCTTCCAGGAAGGCCTGCGCATTCCCCCCATCAAGCTCTACGAGGCGGGCCAGCCGAACAAGGCAGTGATGGCGCTGATCGAGACGAACATGCGCCTGCCGGAACACCGCATCGGCGATCTCAAGGCCATGGTGGGGGCCTGTCGCATCGCCGAACAGCGTTTGCGCGCCATGTTCGGAAAATACGGACTGGGAACCGTGGTCGAATGCGTACGGCTCAATCTCGACCGCTGCGAAGCGCGTATGCGTGAGCGCATTGCGGAACTGCCGGATGGCACCTATGAGCACGAAGATTACCTTGAATATTACGATGACGGGCACTTCGATCCGGTTTTGATGCGTCTGGCGCTGACCGTGGCGGGCGACGAAGTGACCGCGGATTTCGCGGGCTCAAACCCGCAGGTTCCCGGTGTGGTCAATTCCTCCCTGGCAGTCGCTGGAGCCGGTGTGTTTGTGGCGCTGAAGGCAACGCTCGATCCCGGCGGCACGGTCAATCAGGGGGTGTTCCGCCCGATCCACCTGAAAGCGCCGGAAGCCTCCATTGTGGACGTCAAACCGGATGCGCCGGCGGGCGCGCACGGCGAAGTGCGCAAGCGGGCGGTTTCCGTGATGCTCGGCTGTCTTGCACAGATCGTGCCGGAAAAGGTGTCCGGCGATCTCTCGGGCACGTCCTTTCCCAATTCCATGGGTGGATACGATCGAAAGCGCAACCGCAACTTCGTCTTCCTTGAAGCCCCGGCGGGCGGCAACGGCGGTTTTGCCGGAAACGATGGATCAAGCGCCTTCATGAATGTGGATTTCGGCAATATCCGCTCCATCCACACCGCAGAACAGCTTGAAAACGAGATGCCGGTGCTGGTGGAGCGTTCTGCCCTGCGCGCCGATTCAGGCGGTGCGGGCAAAACCCGCGGCGGGCTCGGTCTTGACCGCAAGATCCGCCTGCTGGACGGGGAAGCGGTCTATTCGGTGCAGAGCGACCGCGCCGTGATCCCGCCCTTCGGCGTGCTCGGCGGCATGCATGCGGATCCGGTTCGCGTGGCCGTGTCGGAAGGCGGGCAGGAAGAAGCGCTCAAAGTGCCGGGCAAGGCGACGGGACGTAACCTTCGCGCAGGCCAGGCCGTGGTGATGCAATCGGCCGGCGGAGGCGGCTATGGCGATCCACTGGCGCGAGATCCGGAACGCGTCGCCTCCGATGTTGCGGTGGGGTATGTCTCGGCCGATGCCGCCAAGACCGAATATGGCGTTGTGCTCGACCGCTTCGGCGAGGTCGATGAGATGGCAACCCGCACGGTGCGCGGGGTGCGGAAGAAATCCATCACGCAACTGCCGGTCGCCGACGACGAGACGCCTTCCTATAGCGGCATTCGAGGTCGGCAACGGCGTTTGCGCCTGCCGCCGGTCACCGTCAGAGAGCTGGGGCTGGACGACGGCGATCTGATTGAAATGATCGGCATCCACGCGGTGCCGCTCAGGGCCTGGGTCAAAGTTGACCGGGATGCGCCCGCAGGCGTTGCGCCGCTGGATAACTTTGCCCGGCGTGTTCTCGGGCTCAAGGCTGGTGATCAGGTGACCCTGCGGCTGCTGCCGACCCTATTGCGCCCGGGGCAGAAAACCTGAGAGTTCAATGCCTGAAATGCCGCATGCCGGTAAACACCATGGCGAGGCCGGCCTCGTCGGCGGCGGCGATGACCTCGTCGTCGCGCATGGAGCCGCCGGGCTGGATCACCGCCGTGGCCCCGGCCTCCGCGGCCTTCAACAACCCATCGGCAAACGGGAAGAAGGCGTCTGACGCAACGACGGAGCCCTTCGCCAGCGGCTCCGGCAATCCGGCGGCCTCTGCGGCTTCGGCCGATTTCAGGGCGGCGATGCGGGCCGAATCGATGCGGCTCATCTGGCCGGCACCGATGCCGACGGTGGCACAATCCTTGGCGTAGATAATGGCGTTGGATTTGACGTGCTTGGCCACTTTCCAGGCGAACTTGAGATCGCTGAGCTCTGCTGCTGTCGGCTGGCGTTTGGTGGCGACTTTCAATTCGCAGGCCTCGATGACGCCGCTGTCGCGGGATTGTACCAGCATGCCGCCGGAGACCAGCTTCATGGCGTGGCCGGGAGCGGCCGGGTCCGGCAGGCCCTCGGTGAGCAAAAGCCGCAGGTTTTTCTTTGCGGCAATGATCTTCAAAGCGTCGTCATCGGCACCGGGCGCTATGATCACTTCGGTGAAGATGTCCGCCATGGCCTCGGCCACCGCCCCATCGATAGGCCGGTTAAGTGCGATGATGCCGCCAAAGGCACTGACCGGATCACACCGCAGAGCGCTTTCATAGGCATCCTTCAGGCTTGCGCCGGTGGCGACACCGCAAGGGTTGGCGTGTTTTACAATTATCACGGCGGGCGCTTCTGCAGGGTCGAACTCGGCAACGCACTCAAAGGCCGCATCGGTGTCGTTGATGTTGTTGTAGGAGAGCTCCTTGCCCTGGATCTGTTTCGCGGTTGCGACGCCATGGCGGGTTTCGGGCGTGGCGTAGAAATTTGCGGATTGGTGCGGGTTTTCGCCATAGCGCAGGGACTGGATGTGGCTGCCGCCGAATGCGCGGTAGGTGGGCGATGCGAGGTTTAGCTGGGTGGCAAACCAGTTGCTGATGGCCGCATCGTAGGCTGCTGTGCGGGCATAGGCCTTGGCCGCCAGGTGTTTGCGGGTCTCGAGGCGTGTTGCGCCGTCGTTCCCCGCCATTTCTTCCAACACCGCGGCATAGTCGGCGGCGTCAACCACAACGGTCACACGGCCATGATTTTTTGCAGCGGCACGGATCATTGCCGGACCGCCAATGTCGATGTTCTCGATGCAGTCATCATAGGCGGCCCCCTTCGCGGCCGTTGTCTCGAACGGGTACAAGTTGACCACCAGAAGATCGATGTCGGCAATCCCATGCTCGGCCTGTGCCTTCTTATGGGCATCATTTCCGCGCATGGCGAGGAGGCCGCCATGCACTTTGGGGTGCAGGGTCTTGACCCGGCCGTCCATGATTTCCGGGAACCCGGTGATATCGGAGACGTCCCGGACCGGGATGCCGGCTTCGGCGATTGCGCGCGACGTTCCGCCGGTGGATATGAGTTCAACACCGAGATCGGCAAGGCGTTTGGCGAAGTCGGTCAACCCGGTCTTGTCGGAAACCGACAGCAGGGCGCGTTTGATCGGTGTGTCGAGGGTGGTCATGGCGTGTTCATCTGGCTTATGTGGTTGTGCCTGCCGATACCATGCTAGGCTGCGGAACTAAAGCGGGACGATGGTACTAATGAACAGCTGAGTGTTGGTTCAGCTGAAGGAGCATTGCGCCATGCGCGACACGGCGGCCCGCAAATTACCGACTATCGTCACGTCCATGTGGGGCAGGATCTTTGCCGCACTGATCCTCGCTGTGGTGGTTGTCTATGCCGGGTTGTTCTGGTTTCTCCGCAATCCGTCGGTCTTGTCACATGCCCTCGCTGAGACCCGGTCTCCGCCGGCAAATGCCGCAAGACTGGAAGCAACGGTCCGGGCGCTGGCATCGATCAAGCCGTCGCGCAGTATGCGGAACCCCGCAGCCCTTGTTATGGCGGCCGGATATGTCGAGACCGAATTCGCCAAGTCGGGCTGCCGGATAGAGCTGCATCCGTTCCAGCTTCGCGGCGGGGTTTATCAAAACATCACCTGCTCATTTGGACCCGAAGATGCAGAACGCATCATCCTGGGTGCGCATTATGACGTCTATTCACGCGCGGCGGACCAGAGCGGCGCCGAGAGTGCTGCCGTGAAAGTGATGCTGGGGGCGGACGACAATGCAAGCGGGGTTGCAGGCATTCTCGAGATTGCCCGGATGATTGCCGAACAAGAGCCGGTCCTGGAACATCGTCTCGATCTGGTTGCGTTTACACTGGAAGAATTTGTCGAGCCGATTGGAAACGACGCATTCGCCAGCATCGGCAGCCATCGCTATGTTCAGATGCTGAGCAAAGAAGCCTCGCCGGTGCGTCTTATGGTTTCGGTCGAGATGATCGGATATTTCAACGATGCGCCCGGATCGCAACGCTATCCGCAGCCGCTGTCAGGTCTGCTCTCTTTATTTTATCCCACAACCGGGAACTTCATTGGCGTCATCGGGCAAGCGATGGACCGGTCGGTGGTCAGTGAGGTTCGCAATCTTATGGCGGCGCGAAATCCGCTTCCGGTCTATTCGATCAACGCGCCGTCCTTCGTGCCGGGGGTCGATCGCTCGGACCACAAGAATTTCTGGCATGCAGACTATCCAGCCGTCATGGTCACCGACACAGCGGAGTTCCGCAACGCCAATTATCATACACCGGGAGATACGCCGGATACGCTTGATTATGACCGAATGGCCCGGGTTGTGACGGGGCTCTACAGGGTTGGTGTTCTGTACTGAGAAGAAACGATCCTCAACAGGCCCTAACCGTGTTCCGGTTGACCGGCATCGTTGAAGATGGTTGTGCCGCGCTCGTCGATGATCTGCTTGCCCTTGCGCGTTGCGCAGGCTTCCGCCTCCTCGCGGGAGGTGAAGATATCGGCGCGGATGAACTTGTGCGCAATTTCCGGATCACTGTCTTTCTTGACGATCACCCCTGCCGTGCGCCAGCTGCCACCGTCGTTCTGGGGGGCGGGATAAATGATGCAGTCCTTGTAGGGCACGCCTTCCCCGCGGCGTTCTTCGGCGCCGCCGCTTTTCCCAAAAATCTTCGACAGAAATCCGACCATGGGGGCACCGTAGCACGTCGGTTAGACGTGACAAGTCCAGATCGCTTCACGTTCATATGGAACCGTTTGATGGCGCCAAATCGGTTCGCCCGGCAAGGCGCGGTGCGTGAGCCGCGATGCGGTGCATCGGGCAAGCGCCGCAACGTGGCCGGAGGACCGGTTTGACCCACCGGAAGGCCTTAGTTTTCGCGCCTTCCGGACTGCGTTACGGCTCCCTTGTGGACGGCAGGTCCACGGCGGGACCCGTGCCTTGCCAGAAGACGCGAAAACCCGGTCAAAGCGATTTCATATGGACGTGAAGCGATCTAATTCATCCGCCCGCCCTTGAGCGGCAAACGGCTGATTTTAGTCTGTTTCTGGCGCGGTGTTTCAGATGATTTTTCAATCTGCTTGAGCGCCCACTGCACCATGGGAGTGCGCGAGGTTTCCGCAAACAGCACGATCTGATGGGTGCGGTGGGGCACGTCCCGGTCGACGAAGTAAACGCTTTCCTCAATCTTCATGAGGGCGCCGCGGGCACTGAACTGCCAACCGGACTTGTCCGGCAGCATCAGGAGGATCGACGTGTTGTCCTTGGACAAGGTGGCCTTGACCGATGGATGCAGATGAAAGCGGATGCTGAAGGGGTGAGAATTGGGCCTGCCGCCGGCAGACGGCCGTGTCGCTGCAATCAGGCGGTCCTCGCCGCGCACATCGCCGCCGGACGCTGCCAGGTAGATCTTGCGGTGATGAGTCAGCCGGAAGGCTTTCATGTAGCCGTCATGGGATGCGCTGAGCAACGAGCCTGCATCGGAGGGCTGAATTTCGGCGGTCACGGTTTCCGGCCCGAAGGTCAGCGGACCTCCCAGCAGTTTCTCCATCAGCCGGCCATTGATAATTGTGGCGCTTGAGCGGTCGGAGACAGACAGGGTGGAATGCGCCGCGGTGGAGCGGGTGGCGGCGCGCCACTCGTCGGGACCGTCGCCGCAATAGCCGCAGTTGATGATAATCCTCTGGGTGCCGTGGCTCATTTCAAACGACAGTGTGCCGGAATGGCCGGTGTCGCTGGCCCGGACCGAGCCGGGCGATCCGGTATCGGCAATGATCACTGTCTTGCCCTGCTCAAGGCGTGAATAGCCCGACTGGCGCGCCGAACTCATCGGTTTGGCCCGCTGCGTGTCGAGTGCGAGTATGGTGGAGATCAGCTTGCGCCGGGTTTCGCTGGCGCCGTTGAAGAAGGCCAGGCCCTTGTCACCGTGCAAGAACATCCGCAACAGGGGAAACAGGCGATCCAGCGCGTTAACGAGACTGCCCGGAGGGTCGATGCCGCGGTCCGCAAAACAGGCCTTGAGAGGCAGCAGCAGTTCCAGCAGATCCACCACCCGTGCCGGATTGCGCGACAGGTGGCCGCCATCGGGGAGCAGTTGCCTGGCGATCACCTGATCAAGTGCATCGCCCATGCGCGCGACATGCTTATCAAGCCCATCGGTACAGATTACCGCATAGTTGAGCGCCACTGCGCCGTGCAGCCTTGGCCACGTGTTCGCGCCATTGGCGACAAGGGTGTTGAGATGCCGGATCTGGCGGCCGGCGCTTGCCATAAGCCTGGTGTGAAAATTGTCGCTGGCATTGGCCATAAAAAACGGAGCGGTGCTCAGCCATGCGACCAGCCGTTGCGCGACCACTTCGGTTTCCCAGCCCGGACCACTGCGGCGGGCGTCGGTGGTGATCCAGTCGGTGATCAGGCAACGCGCCTGTATGCGCGCCAGTTCGCTGTCGCTCGACGCGAGATCGTGCAGCCAGGAAAATGCTGCCAATGCCCGGCGCCAGCGCGGCGGGGCTTCTTTGGCGAGAAACGGCGAACGCGCACCGGGCTCGACTTTATGGCCCGCCAGGCAGAATTGCCCCTGGTAGACTTCCCCTGCCCTGTCGGCGTTGGGCTCGTGCAGAAGGGAGGGCGCGATGGCGAAGCTCTGCGGCGTCATTGCGCGGCCGGCGGGAATGAGGGTCTGCAACCATCCGGAGGCGCTGCGGCCGGTTTCCGTCACGATGGTCCGTGCCAAATCGTGGGTTCTGGCGGGAACGGGCGTCATAGGCTGCCGTTCCGGTTGTCATGCGGCCAGTGCTTAAGTGGGCGTGCCCCGCATTGTGGCGATGTTGGCCGCATACGCCTGTGCGCCGCCCTGGAAGGTGGCGGTGCCGGCGACAAGCACGTCGGCTCCGGCTGCAATGGCCAGAGGTGCTGTTTCAAAATTGATCCCACCATCGACTTCAAGATCAATATCCCTGCCGGTCTGATCGATCCGGTCTCTCAGGACGCGGATTTTCTCAAGCTGGCTTTCGATGAACCGCTGTCCGCCAAACCCCGGATTGACCGTCATGACGAGGATCAGATCGAGATCCAGCAACAACGGATCGACCGCCTCGGCGGGCGTTCCCGGATTGAGCGACAAACCCACCTTGCATCCCGCCGCCTTAATGGCCTGGGCCGTGCGGTGCGCATGCGGCCCGGCTTCGGGATGAAAAGTGATTATGTCTGCTCCGGCTTCGGCAAACGCCTCGATGAAGGGGTCCACCGGGGCGATCATCAAATGCACGTCGAATAATTTATCCGTGCATGGCCTTAACGATTTGATAACGCTGGGGCCAAAAGAGATATTTGGAACGAAATGACCGTCCATAATGTCGAGATGGATG
>JAJFHM010000041.1 GCA_021775625.1 Hyphomicrobiales bacterium | reverse complement strand
CGGGATCGAGAATCGACACCCATCCCAGCCCAAGACCTTCGGCCCGTGTCGCCAGCCAGAATTGCATGATGGCGCACACCACGGAGTAGCGAAGCGTTTCCGGCATGGTTGCAGAACCCAGCCCGGACCCCTGCAATGTCGCCTCGTCGCAGAAGGCTGCGATCTGGACAGGCGCTTCCTGCATGCCGCTAAGCTTAAGGGTTGCGTAAAGCTGTTTTTGTTCGCCTTCGTATCCGTCCAGCGCCTGCTTGTTGGTGGCAGCAAAGTTTGCCAGCACCGCGCTGCGGGTCTTTGCCGTTTCAACAAGAACAAACCTGGCCGGCTGGCTCAGGCCAACGGAGGGGGAAACATTCGCAGCCTCTTGCAAAATGCCGCACAGCAGATCCTGCGGAACAGGATCAGTGGTGAAACGCCGGACATCTCGTCTCCAGCTGAACAAGTGACCGAGCTCTTGTGTGAAGTCTTTCGAAAAAGCTCCGGTGGTCGCCTGTTTCAGGCTTTTGGCTGCATGTGACATGGCCGTTCAACGCTGATCCCTTGTCTCAGGCTTCCGCCATCTCACCGGTGGCGCGGGTCAATCCCCAACCGAGCAGTGCGCCAAGCACAATCCAGAAAACGGCCGCAGTTGCCAGCGAATTTGCAGCGAACTGTGCTGCAAGATGCGCCGGCACAGCGGTTTCATGGACGGCCGGCTGCGGAGCACCGATGATATGCGGTGCGATCATGACAACCAGACCTGCGATCTTGACAAACGGGTTCGATGCAAGGGCCATGGCTGCAATTCCAACAGCAGTCGCAATGGCCGTTCCCCACCACCAGATCTGGCGATCGAGCAGTTCTCCAGCGGGCATTCCGGGCAATTCCGGCGAAAGCCCCATGGCTGGCGCAAGGGAGACGGCGGCAAAGCCCGCAAATCCAAGCAGAACGCCGTGTTTCAGGGACAGCTTCAGTCCCAAAAACATCACTGCGGCGGTCAACACCAGGGCAAAAGCCACACCTGCGAGAACATTCGAAATCACCGTGAACACGGTCCGCTCAAAACCATCGTCCGGCGCCCAGGCGTCACTTTCGGCATCGGTCGTGGTTTTGATTTCGGCCGCCGCCGTCGCCTCGCCATGAGAATGACTTTTGGCGTCGCTACCTTCATAGGCTTCGGCGGCAATGATCAGCGGTGTTACTTTCCACGCCTGTACGGCAGACATGAACAGTCCCGCGCCCACCCCACACAGGAGCGCCACGAGAAGCACTCGTCCCATCATGATTTAGAGTCCGGTTTTAGTGGCAGGGAAACGTCAGAGCGTGACGCGTGTCGTGAGCCGCATTGTGGATCGTTTCAGAATGCGCAAAGCCGATGCCCAACAGCATGAATGAGCCGAGCAAAAGCGCCACAACGCCAATGGTCATGCGATCCTGGAGTGAACCAATTGAAACCGAAGCAGTCGTCGTCTTGAACATAACACCCTCCGTGTCGTTCGATTGCAGAATGACCTGACGCACGATGCGATCAGGCTTGAGCGGCAGGTCTCCTGGCTTGCAGATCATCAATCTGGTGCTTGCCTTCCCGGAACACCAAACTGGTGCGCCAGTGACAGTTTCGTGCACAGATTTCACTGCTCACAGTTGCGGGGGCAGCTACGGGTTCGGTCCCTAATGGGTACACCTCACCGTATTCCCTCTTAACGTCCTTTGGGCTTCTCAACCCGCAAGAACCGCTTAATGACATTCATTTCACGGACAGTGAACCGGGTCAAGAAGAACGCGCCGCGTTGACGGCTTTTCTAGTCGGTTCTGGCCCGCACGCTGGCGACATCAAATGACCACACCAAATTTTTCACCGTCGGCAAATTGGAGATCCTGACCGCCTTTACCACGCCACGCACCTGGCCGGGCGGCACTTCGATCTTGAGCGTTTCGATGCTTTCGCCGACAATTTCGCACATATCGGACAACTCATCCGACGGGCAGTCATGCGCCCGCACGCGCAAGCCAAATGCGTCGAGTGTTACAGATTTCGAGAGGTTCTTTACGCTGCCCTTCGCGTAATAGATGCCGGTGCGCTTGCTGGTTGCGAAGTCCCGCAGCTCAATTTCATTCAGGCCAATCAGGGTCTTGGCATCGCGCTCTGTCGCCTGCTCGTCATAGATGAGATACGCCACGCCGCCGATGACAATGGCGACCACCACCCCGATGAATTTGCGCGCCTCGGGAGAGGTGTAGGCCAGATAACCCAGGCCGGAGATAAAGACTAAACCAATCAGCCACGGCATATAGTGCGATCCTGTAAGTTATGCATTGCTCCTTGTCGGCCCCAAAGGGCAGCGATGCAAGGATATTGCAACACTCCCCGCATCGAAAGGGCCGGCGTGCCCTAAAACAGACGGGATCAGACGTTCTCGCCGTAAAAGCGTTGCCATAAACGGGGATAGGCCACCTTCAGCCACCGCGACCAGCGCACTGAATACTTCCGCCGCGCGCGCCGCACGAAGGCCAGGTCAATGGAAAGGATCAAAAGGCCCAATGGGATCATCCAGAAGCCCAACACCGGCAGAAAGCCGAAAATCCCCAGAATGATCAGGAAAACGCCGATTGCAATCCGCACCAGGCGATTGCCCGGAAGCGTGATGGTGCGGTCTCCGAATCTCAGTTTGGCCATGCCGCACAGTTAGGTGCCATGGCCGGACAACGCAAGAGGCAGCCTTCGGCCCGCACCGGCGATGCAACTCCGCAAACCGCTGCATTTTGCGCTTTAAAGATCGGGATGGCTCTGCTATACGCTGGCCCCAGCCGACAGGGGTGCCCGCACCCCGATGTGCCCGTGTTCCCCGGTAGCTCAGTTGGTAGAGCAGGCGGCTGTTAACCGCCTTGTCGCTGGTTCGAGTCCGGCCCGGGGAGCCAACTTTTTCTCACACATCTAATGCACTTCAGCCTCTCTTGCAGAGATCGCCATCGCCTGCAGGCTGCGCGCGATGATGATGCGCTGTATCTCATTTGAGCCTTCGTAGATCTGCGTCACCTTGGCGTCGCGAAAATAACGTTCGACCGGATAGTTCCGGCTGTAGCCGTTGCCGCCGACGATCTGCACTGCTTCGGTGGCAACATACATTGCAGTGTCGGAGGCGTAGCATTTTCCGACCGCACTGGCATGGGCGTGCCGGCTGTCGCCCTCATCCAGCAAGGCGTTTGATTCGTAGACCAGATGGCGGGATGCCCGGATGCGCATATCCATGTCGGCCAGTTTGTGGCCGATGGCCTGGTGTTCGATGATCGGTTTGCCGAAAGTCTCGCGTTTGATTGCGTATTCCAGGGCCGCCTCAAAGGCTGCCCGCGCGATACCCAAGGCCTGCGCGCCGGTTGCCGGGCGGGTGTGATCAAGCGTGCGCATGGCGGTCAGAAACCCTGCCCCTTCCTGGCCGATGATGTTTGCCGCCGGCACGCGCACATCGGTCAGGCGCAGCATATAGCTCGGCGACCCCCGCAGTCCGAGAGTGGGTTCGGCATGAAGGATTTCGAAGCCTGGTGTATCGGTCGGCACGACGAATGCGGTGATGCCCTTGCGCCCGGCGTCGGGATCCGTTCTCGCGAACGTAATGCAGAAACCGTTCGGCTGCCTCACATTGCAGATCCACGCCTTTTCGCCGTTGATCACCCAGTGGTTGCCCTCTTTGTGCGCGCTGGTGGTCAAGGCTGCGACATCCGACCCGGCGCCGGCCTCGGTGAGGCCGTATGATGCAAACAGTTCGCCTTTGGCAACCGGCGCCAGCCATTGCTCGCGCTGTTCGCGTGATCCGGCGACCATAAGCGGCGTGCATCCAAGTTCATTGACCATGGGGATCATCGATGCAGCCGCACTGGCTCTCGCCACTTCCTCGATCAGAATGGCGCGCTGCAGGTGGTCGATACCGGATCCACCGGCATCCGGCGACACGATGTGGCGCAGGATGCCGTGTTCCACCATCTCGGCGTGCAACTCCAGGGGATAGTCATCATCCTTGTCGATCTGGTCCGCAACCGGGCGGATGTATGTGTCGCAGAAGCTTGTGATGTCTGCGCGAAAGGCATCGTGTGTGTCGTCGAGACTATAGCCATGTGTCATGCGGGCACCGGGGATGCGGGTTTCAATCTGTTGCGCCGGGATTGTTGCGCAGAACCGGAAAAATGCAAGTCGCACTGGAATTTTCCCATTTTGCGGCTATATAGGCTGCACTGCGTTGCTGCTGATGAACGCGGAAGATCCCCTGCCCCAGGCCCATTTGTTCATGCAATAGGCTCGCACGGGTGCATTCGCGCCACCCCCACAAATCCATTCACGTTTCCTCGCGTGCTCTCTCGTGCATGCGGGAAACGCTGTCAGGAGCAGTCGTCATGAAACATGCAACACGCATGGACGAAAACACCATCTCCATTGGCAACGATGCGGACGTGCCCATTACTTTGTTTGCACGCGACGATGTGCCCATCGAGCGCATGGCAATTGCGGAAGCCCGTAAACTCTCCCGGCTGAGCGTCGATGTCGCGAGGCTGAAGGAGACCGGCTTTCTGGTTGACGATGCGGCATTGCAGGAAATCGCCCTTACCCCGGATTTTCACCTCGGAGACGGACGCGGCATCCCGATCGGCACCTGCCTGTCAACACGCTCGTTCATCATCCCCAAGGCCGTGGGTTCTGACATTTGTTGCGGCATGCGCTTTGCGATGACCGACGTCACGACGTCTGAAATGGAGGCCATAGGCGAACCCCTGGACCGCAAGCTGCGTCATATCTTCTTTGAAGGTGGACGCAATATTGCAATGTCTGCCGATCAACGCCGGGCGTTGTTTCGTGACGGACTGCCCGGGCTGTTTGAAGCCGGCGGAGCGCCCGCCCATGCTCGGAATGAAAACCTGTCGCGGGTTCACAATCAAGGATCGTTCGACACACGGGATGTCGACAGCTGCCTTGCCGATTTCATTGTCGGTTCGGGCGGCGTGAGCCGTGATGATCAGATCGGCTCGATTGGTGGTGGCAACCATTTTGTCGAGTTGCAGTCGGTCGAGGAAATCGTCGAGCGCCAGACGGCTTACACCTGGGGCCTGCGCAAGGGTTGCGTTGCCATCATGGCGCATTCAGGCAGCGTCAGCATCGGCGCGCGCATCGCCCAGGCTTTTCACGAAGCCGCGCGGGCCTGCTGGCCCGAAGGTGTTGTCAAACCGGACAACGACTTTTTCATGCTGCCAACCGAGGGACCCTGCTCGGGTCACGGTGACGGCTACTTGTCGGCGATGGGCAATGGCGCCAACTTCGCGGTTGCCAACCGGTTCTACCTGACCGTGATGGCGGCACGGGCACTGTCGGACTGTCTGGGACGCGCAATAGAACTGACCCTGGTCTATGACGCCCCCCACAATCTGATCTGGCCGCAGGCTGACGGTTCGTGGCTGCACCGCAAAGGCGCCTGCCCTTCGACGCATGATGATTGCGATCCGGAGTTCCCCGATGGACATCCGGTGATCGTGCCTGGCAGCATGGGCACTTCAAGTTGGCTGTTGCGCGGGCTCGGGAATGTCTCGTCACTGTGCTCCGCAGCGCATGGCGCCGGGCGGATCAAACCCCGGGGCGCTGCACGGAAACGCGATGCCAACGAGTTGAATCACCTGCGTATCGTGACCAAAATAGACCGCAAAGGCCTGCGCAGCGATATCGCTCAATTTGTTGCTGCGTCACTGATGGAAGAGGCCCCCAGTTGTTACAAGGACCCGGGCCCTGTCATCGAAACCTTGAAAGGCGCAAAAATTGCGGCTCCGGTCGCCCGTATGCGTCCGATGCTTACCGTTAAGGGTTAAAGCGCTCTCAAGAAGACGTTTACGTTGTTGTGCTTTTTGTATGAAATTGCCGCGCGCTGGGCATTTTTTTGCTGCACGACGACATTGATTTGTAGTATACCAATAACGCTTTCGTGATCGCAAGATCGCGAGAGTCTGGGTCGTGCGCTGGACCAATTGCCCCCGGTCTCCGGTGCGCGGCCCTTACTTTTTCCCCTGTATCACCACTACTCGATAAGCGTAACTGTCCTCTTCAGGCGGTTCGGGCTACGGCCGCTGCCAAGTCTTTGGTGAGAATGCAGTGCGCTGGAAGTAGGTACCCCGGTCTCCGGTGCGCAGCTCTTAGTACTCCAGCATTCCCGCCACTCAGCAGCGGCTCGTATCCCCAACAGTCCGGGTGCAGTGCGCTGGACCCAATTAGCCCCGGTCTCCGGTGCGCGTATATTGCTCAAAACTGCAACCAAACTATTGTCTCGTCATCCGCCCATGGCCTGCCATCTCCCCGGGTCCGCAAATGTAAATCGTTTCAACACGCTTTCCGTGGTGACCACGTCGCAATATTCGCCAATGAGGTCGGTGGCAACGGCGTGACTTTCCTTAGCAGAGCGGCCAGCGAACCCGACGCTGGCCGAAGCGTCGTGAATGAATGCAACCTCGTGATCCATGTGAACCGCGTCGATGACTGTCGAAAGGCAAGCTCGTTCGGACGTGAAGCCGGCGAGCAGCAACTCGGGCGAATCCAT
The DNA here is from genome assembly GCA_021775625.1 of Hyphomicrobiales bacterium. Classification (GTDB taxonomy): domain Bacteria; phylum Pseudomonadota; class Alphaproteobacteria; order Rhizobiales; family JAJFHB01; genus JAJFHM01. Next base: position 15,891 of record JAJFHM010000041.1, on the reverse strand, counting down.
TGCCTGAACAAATGAGCGGAAAATCTCGTTGCGGTAGGCCGATGGCACCTCGCGTTGATAGATCGCTTCATTCGGCAGGGGCCGAAAGCCTTCAATCCAGCTGGACAACGCCGTCCCGCCGCTGAAATACGGCCCCGGCAGCACCTGCCTGAAATGCGCCACCGGAAGGCCGCGCTCGCGGGCAGCGGCCAGCAGGCGGCGGCAATTGCAAAGACTGCCGTCTTTTTGCTCAAGGAAATATGCCCGGCCCTCGGCGACGTATTCCAACTGCAGGTCCATGAGACACAGCAAGGGAGCCGTGCTGTGGCGATGGCGAACCGGAAACTGGATGAGTGACATTGCCTTACCGCGCCTATGCTGCCGGTTGCGTCACGGTTGGCTGGCCAAGCGGCGAAGTAATCGGCCGGGTGCCCGAAGCCTCAAGTACGCCGGGTTTGTGCCACTCTCCTTCCGGCCGGATGATGATGTAAGGGTCGCTGTCTATGGACACCGGATCGGGATGCGGGTCGAGTTCCGCATACATTTCGGTATAGGCGAAATCGGAGAAAACGAGACCCTGCTGTTCTTCGACAGGTTTGAAACCGAAACGGCTCCAGAATTTGACCAGCCTGTCTTGCGCATGACCATAAAGCTTGCGGTAGCCCTTTTTGCGCGCCAGCTCTATACCGGCCCAGACGATTTGGAACGAAAGCCGCGAGTTGCGATACTCATGGCGCACTGCCAGCCGCTCGATCTTGGCAAAATCGGCAAAAAACCGGACGCGCAGACACGCCACAGGCTCCTCGTCAATAAATCCCAGAATGTGCGTCGCCGCACACAGATCATTGCCGTCAAATTCCTCGTCATAGGGACATTCCTGCTCGGACATGAAAACCGCTGACCTTATCGCGGTAATCATCATCATGTCATTGAGCGTCCGCGCACATTTAAAACTGTAGCGCTTCGAGTTGATGCCGTGCGGCCCGTTGTGCTCAGCGTGACTGGCATAGAGTGGAAGCTTTTCGCCCATTTTTGTCTCCCTGCTTTTTTGTGTTTATTAGGCAGCAACCGGTAATCGCGAATTTCGATTTGCGATCCGCACATACCGGTACAAATCAGACTGCAGGCCCCCGACTAAATGATATCCTCCGTGTTCCATAATGCGACAGGCGGCCTTGGTGGTTCCGCGCGCATAGAGATTGGCGCGCTGGAAAATTGGCTGCCGCAGATAAACACTCGTGTGTCGGAGCCCCTCAGACGCCAACTTGGGTGCCACCACTGCCCAGTTGTAGATCGCCGCCGGCTCCTCACCAGATTTCACAATAGCGTCGAAATCTGGTGCAGACGTGTCAAGTTCACCAAGCAAAAGACGTTCTAATCCGGAGGCGCTCAACATCAACATTGAGTAAAATCCGACGATTTCACCGTCGCGATCATATGCCAGCACGCTGTCCTTGTTATAATTAAGCACCGCTTCTACGGTCGGCAGAATGGCTGAGAGCGTGGGAATTTTGTCACGTGCAATGTCGACAATCAATGAGAGCTCGGCACACAGAGCAGGCCTCACAACCATCTGAATATGGTTGAGTGGAAACAACAGGTCGAAATCCCGTCGATGCATTTTTGTGCCACTCATCCGCAAACTTCCCTTATTCAACTCTTAACTCTGCCCCCCGCCAACAAAGGAACTGCGTGCATTTTCGCACTCAATCCATTAGTATTGCACACTAAATACAGAGGTATGTATGCAGAAACATACGCAATGGGGTGCTGCATTAACGGAGCACAACACTAATGTCGTCCCGCTAAACAACCTTTCCTGGGACGATTTACGGATATTTTTGACTTGCGTCGAAAGCCGCAGTTTCCGCAGTGCTGCCGAAACGCTTAGGGTGAGTTCGTCGACAGTTGTTCGCCGGGTGCAGCGGTTGGAAGCCGCATTGGGCATCCGCCTGTTTAACCGATTGCCCGAGGGGGTTGTGCCGACGGAAGAGGCACATGCAATTTTGGCAAGCGCTCGAAGCATGGAACGGTCAATTTTGGATGTTTGCCGAAAGTCCATTCGACCAGAAGAAGCGACCCGAGGCCAAGTCAAGATATCGGTAACAGAGGGACTCGGCACATTCTGGGTTCTGCCACGGCTGATCGAATTTCAACGTGGACATCCTTACCTGACCATCGACTTGCGATGCGCAATGGAGAACGCCGATATACTACGTATGGAAGCCGATATGGCGATCCAGTTGGAACGCCCAACATCCCCGGATCTTAAGCTGGTAAAGCTCGGCCGACTCCACATTTATCCCTTCGCATCAAAGTCTTATGTCGACATGTTTGGTCTGCCGAAAACCATCGCCGATATCGGAGAACACCGTCTCGTTGATCAGGTCGCGCCACAATTGGAACAAGGGGTCGTGGCCAAAAAACTGCAGCTGGAATCGATAGAGGGCATCGTCGGAGTACGGACGAATGCAAGCTCCGCATTGCTGTATGCAGTTGAAAAGGGGGCGGGCATCGGCTCGTTGCCTACATATGCATCAGTCATCAATGCGCCGATTCTTCCCGTGGATCTCGGCTTGAGCCATCATCTTGATATCTGGCTGACCTATCACCCGGACGCACGTAAAACGCCGCGTATATCACTGGTCATAGACTGGCTGAAATCGATATTCGACCCAAATCGTTTTCCGTGGTTCCGGGACGAGTTCATTCATCCAAACGAATTGGCAAAGATGGCCAATAAAGATGCGGCGCTGAACGATATGTTCAACTCGTTTTCCGGTGCAGCTTCGAAACCACTTCGCCGCAAGGCCTGACGCGAGAAGACTTACGCCTCGATCATCGGAAGTTCCCGTTTGAACGGAACGGCATCGTTGGACAGCGGCTCATCCAGTTCGCGGGCATAGCGGTGACCGGAATAGACCGCCGCGGCAATTGTGGACGGCGCCAGCGCATCGCCGATTGCCGTAACCGTCTTGATTGCCGCATCGCTCCATTCGGACTGCCGATCAACAAGTTCCTGATGAACTGAGTTTACCGGTACCCTGCTGGTAACCAGCATCATCGATCCGCAGGCAACTTCTTCACGGGTTTCGGTGTAGACGCATGACAGCTGCACCCCACCCTCCCGGCATACCGTAACCTTTCGGTGAGGATGAAGCTGCACGCCAGCTTCGAGCAATCTGGTCTGGATGCGTCCCTGCTCCAAAGTGTGGTTCGTATACGGTGACACCTCGCCTGACGGCGTCACAAAGACAACCTGACGTCCCGCCTTTTGAATCATTTCTGCGAAGACACCACCCAGATAGAACTGGTCATCGTCAAAGATTACAACATCCCCGCCCGGCAGGTGTTCCGGCATGGCCCGGCCGAGGAACACGTCATCGGGCGTGAAACTGTGGAAGGCGTCCAACCCCTCAATCGCCGTTGAGTGCGTGCGCCCGACGCCATCTTCGCGCCACGTGCTGCCGGTGGCGATGACAACGTGGTCAAAGCCAAATTCAAGAATGTTCTGGGCGGTGAGATCGCTGTCGAAGAAGACCTCAACATTCGGCATCTTGTTGATCTGGCCGACCCGATAGTCGCGGACACGGTTCCATGCGGCAAGTCCCGGTAGGCCGGCTTCGTGGGTGACGCGTCCGCCGAGTTTGCGGCCCGCCTCCGCAAGGGCTATCTGGTAGCCGCGCTCACCGAGGGCGCGCGCGCATTCCAGCCCCGAGGGGCCCCCGCCCACGATCAGCACCTTGTCGTCAGACACATTCTGCGCGATGCGCTCTGGATGCCAACCCTTGCGCCATTCCTCCGCTACGGTGGGGTTTTGCGTACACCGCATGGGCGTGCATGTGTTGTCGCCCGATACGCAAATATTGCAGCCGATACACTCACGAATATCTTCAATCCGCCCTTCTTCGATTTTTTTCGGCAGGAACGGATCTGCAATTGACGGCCGCGCAGCGCCAATCATGTCGAGCACGCCGCGCCTGATCTGACTGACCATCTTGTGCGGCGAGGTAAACCGCCCCACGCCGACAACCGGTTTGGTGGTGAGTTTTTTGACAAAAGAGACATACTTCTCCTGAAAACCTTCTTCGGAGAAGCGTGACGTCTGACTGTCATTGGACCAGTCGCTCAGACAAACATCCCACAGGTCCGGCAATTCGGCGAGCATGGCCACGATGTCGTGCGCTTCGCCATTGTGGGTTATGCCATCTTCCCCCAACAACTCATCGACGGCCAGCCGCACTGCAACAGCACAGGTGTCTCCGACAGCGTCTTTGGTGTCCTCAATGACTTCCCGCAGCAGGCGTGTGCGGTTTTCGAGACTGCCACCATATTCATCGTTACGCTGATTGTGACGTCTGGCAATGAAATGCTGGAAGATCGACAAATCATGGCTGGCATAGACGTAAATGATGTCAAATCCGGCCTCCCGGCCGCGCAGCGCCGCCTGCCGGTGCCAACGCCTCAGGTCCGCAATATCCTTCTTGTCCATGGCGCGGGCCTGCAGGGGGTGGCGCATGGAATTGGGCCTGTGCGACGGCGCCAGGGGCACCTCCCGACTGTACAGGTTGGGCACGTGGCTTCCGCCGTGGCACAGTTCCACCCCGGCGAGGCTGCCGTGCTCGTGCACCGCATCCGTCATGCGTTTCATGGCCGGAACATCCCGGTCCTCCCAAAGGCAGCCTTCGGGATAAGGTGAAATGTCGGATGTCGGATGGATTTCGGTTTCTTCAGTGCAAACGACCGCCCAGCCGCCCTCTGCCTTAATACCGCGCATGAGTGCAGTGCCGCTGGGATGACGGGATCCCATGCCGTTACAGTGCGGGACCTGATAAAACCTGTTCCGCGCCGTCACCGGCCCGATCTTTACCGGCTCGAACAATATGTCGTAGCGGGGGTCTCTCGTCATTACTGGGCACCTGTTTACCGGTATTGAGATCTAGGGTCAGAACCCTAGTGTGCGGGCGAAGGCGGCACCCTATCGCATGCCAATTCAATAGTGCAATCGCGATGGCTATCATGCGTTACAATTTGTCCGAAGCCGGAGGAATTGTTAAAGGACAGATACCAATTAATTGAACCTGTGCCGTTGCCGGCAGGGAGAACACCACATGCCGCAGTTCATACGCTGGTACGATAACGCGCTGAGCGCAGATATCTGCCGCGACATCATCAGGCGCTTCGACAAGGATCCCGAGACAATGGTTGGGATGGTATCAGGCAATGAAGGGGCTGAAGTCGATCTGAAAGGCAAGCAGACAACGGAACTGATGCTCACCAGTGAAGCCTGGAACGACATTGTCGATGCGTTACAGGGAAATCTGGCGGAGTATCTTCGGGCCTATACCGATGAGGTAAAATTTCTTGCCGGCAGCGATCATCAAGACCTCGATGGTGAAACCCTGCGCCTGAAGAAGTACGAGCCCGGCGGACAGTTCCACTGGCACATCGACTGCAACTCACGCCAGAACCGGACCCGGTGCCTGGCGGTTCAGTGGTATTTCAATACAGTCGATGACGGCGGGCACACGGAGTTCGAAGATCAGAAGGTCCAGATCCAGCCCATAGAAGGGCGCCTGGCGTTCTTTCCCGTGGCCTGGACATACCGCCACCGCGGCGCCCCGCCAATCGGCGGGCCTAAATACGTTTGCACCACATTCGTGCACCCGGTGTTTTAGCCCTGTTGATATTTCGGCTCCCAGATTGACCGGTCAACGAGGGCCTCGACATCTTCCAGTTTGGTCTTGCCGCAGAGGCCTTCGGACACGGCACATTTTGCAACCGCAATCGCAATTTCCCGGCTTAACGGCCGGATGTTGGTCATGGGCGGCAGCAGGGCCACGTTTGCACCATTTTCACCGTCAACAGACGCGGCAACGGTTTCAGCAACTTTCATCAGCATTTGATCCGTAATCCGGCTGGAATTTACGGCCAGAACACCCAGCCCGATGCCGGGAAAGGCGTAAGCGTTGTTGCACTGGGCGATATAGTGGGCGGCACCATTGTGTATCACCGGCGGGAACGGGCTGCCGGTCGCTACCAGTGCGCGGCCATCGGTCCAGCGGATCAGGTCGTCCGGCCGTGCTTCGGCGCGCTCTGTCGGATTGGACAACGGAAATATTATCGGCCGCTCATTGGCCTCCGCCATCGACCTGACCACCGCTTCACTGAACATGCCCGGCTGGCCGGATACGCCAATAAGGATGTTTGGACGGATGTTGCGGACGACGTCCGGCAGGCCATACTCACCCTCCCAACCGTCGAAGTCGCTCATCTTGCGCAAGAATGCGGATTGTTGTGGCGACACCCGCTCCAGCCCCTCGCGGATGAGGCCGTCACGATCAATCAGGTAAAACCTGGTTCGCGCTTCGTGTTCACTCAACCCATGCGCCACCAGACCCCGGACCAGTTGTTCGGCGATACCGCAGCCTGCTGATCCCGCCCCGACGACCACCACCCGGGCATCCTGGAAGCCCATCTGCGCAGTACGGCATGCGGCAAGCACCGTTCCCATCGTAACGGCGGCCGTGCCCTGGATGTCATCATTGAAGCAACAGAACTTGTCCCTGTAACGCTCAAGCAGCCGGCTTGCGTTTCCCGAGCCGAAGTCCTCGAACTGGATCAGCGCGTCGGGCCACTTCTTGTTGATGGCGGTTATGACTTGATCGACGAAGTCATCATATTCGGCCCCGCTGATGCGCGGTTCCGGCCAGCCGATATAAAGCGGATCATCAAGCAGGGCCTGATTGTTGGTCCCGACATCAAGCAAAATGGGCAGGCAGACATTGGGGTCAACGCCACCCAGAGCGGTATAGAGCGCCAGCTTTCCGATCGGAATGCCCATGCCCCCAGCACCTTGATCGCCGATGCCCAATATGGCTTCGCTGTCGGTGATGACGATCGCCTTGACGTCGTCTATGGAGGCATTGCCAAGTACGGTTTCGACATGCTCGCGCTCCGGATAGGAAACGAAAAGCCCGCGCGGCTTGCGATAGATTTCCGAGAATTTTTTGCACGCCTCTCCCACCGTGGGTGTGTAGATGATGGGGATCATATCCGCTGGATAGTCCATAATCAGGCGGTAAAAAAGGATCTCGTTGAAGTCCTGCAACTGGCGTAAATAGATGTGCCGCTCGAGATCGGTGCTCTTGGCCTGGTAAGCCTGGTACGCGCGGGCAACCTGCTGTTCGAGGGTTTCTTCATGCGGTGGCAAGAGCCCCAAGAGACCGTGCTGCAACCGTTCTTCCCAGGTGAATGCGGTGCCCTTGTTGTGTTGCGGCAGCTCAAGCAGCGCCTGGCCTTTCGGGAGGGAGCTGCGTTTGGAAGCTTGTTTTTTGCTCATGCCCGTGTGTATCGCTGTGAATAAGTGATCATCGCGAAACCATATAGTGAATCGGAATGAGCCGTCGATATATTGTAAATTATCGAGGGACCATGAGATCTTAAATCGTTGATCCTCCGCATTTGACGCTGCGGCGGGCGTGCCCGGCGTTCCGCAGCTTGAAACAACGCTGGTCACGCACCACTTGCCGGTCTATCTGACGGGAGTTAGGGTCAGTTTCCGGGCAACCTTTTGATGCGGCCTTGATCCGTTCGGCTTTCGAGGAGGCACATTCACAAATGCACGTTCATGACGATGTTCTGAAAGCCATCGGCAATACACCGCTGATCAAGCTGCGCAAGGCCTCAGAGGAAACCGGCTGCACGATACTGGGCAAGGCGGAGTTCATGAACCCCGGCCAGTCGGTGAAAGACCGCGCTGCATTGTTCATCATTCGCGACGCCATCGACCGGGGCGCACTGCGTCCAAATGGCGTGGTTGTAGAAGGCACTGCCGGTAACACCGGTATTGGCCTGGCGATGGTCGGCAATGCCCTGGGGTTCAGAACGGTAATTGTGATCCCGGAAACCCAATCTCAGGAAAAGAAGGACACCCTGCGCCTGATGGGCGCTGAGTTGGTCGAAGTGCCGGCGGTCCCCTACAAGAACCCGAACAACTATGTAAAATATTCAGCCCGATTGGCAGAGACGCTGAACGCCCAATCGGAGCATGGTGCCGTGTGGGCCAACCAGTTCGACAATACGGCGAACCGGCGCGCGCATTATGAGACGACCGCAGAGGAAATCTGGACCCAGACAGATGGCACCGTGGACGGTTTTGCCTGTGCTGTCGGCTCAGGCGGCACAATCGGCGGCATCAGCGACCGCTTGAAAGAGCGTAACAGCGAGATCAAGATCGCACTCACTGATCCCATGGGATCTGCGCTTTACAATTACTATGCGCATGGCGAGCTGAAGGCGGAAGGTTCATCAATCACCGAGGGCATCGGCCAGGGACGCATCACGGCAAACATTGAAGGCGTGGTCATCGACCAGGCATTTCAGATACCCGACGCCGAAGCGATGACTTGTGCCTACGATATGCTGAAGTCGGAAGGGTTGTGTCTTGGCGGCTCCAGCGGCATCAATGTTGCCGGCGCGGTGCGGCTTGCGAAGGACATGGGCCCCGGCCATACAATCGTTACGGTTTTGTGTGACTACGGCACGCGCTATCACAGCAAAATGTTCAATCCCGACTTCCTCAGGGAAAAAGGCCTGCCTGTTCCAGAATGGCTGGAAGGCGCAACGGAAGTCCCTGAGGTGTTCGAAGCGGTTGAGGAATAATCTTGAGTTGGAACAACCGATCAAATGACTGACAAAGTTTTTCTCGACGATGCCTATTTGCGCGACTGCGAAGCGCGTGTGCTGGACGTCAATGACCGCGGCGGGATCGTGCTCGACCGCACGAACTTCTATGCCACCAGCGGCGGACAGCCCGGTGATGCGGGATCACTGGAAATCGAGGGCTTGGGTACGCTCGAGATCGCCACAACCGTATACGGGGATGACCGCACGCAGATTGTACATGTTCCTGCCGAAGGTTCGACGCTGCCTAAACCGGGAGCCACGGTCTTATGCAAGCTCGACTGGACCAAACGCCACAGGCACATGCGCATGCACACCTGCCTGCATCTGTTGTGCTCCATCCTGCAGTATCCCGTCACCGGCGGATCGATCGGTGCGGAGACGTCGCGTCTCGACTTCGATATTGAAGATGCGAGCCTCGCCGACAAGGAACAGATATCCGACGAACTTAACCGGATCATTGAGGGCGACCACGGTGTCACCGATCGCTGGATCACCGATGATGAGTTATTGGCGCAAGCGGACCTTGTGCGCACCATGGCAGTGAAACCGCCAATGGGCACCGGCCGGGTGCGGCTTGTCGAAATTGGCGGCGGCCAGATCGATCTGCAGCCATGCGGCGGCACGCATGTTGCCTCGACGGCAGAGATCGGACCGGTTATTGTTCAGAAAATAGAGAAAAAGGGTCGGCAGAACCGACGGGTGAGGATCGCTTTTGCCGCTTAACGCGGCGGTGTTTGTGGGGAGGCCATCGGAGTGTTGCTGGAAGGGTCATGTCATTGCGGCGCGGTGAAGTATTCCGTGCAGTCCAGCGGCCCCTACCCCTATATGCGATGTTACTGCTCGGTCTGCCGCAAGACGTCAGGCGGTGGTGGCTATGCCATCAATCTGTCCGCAAACGCAGAGACATTGTCTATCGAAGGCCGCGAACATCTCGGCATCTACCGGGCAACCGTTGACGGAACACCAAGCCAGGCTGAACGCAACTTTTGCTCGAAATGCGCGACGGCACTGTGGGTCTGGGACCCGCGCTGGCGGGAACTGCTTCACCCTTTCGCCTCTTCTGTGGACACCCCCCTGCCGAAACCGCCCCAAACGGTGCACATCATGCAGGGCTCTATGGCAAGCTGGAGCAAGCCGGATGTCGCTGAAGGAGATCTGGTGTTCGACGCCTATCCGGAAGAGTCCATCGAGGATTGGCACAGGCGGCATAACATCTGGGAGGACGCGGACGGTTAGACCGTTACGCAGGCGAAAGGAAGGTCATGGCGGAGACCCGAACACACAATCTTGTATCGACGGACTGGCTTGGCGAGCATCTGGATGCTCCAGACATCGTTGTCATCGACGCCTCCTGGCATTTACCACCCGCAGGCCGGAACGGTGGCGAGGAATTTCTCGAAGAACACATTCCCGGAGCTTTATTCTTTGATATCGATGCGCTTTCCGATGCTGAAAGTTCCCTGCCCCATATGCTCCCAAGCCCGGAAAAATTCGCCTCGCGCATGCGAAAGATGGGTATCGGTGACGGCAACCGGGTCATTGCCTATGACAGCGTCGGGCTGTTTTCCGCCGCACGCGCCTGGTGGATGTTCAGGGTTATGGGACACCACGACGTCGCCATACTCGATGGTGGCCTGCCGAAGTGGAAAGCTGAAGCAAGACCCCTTGAGACGGGGTCTCCCAGACCACGGCAGGAACGCCATTTTACGGCACGCCTGCAAACAATGATGGTCAAGGACAAGGCCGATGTGCTGAGCGCATCCGGTTCAAGCAGCACGCAGATCGTCGATGCCAGAGCGGCGGCGCGATACGAGGGTACAGCGCCTGAGCCCCGCGAAGGCCTGAGGTCCGGCCATATTCCCGGAAGTTTCAATCTGCCGTTCGATCAACTGCTGAAGGACGATGGCACTGTTGTTGACGATGATGCCATCAGGAATGCGTTTGCACAGGCGGGCCTGGATGTCTCGTCCCCCGCAATAACCAGCTGCGGCTCGGGCATAACCGCAGCGGTACTGTCGCTCGGATTGACCATCATCGGCGCCAAAAATCATGCACTCTATGATGGCTCATGGACGGACTGGGGAGCCGACAAAGACGTGCCGGTCAACACGGGTTCGAAACCTTGAACCGGTTGCAGACAGATACTGTAAACGTGACATTCCTGGAGATGGGCGGCGCTCCTCGCTTGCCGGCACGACCCGCACCGTGTGACCTTCATATTGCACCAGCAGCAAACATACCGGTCCATTTCTACCGCTATCTCTATGAGGTGATCGGTCAGGACTACATGTGGGTCAACAGGGCCCGCCTCGACGACCGCCAACTCAGCCGCATCATTCACCACGCCGATACCGAGGTGGACGTGCTCTACTCAAGCGGTGCACCGGTTGGTTTTGCCGAGATGTGTTACCGCCACTATCCCGACGTCGAACTGGTTCACTTCGGTTTGATCCCGGAAGCCACAGGACACGGTTTCGGACGCCACTTTCTGACCGAGACGATCGCCCGGATATGGTCGCGCTGCCCGAACAGATTGCATGTGCAGACGTCCACTCTGGACCATCCGGCTGCTCTGGGACTTTATCAAAAGTGCGGCTTCCGCCCATTTCAGAAAGTGGTTAAACCCACCGCTGAGTTCGTATAGACGCTTTCACCCATCAAAAAACCCGCCACCTTTACAGGTGACGGGTTGATAAAATTGTCTGTGCCGGAACTGTTAGTGCAGGATCTGGCTGAGAAAGAGCTTGGTACGGTCGCTCTGCGGATTGTCGAAGAACTCGCCCGGTTCGTTCTGCTCGATGATCTGCCCTTCATCCATGAAGATCACCCGGTTGGCGACTTGTCTGGCGAAGCCCATTTCGTGGGTCACGCACAACATGGTCATACCGGTCTGCGCAAGATCGACCATCACTTCGAGCACTTCCTTGATCATTTCCGGATCAAGCGCCGATGTCGGCTCATCAAACAACATGATGCGCGGGTTCATGCACAAAGAGCGCGCGATGGCCACGCGTTGCTGCTGGCCGCCCGATAACTGACCGGGATACTTATTGGCCTGTTCCGGGATCTTGACGCGTTCCAGGAAGCTCATGGCAACATCCTGTGCTTCCGCCTTCGGCATCTTGCGCACCCATATTGGGGCCAAGGTGCAATTTTCCATGATCGTCAAATGCGGAAACAGGTTGAAGTGCTGAAACACCATGCCGACTTCGCGCCGCACTTCATCAATCTTCTTGATGTCGTTGCTCAGCTCGATGCTGTCGACAATGATCTGACCTTCCTGATGCTCTTCAAGCCGGTTCATGCACCGGATAAGCGTTGACTTGCCCGAACCTGACGGCCCGCAAATGACGATACGTTCGCCCTTGTTGACGGTCAGATTGATGTCCCGCAGGACATGGAAGTCGCCATACCACTTGTTCATGCCAATGCACTGAATGGCGACCCCTTCGGAAGCCGACAAATCCGGCTTCTTTGCCGCTGGTTTGGCGGCACCGTTGCCGGTTTTCTTGGCGCGCGAGGGCGCTTTCTTTGCTGCTGCTTTAGCCATGAGCCAAACCTCTTACCTCTTGTGACCCGTATCCAGCTTCTCTTCGAGCCAGATGGAGTAACGGGACATTGAAAAACAAAACACGAAGTAGACCACACCGACAAAGATGTAGGCCTCGCGCGCCAGACCGATCCAGTCGGCATGTGTGACCGCCGCTTTCGCCATACCCAGAATGTCAAACAACCCGATGACCAGAACCAGCGTGGTGTCCTTGAACAGTCCGATAAAGGAGTTAACGATGCCCGGGATCACGATTTTCAGTGCCTGGGGCAGGATGATCAGGAACATCGACTTCCAGAAACTCAGGCCCATTGCATCGGCGGCCTCGTACTGCCCTTTGGGAATCGCCTGCAAACCGCCGCGGACAACCTCTGCCATGTACGCGGAGGAAAATGCCACCACCACCACCAGTGCCCGGACCAGCTTGTCCAGATCAATGCCTTCAGGGAAGAACAGCGGCAGCATGTTGCTCGCCATGAACAACAAGGTGATCAGCGGAACGCCACGGATGAACTCAATAAAGATCACGCACAGCATACGGATGGCCGGCATGTCGGACCGGCGGCCAAGCGCCAGGACGATACCGATCGGCAGCGACAGCGCAATACCGACAACACCGATCACCATGGTCAGCAGAAGGCCGCCCCACTTGTGGGTGGAGACTTCATCCAGACCAAAGAAACCACCACTCAGAAGCCACCATGCCAACACCGGATAGACCAGTGAGAACAGCAGCAGATAGCGGCGGTACGGCACGTTGTCGAACAGCAGCGGGACAACGGCGATCAGCAAACCGATAAACGCCAGATTGGGGCGCCACAGGCTTCCACCACCAGGTGAGGTGGAATAAAAGCCGTAAAACAGTTGCTTCCAGCGCACCGCCACGAGCGCCCAGCAGGCGCCATCGGACGTGCAGTCCTTGCGGGACTCACCGGTATAATCAGCACTGAGAAATGCCCAGTCAATGATGCCCGGCACCGTGTACACGATGAGCGCCAGGCCGATGATCGTCATGATGCTGTTGCCTATGGATGAGAACAGGTTCTCACGCATCCAGCCCACTGCACCAACCGTACCGGACGGCGGCTGCCGCGGCGCAATCCAACCTTCAAAGCTCTTGGTTGTGTCTGACATATTACCGCTCCACCAGCGCGATGCGCGAGTTGTACCAATTCATGAATGTCGAGATCAGCAGGCTGAACGTCAGGTAGACCGCCATGGTGATGACAATGCATTCCACCGCCTGCCCGGTCTGATTGAGGGTAATGCCGCCGATCGTACCAACCACGTCCGGATAGCCGACAACAAGCGCCAGCGATGAGTTCTTGGTCAAATTCAGATACTGGCTCGTAAGCGGCGGGACGATAACCCGAAGCGCCTGCGGCAGGACCACCAACCGCATGGTATGACCGGGGCGTACGCCCAGCGCAAATGCGGCTTCACTTTGGCCGTGGCTCACAGCCAGGATACCAGCCCGCACAATTTCACCAATGAAGGATGCGGTGTAGAGGCTGAGGGCGAACCACAGCGCAAGAAAACCGCCACCGATGGAAGAACCACCGACAAAATTGAAGCCTTTCAGCACCGGATATTGCAGTTCGACCGTGGTGCCTGTGATTAGAATAAAAATCACCGGCAATCCGATGATGGCCGCAACTCCCACCCAGAACACAGGATATTGTTCGCCGGTTGCTTCTTGTACCTTGATCGTCCAGCGCCGGTAAATCAGCACACCAACCACGGCAGCGATGAAGGCAACCACAGGTATCCATGAACCGGTGCCAAAAACCGGTCTTACGGATTCCGCTATTTGGGCGATAGCGCCGTCCTGACCGAACTGTTCTATGAGAGCGTTGTACTTGACCTCCCCCATCTCCGCGATCATCGCATCCAGCTTCGCTTGCGGAAGCACAGGTGTATCGCCGAAGAATGTCTTGGGACCAAGCAAACCCCTGTTGTTCAGGAAAAACGCATCGAAAAATTCTATCGACTGTTTTGGCCGCGGCATCAAAATGAAAATGCCGTACCAGAACAGGATCTGCAGCAATACCGGGACGTTGCGGATGGTTTCCACATAGACCGCGGCGAGCTTGTTGATCAGCCAGTTCTTTGACAGACGCAACACACCGAGCAGGACGCCAAGGATGGTTGCGAACAGACATCCGAAAACCGCCACAATAAATGTGTTGAGGAGGCCGGCCATGAAGGCGTCCCAATGGGTTTCCGTGGCCTTGACCGGCATGAACCCTGCGGTGACATCGTATCTTGCGGGCGTCCACAAGAAATCAAAACCGGAGGCGATGCCTGCTTTTTCGAGATTGACTGCGGTGTTGTGAACGATGAAGTACATCAAGGTCACGAAGAGACCTATCACCACAACCTGAGAAAATATGGACCGGACTTTTGGATCATAGATCCAGGAGCCGGCTGAAGATTCGCTGCTGGCTGAAACACTCATGTGTTTCCACTCCCCCCGCAGTTAGGTTTTCTTTATGAAACTATTGTGCTGGTTGTTGTTGTCTTTGGCCAGCGGTAATGTGGGGTGGATCACCAAAGGTGAGATCCACCCCACACAATGTTCTAAAGCTTAACGCATAGGCGGCGAGTAAAGGATGCCACCTTTGGTCCACAGCTGGTTCAGACCACGCTCCAGGCCAATCGACGTTTTCACGCCAATATGCGCCTCAAAAGATTCGCCATAGTTACCGACCTGCTTGATGACGTTGTAGGCCCAATCGGCGCCCAGGCCAAGCTGCTTGCCCATGTCACCATCGGTGCCGAGCAGACGCTTGATTTCAGGATCGTTCGAACCCTTCATCTCGTCCACGTTGGCTTTCGTTACGCCTTTTTCTTCCGCAATAACCATTGCGTTGAAGGACCAGCGCACGATGTCGCCCCACTGTGCGTCGCCATGACGAACGAGCGGTCCAAGCGGCTCTTTCGAAATGATCTCAGGCAGGATCTGGTGCTTTGAGGGGTCGTCAAACGTGCTGCGCGCAGCAGCCAGTGCCGAACTGTCCGTGGTGTACACGTCACAAGCACCGCTCAGGTAGTTGTCACGAGACTCATCGGCGGTCTCGACGTTCACAGACTTGTAGGTCATGTTGTTTGACCGGAAGTAGTCAGCCAGGTTGAGCTCGGTTGTCGTACCGGTCTGCACACAGACGGTGGCGCCGTCGAGCTGCAGAGCACCGGTAACACCGAGGCTTTTCGGAACCATGAAGCCCTGACCGTCGTAGTAGTTGACGCCAACGAATTCAAAGCCGAGGCCAACGTCACGAGAGAACGTCCAGGTGGTGACACGCGACAGCATGTCGATTTCGCCGGACTGCAGCGCGGTGAAGCGCTCTTTCGACGTGGTTGGTACGTATTTGACTTTCGTTGCATCGCCCAGAACGGCTGCTGCAACGGCCTTGCAGACGTCGATGTCCACGCCGGCCCAGTTGCCGTCGTTGTCCGGAGCCGCAAAACCGGCAACGCCGGTTGAGACGCCGCAGATGAGTTCGCCACGTGCCTTTACGGCATCAAGCGTTTCGCCTGCAAAAGCTGCTGTAGCGGAAACTCCGACCACAGCGCCAAGTACCAATGAAGCTATCTTTGTTTTCATATTGAAACCTTCTCTGTTACCCACTCTTATCAACGCACACGACGACGACGGGCATCCGCTTAAGCGA
>JAJFHM010000005.1 GCA_021775625.1 Hyphomicrobiales bacterium | reverse complement strand
AGACAAATTGAAAATCGATATTGTCGATGTTGCCTCTAGGGCCCGACTCGTGTGGAGGCGTCGGAAATCTCAGCCCCCCAGCCCCCCGAGTCTTCCAACTTTTGCGAGTCGGGCCAACTTTTTCCCCTTGTTAGTTGCGTAAACGTGTTTCTGTCCTTGTAACGGCGCGGCCGTGTGCACGGCCGCGCCGCAAAGCATGAGGTCGAAATGGTGCGCGATACGATCGACATTGAACGCTGCGTTTGGGATATGGACTACCGCAGCAAGGTCAAGCAGGTGCTGAATTTCTGCGTTGATCTGGCCCTCCCCTCAGCCAACCAGAACGTAAAATCCCGCAACATTCGGGTCGAACAGCCTTCACACGGTACTCCGGAGTGAGACCGTCCTTGATTTTGGCCGCCATCTGAACGATACCTGCCTCGCAAATTTCGGGCGATTGGATCAGGTGTTATGGCAAAGAAAAAGACCGCCAAGGCGGAATCCCACGAATTCCAGGCGGAAGTGTCCAAACTTCTGCACCTCATGGTGCATTCGGTCTATTCCGAAACCGAGGTGTTTCTGCGCGAGCTTATTTCCAACGCGGCGGATGCCTGCGACAAGCTGCGTTACGCCGCGATCACCCAGTCGGATCTCCTTGCCGAAGATCCCGACCTCAAGATCACCATCACCGCAAACGCCGGCGCCAAGGAACTCACCATTGCCGACAACGGCATCGGCATGGATCATGATGAACTGGTGGGCAATCTCGGCACCATCGCACGCTCGGGCACCGAAGCCTTCGTCAAACAGTTGAGCGAGAAGGATACCGATGTTCAACAGATCGGCCAGTTCGGCGTTGGCTTCTATTCCGCCTTCATGGTGGCGGGCGAAGTTGAGGTCGTGTCCCGCAAGGCTGGATCCGATGAAGTCTGGAAATGGGATTCCGATGGGTCCGGCCAGTTCAACCTGGCACCGGTCGGGGCCAAGGATGCAGCAGCCCATGCCCGCGGCACAACCATAATCTTGAAGCTGCGCGACGATGCGGAGGAGTATCTCGAGGCGAGCCGCATCGAGACCATCATCAAGACCTATTCCGATCACATCTCGTTCCCGATCACCCTCACCGTGACCGGCGCGGAGGACGATCAGGAACCACGCCAACTCAATGCCGCCAGTGCGCTGTGGACCAGGCCCAAGTCGGAAATCTCGGAAGACCAGTACAAGGAATTCTACGGCCATGTCGGCGGCATGTTCGACGAGCCCGCGCTGACCCTGCACTACAAGGCCGAAGGGCGCCATGAATATACCGTCCTGGTCTTCGTGCCGACGCAAAAACCGTTCAACCTGTTCGATCCCGACCGCAAGGCGAAGCTCAAGCTTTATGTCCGCAAGGTCTTCATCTCCGAGGATGCGGAGATGTTGCCGGGTTATCTGCGCTTCGTCCGCGGGGTCATCGATTCAGAAGACATGCCGCTCAACATCTCGCGCGAAA
Source organism: Hyphomicrobiales bacterium (assembly GCA_021775625.1). Taxonomy (GTDB): domain Bacteria; phylum Pseudomonadota; class Alphaproteobacteria; order Rhizobiales; family JAJFHB01; genus JAJFHM01. Next base: position 6,866 of record JAJFHM010000005.1, on the reverse strand, counting down.
TGCTCCAGAACAATCCTATTGTCGCTTCCATCCGCAAGGCCGTCACCAACCGGATATTGAGCGAGCTGGAGAAAACCGCCGACAAAGCCCCCGGCACCTATGAGAAAATCTGGGATGAATTCGGCTCGGTGCTGAAAGAAGGGCTCTATGAAGACATGGAGCGCCGCGACCAGTTGCTCAGCCTCGCGCGCTTCCGCACGTCGACATCGGATGGCGCCCAGCGCAGCCTCAAGGCCTATGTCGCCGACATGAAGGAAAACCAGACGGCAATCTATTACGTCACCGGCGAAGACCAGACCAAGGCGCTCGCCAGCCCGCAACTTGAAGGCTTTCGCGCCAAAGCCATCGAGGTGCTGGTTCTGAGCGATCCGGTCGACAATTTCTGGATCACCTCGGCGCTGGGGTTCGATGGCAAACCGTTCAAGTCAATCACCCAGGGCGCCGCCGACCTCGACACCATTGCCAGCGACGAGACGACGGAAGACGCCGAGCCGGAAGCCGACGCGTCTGAATTCGGCACCCTGATTGCCCTCATCAAGCAGACCCTGGGCGACGATGTCACCGATGTCCGCAGATCCGATCGGCTGACCGACAGCGCCGCCTGCCTGGTGGCGGAAGCCGGCGCCATGGACCGCAATCTGGAAAAGATCCTGGCCCAGCACAATCCCGAAGGCATGCCCAAGCAGGCGCCGGTGCTGGAAATCAATCCACGGCATGAAATGATCAAAGCCCTGGCACAATCGGCCAAGGCGGACGGTGCAACCAGCGACCTCGAAGACGCCGCCCGCCTGCTGCTGGATCAGGCCTATATCCTGGAGGGCGAACCGGTTGCCGACCCCGCAGCCTTTGCTGCGCGCATGTCGCGCTTCATGACCCGCAGGATGACCTCTACGGCATCGTAACTGGAGCTCGGGCACCAGAGTGCTCCATGTTTCTCCCCGAAGTGACGGCAACTTTCCACGCCGTCTTCCTCCGGCTGGACCGGAGGATCCAGCACGCAACGCCCTGGCGGTACCAGATACACCGGCGCGATCAAACAGTGCGTGGGATTACCGGGTCGTCCGGTCAAGCCGGACGAAGACAAGGAAGAAAGAGAAGGCAAGGGAGAAAGAGAAGGCAAGGGAGAAAGAGCTGAGCCTGCTGAGCAAATTTACTTAAGGTCAGTTGTGCTCGATCGACGGGTCGGTAAAATGCGCGGCACCGAGTATTTCGCCAGCGCCATTGACCTGCAGTATGGCGGTGCACCCGTCATAACCTTCCATCAGATCGGACTTCGGCAGCTCGACTTCAACGGCCTTGCCGTGCCAGCTTCCGATCGGCACCATCTGGCGCACCACATTGTGATAACTGATCTTTTGTCCGCGGTTCTCTCCGCGCTTGATCTCGACGGTTTCCTTGCGGGTGGAGAGCAGCAGCCAGATCGTGGCGTCAGGCGCTTCGCCGGTGCCTGTGTATGCAGCAGTCGTCACCATGATGGATTTCTTGTCGGACTTAAGCGATACCGGCACCCAGGTCCGCGCCGATGCCGCTTTCTCTGTGGCGATCACACGCTCAACCGCGCTGCGCCGGCTGCCGACCGCATGGTCTTTGCCGTTGACGACCATTTGCGGTGTGTAAACCTGGCGGTCACCTCGCCGCTTTGCATAATCTCTCTGCCGGTTCGAATGCGCCTTGGAGCCGAATGTGTCCTTCCAGCCGAGATAATCCCAATAATCCACCGCCAGCGTGAGGGCGATAACATCGTCACGCTGCGCCAGTTCACCGAGAAATGCGTCCGCCGGCGGGCAGGACGAGCATCCCTGACTGGTAAACAGTTCGACAACCGTCTTGGGTCCGCCCGCCCAGACCGGTGTGGCAAACAACACGCCCGCTGCAACAAAAAGCGCTGCCGCCGAACCGGCGATGCGACGGCAAAACCGCCGGATATATGAATGACCGTGCCTCATGACGCTGGCGACACTAATGGCTTTGACTGTAACTTGCGAGTAACAAGCCGGTGATTTGTTAACGCACCAACGATCACCTGTGCGGGATCCGGGTGACAGGTGGCGCATTGAGCCAAGTCCGCAACCCGTTAGGGCGCCGGCAAAAGATCCTTCAGCACATCCAGCTTTGCCGATGCATAGTCCGAACGCCACGCCAGCAATGTCGCGATGCGGGAGACATTGTCGGGCAGGGCGAACCGTTGAAACTCTCCTTGTGTCGACACCATATCGAGCACCGATTGCGGGATCACGGCATATCCCGTTCCAGCGGAGACGCAGGCCATCATTGCCAGATATGAACCCACCGCCATGATGCTCCCAGGCACAATCCCGGCCTCGAGGAGCCATTGTTGAAGATAGCGCCGATAGGCACAGCCCGCTTCGAACGCGATCACTGTCCGGCCGCTGATTTCGTCCGTGTTCTGCAATGGCGGAAAGGACTTTGGAGCCACCAGGACCAGCCGTTCTTCGAACACCCGCTGTGTGCTGACCCGATCGAACGTCACGGGTTCGGCGATAAACGCAACCTCGATATCGTAATTCAGCAACCGCTCCAACAAGCCCCCGGCGGTGTCGGTCTGCAACTCGATCTGGACGTCCGGATAGAGCGCATGATAACGCGAGAGAACTTCGGGCAGCCGCGCGGCGGCGGTGCTCTCCATGGTACCGATGCGAAACAGGCCACTCGGCCGGCCAGCCTGAAGGGCGTCCGACGCCTCCCGGGACAATTGCAGGAACCGCTCGGCATAGGTCAACAGGAGCTCTCCATCTGACGTCAACGTAAGACCCTTGCTGCGCCGCAGGAACAGGGTTTTCTCCAGGTGCTGCTCCAGCTGTTTGATCCGGGTGGAGACATTGGATTGTACCCGGTTCAGCTTTTTTGCAGCTTTCGAAACACTGCCTTCAACTGCAACGGCTCGAAAAATCTCCAGGGCTTGAAGATTCAGGCTCTGCATAGACATCTCCAAAAGAGAAGCATAACATCTTATAAATTCACTTTTTTGAATATACCGCGAGCGCTAGAGTCCACGCAAGTGATGTGACACAAGGGCTCCTTGAGCGCCATGCCTCAGCACGTTTCAACACTTCGTATTACCCTTGTGGGCCTGGGCGCTCTGGCCATAGCCATGGGCATCGGCCGCTTCGCCTTTACTCCGCTGTTGCCTCTCATGCAGGATGACGGATTGATCGGTGTGACGGGCGGCGGCGCACTCGCCTCCGTACATTTTCTCGGCTATTGGCTCGGCGCGGTGTTCGCCGCCAGGCTGCCCGGTTCGCCCAGATCAGTCCTGCGGATTTCGCTCATCGCCATTGGTGTTTGCACTTTGGGCATGGGTCTAACGGACAGCCTTGCCATTTGGCTGTTACTGCGCTGGCTGTCTGGCGTCTGCAGTGCCTTTACACTGGTGCTGGTCAGCAATTTCTACATCAAACATCTGGCCGGAACCGGAAACGCGTCCATGCAGGGTTGGGTTTTCTCAGGCGTTGGTTTAGGAATTGCGGTTGCCGGGCTGGCCACTCTGGCGATCATGGCAGGCGGCATCGGCAGCGCGCTGAGCTGGCAGTTGTTCGGTGTGCTAACGCTTGCGGCAGTTTTCTGCGTCTGCATGAACGTGGGACCTGAAATCACCGATGTGCGCATCGCAAACAAACGCCCGAAATCGCAACGCAGCCCACTCAGCTGGCGCCTCGTTATCGCCTATGGGGCAGTCGGCGTCGGCTACATCATTCCCGCAACCTACCTGCCCGTCATGGCACGCGACATTGTCCAGTCACCATTGGTTTTCGGCTGGTCATGGCCGGCATTTGGTGCCGCGGCATTTCTGTCAACCCTGCTTGCGGCACGGCTTCAGCGGCGTTACTCCAACCGGCAAATATGGGTCACCAGTCAGATCGTCATGGCGGTCGGTCTGGTCCTGCCGATCATCCTGCCGCACATCGTCATGATCATCATCGCCGGCATCTGTGTCGGTGGAACCTTCGTGATCATCACCATGGCGGGCATGCAGGAAGCGCACCGGACCGCACCCGCAGACGACGTGATGCGCCATATCGCGGTCATGACGGCAGCTTTTGCGAGCGGCCAAATGATCGGGCCGCTGTTTGCCAGCATGACTTTTGAACTGACCGCAGGGTTTTCTCTTTCCCTCACCGCAACGAGCATCATTCTTGTGGCAACGGCACTGCCTTTGACCGTCAGTTCAATCCGGGGAAAATCCCCCGCAGTCGAGCCCATCGACAAGCGGTGAGCGCGGCCTGCTTTCTGGAACAAAAGCCGGCGCCTCCCTATTGATGGACGCAACGCTCACATGTGAGAGTACGCATGCGCTATCCACGCGCGTGCGGCGCAACTGGAGAAAAGGTGAGCTATGGATTTTTTTCATGACGGAATGCGAATGCTGCAGGACCGTTACGAAGGCCGCGAGGTCGCCGACCGGCTTGCCGAGCATCGTGTGCATAGTCAGTTCGAGGAGGTCGACCGAACCTTGATCGAGGCGTCCGCGTTTTTCTTCCTGGCCACTGCGGATGATGAAACCGTCGACTGCTCTTTTAAGGGCGGTCATCCGGGCTTTGTCAGGGTGACCGGCCCGTCCACTCTCGAATGGCCCGATTACGACGGCAACCGCATGTACCGCAGTCTCGGCAATATCAGCCGAAGCGCTCGTGTTGGCCTCTTGTTTCTCAGTTTTACCGGGCATCTCTATGACGGCTATGCGGCGCGTCTGCGCATCAACGGGCGCGCCATGGTCGACGAAACGCCCGAGGTCATCGCCAACCTGCCCGGCGCAAAGCGTCTCATCCGGGTCGAAGTCGACCACATCTTCCCCAATTGCCCGCGCTATATCCCGACCATGGAGATGACGGCGGGTTCCGAATACGCCCCGCGCGAGGGCGTGGCCGTTCCCGACGCACCGTGGAAAAACCGCCCCATCTTCAAGGACATATTCGACCGGGAAAGGGACGGCGCCGACTGACTACGCCGCCAGTTTGCGCAGCACGTAGTGCAGGATGCCGCCGTTGCGGTAATAGTCCAGCTCGTCTGCCGTATCGATGCGGCACAGGAGCTTGGTCTTCCTGGTCTTGCCGTTGGCGAACTTGAACTCCGCATCGACCTTCATGCGCGGCTTCATCTTGCCTTCGAGGCCGGTGATGGTGACAAGCTCATCGCCCTTGAGACCGAGACTCTGCCAGCTTTCGCCCTCCGCGAAGACCAGGGGCAGCACGCCCATGCCGATCAGGTTGGAGCGGTGGATGCGCTCGAACGATCCGGCCACCACCGCGCGCACGCCGAGCAGGATGGTGCCCTTGGCGGCCCAGTCGCGGCTTGAGCCGGTTCCATATTCCGCACCGCCGAGAACCACCAGAGGCACACCGTCTTTTTGGTATTGCATGGCGGCATCGTAGATTGACATCTGCTTGCCTGACGGGTGATGCACGGTGACGCCGCCCTCGACGCCTGGAACCATCTGGTTCTTGATGCGGATATTGGCGAAGGTGCCGCGCATCATCACTTCGTGATTGCCGCGCCGCGAACCGTAGGAGTTGAAGTCGATCCGCTTGACCTTGCGGCCCGTGAGATAAGCACCCGCCGGGCCATCGCCGGCGATCGAGCCGGCAGGGGAAATATGGTCGGTGGTGATCGAATCGCCGAACAGGCCAAGGACCCGGGCGCTTTCGATATTCTTCACCGGCGCAGGTTCGGTTTTCATGTCTTCGAAATAGGGCGGGTGCTGAACATAAGTTGACGCTTTGCTCCAGCCATAGGTGAGTCCGCCTTCAACCTTGATCTTGCGCCAGGCAGCATCGCCCTTGAAGACGTCCGAGTAACGCTCGCGGAACATCTTCCTGGTGACCGAACTGCGCACCAGTTCCGCGATCTCCTTTGAGCTTGGCCATATGTCGCGCAGATAGACCGGCTGATTTTTCCTGTCATAGCCGAGCGGATCGTTCATCAGATCGACCTGCAGGTTGCCGGCCAGGGCATAGGCCACGACCAGCGGGGGTGACGCCAGATAGTTCGCCCGGATGTCAGGGCTGATCCGGCCTTCGAAGTTGCGGTTGCCTGAAAGCACCGAACAGGCAACCAGGTCGTTATCGGTGATGGCTTTCGAAATCGGCTCCGGCAGCGGCCCTGAATTGCCGATACAGGTGGTGCAGCCATAGCCCACCAGATCGAAGCCAAGCTTGTTCAGGTCCTTCTGCAGGCCGGCGCGTTTGAGATAATCCGTAACCACCTGACTGCCCGGCGCAAGCGATGTCTTGACCCAGGGTTTGACCTGCAGGCCCTTGGCCGCCGCATTGCGCGCCAACAGACCGGCGCCGATCATGACGGAGGGATTGGACGTGTTGGTGCACGACGTAATGGCCGCGATCACCACGTCGCCATGGCCGAGGTCGTGGTTGGCGCCGGACACTTTGTAACGCTCGGAAATAGTCTTTGCCTTCTTGAACTCGGTCTTCATGGCATCCGCGAAGGCGGGCGCCGCATTCGCCAGGTTCACCCGGTCCTGCGGCCGTTTCGGGCCTGCGATACTCGGCACCACGTCGGCAAGATCAAGTGCCAGGGTCGAGGTGAACACCGGATCCGGCGTCGCACTGGTGCGGTACATGCCCTGCGCCTTGGTGTATTTTTCGACCAGCGCCAGTTGTGCCGCACTGCGGCCGGTGGCATCGAGATAGCGCAACGTGTCGTTGTCGACCGGGAAAAACCCGCAGGTAGCACCATATTCCGGCGCCATATTGGCGATCGTCGCCTGGTCTTCCAGCGACAGATGATTGAGGCCGGCGCCGAAGAATTCCACGAACTTGCCGACCACGCCCTTGGCCCGCAACATCTCTACAACGGTGAGCACCAGGTCTGTCGCGGTGACGCCTTCTTTC
>JAJFHM010000040.1 GCA_021775625.1 Hyphomicrobiales bacterium | reverse complement strand
AAGAGAACCGACAGGGTCCAGTCGAGTTCCTCGCCGCCACCGGCGAAAACAATGTCCTGCTTGCCGAGTTGAATGGTTTCCGCCGCATTGCCGATGCAATGGTTGGACGTGGCGCAGGCGGAAGAAATGGAATAATTCACGCCCTTAATACCGAACGGCACCGCAAGGGTCGCCGAGTTGGTGCTCGACATGCAGGCGGGAACGGCAAACGGTCCGACCCGCTTGGGACCTTTTTCACGTGTAATGTCGGCGGAGCGCACGATGGTGTGGGTGGACGGGCCGCCTGAGCCCATGATGATTCCGGTGCGCGGGTTCTGCACGTCGTCCTGCTCGAGGCCGGAGTCCTGAATGGCCTGCTCCATGGCGATGTAGTTCCAGGCCGCACCGTCGCCCATGAAGCGCCGCACCCGCCGATCAATGGCGGTATCGAGATCTATGGTTGGCGCACCATGTACCTGACAGCGGAAACCGAACTCTTCATAAGCCACAGCCTTTTTGATGCCGGGCTTTGCCTCGCGCAGCGAGGCGAGCACTTCCTGCGTGTTGTTTCCAATCGAGGAGACAATACCCATTCCGGTGACGACGACACGTTTCATTTGGACCGCATCCTTCCCAAGTCCGTGACGGATCAGGTTGTTTCATTGGTGAACAGGCCCACACGAAGATCATGCGCGGTAAATATGGTCTTCCCGTCTGCCTGCAATTCACCATCCGCAATTCCGAGCACCAGCTTACGCTGAATAACCCGTTTCAAATTCACGTAGTACTTCACCTCACTCACCGACGGCAACACCATGCCGGTGAACTTTACTTCGCCGACGCTCAAAGCGCGACCCTTTCCGGGGTTGCCCAGCCAGGCGAGGAAAAACCCAAGCATCTGCCACAAGGCATCGAGCCCGAGGCAGCCCGGCATCACCGGATCGCCGTGAAAGTGGCAGGGGAAAAACCAGAGATCTTCCTTGATGTCCAACTCTCCGATGATCTGACCTTTCCCATGCGGGCCGCCATCGGAGCTTATGCTCGACACCCGGTCCATCATAAGCATCGGCGGCAGTGGCAGCTGCGCGTTGCCGGGACCAAACATTTCGCCGCGTGCACAGGCGATCAGATCCTCATAGGTAAAACTGGATTTTTGTTCCGCCATATCCGCTTTCGTTCACTTTAGCTTCCGCACATTCGGGGCGATGCAGCCCGGACCGAAAGACGGATGGTCGCGCAATCGCACCAGATCACCTCGCTTCCTACCATACCGCAGCAGACGCTGGAAGCCTCTGGTGCGGTCATATTGTCCGCCAGTGAAAGCGACTGGCCCTGGAGAATTTCCAATTGCGAAGGGTTCGCAGAAACCGTATATTCGCTACAGAGTGCGCGCCCATGCGCATTGCCAAAACCAAATTCGAGTGGATACAAACGATGTCCGAGTTGGACCAGACACCCATCGCTGAAAAACTACGTGGTGCAGGATTGCGGCCGACGCGGCAGCGGGTGGCACTTGCGGATCTTCTGTTCAAGAACGGAGATCGGCACGTGACCGCTGAAGGCCTGCATGAGGAGGCGGTGGCCGTGCGCTTTTCGGTCTCTCTGGCAACCGTCTACAATACACTCAACCAGTTCACAATGGCAGGGCTGCTGCGCGTGGTCGCCATAGACGGCACGCGGACGTATTTCGACACCAACACCAGCAATCACTATCACTTCTATCTGGAAGATCAGGGCAAGCTCGTGGACATTCCGCCGAACGAGCTTCGGGTCGAAGGGCTGCCGCAGGCGCCGGACGGCACCACGATCGCCGGTATCGATGTGATTGTGCGGCTGTCGAGCAGTTCACGGAATTAGGCCGGCGACCACGCTACTCGATTTTTTCGCCCGGATAGACGCCCCAGACCATTTCCTGCTGCAACCATCCGTTATAGCTCTTTACGGAAAATTCGCACCATTTGCCGGTGCACCGCTGAACTTCTCCAATAACGCCTGATTGCAACACGGCGACCGAACGGGCCGAAGTGTCAGGTGTTGCGCGGAGTTTGATGCTCTCGCCTTTGCGCCACGGCGCCACCAAACCGGTACGCCGGCCGGCCAGCAAGCTGTGATAGACCCAGCCTTCTTCGCCATCACTGTCACGGATCCGCCGCCACAGATCCGACTCGGCGATGATCTCGACCGGCAAGCCCTGGCGCGCGAACACCCAGATGACCTGGTGTTCGGTGCTTGGCCCGCGCCGCACGTTGACCCGGTCGGTCTTCAAACTGACATAGCGGGGAACCGGCAATCCGCTGGGACCAGCCTGTTTATCTGTCTTGGTCGTTGATATGCTGGCGGTCTCGTCGCCGCTCGCGGTCGCGCTTTGACGGGTGAGAACAAGACCTGCCGCCACCACTGCTCCCGCAGCCAGCAGACCTGCAACCGCAAAGGCCAGAAGCTTTACCCGAGTGAGCACCATTCAATCACATTCCCGACAAGCGGCCTCAACTACCACCAGATTGTCTTACAGGACTGCACGAAGAAATTTCCGTTTATCCGCGAAGTCTCTTTGTTTTCCTCTGAGCCTTTTGCTAGAGAATGTGTCAAGAGCTTACACCTTGCGCCGCCGCACATAAAGAGTGTCGGGGTTATAAGTTAAAGAGCTCTAAACACCGGCCCCTGGAGACCGTATATGCCGAACAAGACGCAGGTCATCATCACCCGGAAACTGCCGGACATCATCGAGACACGCATGTGCGAGTTGTTCGACACGAAGCTCAACGTCGACGACAGGCCGATGACCCAGGCTGAGTTGGTCGAAGCGGTCAGAACCGCGGACGTTCTGGTGCCGACGGTAACCGACAAGATCGATGCGAGTGTTATCGGCCAGGCCGGCGAACGGCTTAAGCTCATCGCCAATTTCGGAACCGGCGTCGACAACATCGATGTTGAAACAGCGCGCAACAGAGGCATCACCGTGACCAACACGCCCGGTGTGCTGACCGAAGACACCGCCGACATGACCATGGCCCTGATCCTTGCCGTTCCGCGGCGCCTGATCGAAGGGGCGCAAGTCATCTCCGATACCGAGCGCTGGAAAGGCTGGTCGCCGACCTGGATGCTGGGGCACCGGATTTTCGGCAAACGGCTCGGGATCATCGGCATGGGGCGCATTGGCCAGGCGGTGGCGCGCCGCGCACGCGCCTTTGGCCTGCAGATCCACTACCACAACCGCCGCAAGCTTTCGGACCGCATTGAAAGCGAACTGGAGGCGACCTACTGGGAAAGCCTCGACCAGATGCTGGCCCGCATGGACATCATTTCTGTCAACTGCCCGCACACGCCGGGAACCTATCATCTTCTTTCGGCACGGCGGCTGAAACTCCTGCGGCCGGAGGCCTTTGTCGTCAATACGGCGCGCGGCGAGGTGATCGATGAGAACGCCCTGGCGCGCATGCTGGAAGCCGGAGAGATCGCCGGTGCCGGTCTCGACGTGCTGGAACATGAACCTGCGGTCAACCCAAAGCTCATTCAAAGCGGCCGTGTGGTTCTGCTGCCACATATGTGCTCGGCAACCATCGAGGGCCGCATCGACATGGGTGAAAAGGTCATCATCAATATCAAGACCTTTGTCGACGGCCACACGCCGCCGGACCGCGTGCTGCCGTCGATGCTGTAAGCGCCTGAATTTTCGCAAATGTTTGATCACGTCTCGATCTGTGTTGTTTCGATTGCGCGGTCGGAAGCATTTTATGACGCCATCATGGCGGCATTGGGTCACCCGAAGGTTGGCGCTACAGACACATGGCTCGGTTACGGCCTGCGGGCGGATGGGGCACACCCAGCGCGGACCTATCTTTCGGTGCTCGAAGACGCCGGCGGCTCCGCATCCGGCAAACGTCACTGGGCCTTCCGGGTACGGAACCGTGGTGCGGTCGAGGCATTCTGGCAAGCAGGGCGCGATGCGGGCGGCAAAGACGACGGAGCGCCGGGTCTGCGTCCGCACTATCACGACAGCTATTATGCCGCCTTTCTGCTCGATCCGGACGGCAACCGGATCGAGACCGTGTGCCACGCAGAAGCGATCTAGGAAACTTTTGTCACGCGCCGCAGGGTCAGATTGATGCGTCCGTCGCCTGGAATGAGCGTCGAGGTGCCGGGCATGATGCGGTCGATGCCGTGATAGAACAGCCTTGCGGGCCCGGCCAGCACCAGCGCATCGCCAGAGGCCAGCCTGAACGAGCGCGTCGGGCTTTTGCGCTCCGGTCCGCCGATCCGGAACAGCGCC
>JAJFHM010000039.1 GCA_021775625.1 Hyphomicrobiales bacterium | reverse complement strand
ACGGCACTTATGTTCGCAAGCCCGGCAATCCGCAAACCTGGCTGGTGTCCGGCGACATCGACGCTCCGCCGGATGTGCGCGGGTGGGCACAGAAGTCCATCTTCGAAATCCCGAAGGAAGACGTCGCGGAAATCAGGATCGTTCATCCCGGCAACGAGGAAGTTCGAATTGTTCGCGGAGAAGGCGAGGGGGACGTTTCCGCCTTCGGGCTGCTTGATCTGCCGGAAGGGGCAACCCTCAAGCAGGACGCCGATCTGGCATTTATGGCCACTGCCATCGCCCAGTTGGAGCTCTGGGACGTCAATAAGATCGCGCAGATCAAGGCGGTTGCCGATCCAGTGGTTGCTACAATCATTGCAAAGGACGGTCTGAAAATTACCGTGAAGATCGTCGCTTCCGAGGGCGAAGATCACTGGGTTACGGTTTCCGCTGAAGGTCCGCAAAGCGCCAAGGAGGCAGTGGACAAGATCAATCAGAAGACGGCGGGGTGGGCCTACAAGGTCCTCACTTTCAAGGTGTCCCATTTTCAGAAACGGCTGTCCGATCTGATCGACCTGCCGGAACCCAAACCCGAGCCCGAACCGGACGATGGCTCCTGACCGGAGCCATGCGAGCGAGGATACACACATGAAATTCTATGACTGTGCGACGGCTCCCAGCCCACGGCGCGTTCGCATTTTTATTGCCGAAAAGGGGCTCGACATTCCTGTTGTGCAGGTTGATCTGCGCTCACGTGAACAGCTGACCGAAGGTTTTCTCGCCATCAACCCGCATGGCACCGTGCCGGTGCTCGAGCTGGATGACGGAACCGTATTGCTCGATTCCAATTCCATCTGCCTTTACCTGGACGAAACTTACGAACAAAACAATCTGATGGGGCGTGACCCGAAGGAAAAAGCTGTTATCGCCGGTTGGAACCGGATGGCCGAGTGGGACGGTCTGGCAGCGGGTGCTGAGGCACTGCGCAATCACGCCAAGGGCATGCAGGGCAGGGCATTGACCGGTCCGGTCGATTACGAGCAGATACCCGAACTGGCGGAACGCGGACGCAAGCGGGCAGCACATTTCCTCGAAGAGCTGGAGCATCGTTTCAGCGAAAGTGAGTTTCTCGCCGGTGACCGGTTTACCATTGCGGACATCACCGCCCTGGTTTCCGTCGATTTCTTCAAATGGGTGAAGGTTGAACCCGTGGACAGCCAAAACTCGCTTGCCCGCTGGTATGCGCAGGTTTCTTCCCGTCCAGGTGCCGTTGACTGAGTTTCCGGTCAGCCCGCCCCGGGTACCGGCACGACCAGCTTCCTGGTCAGGTCTTCGGTAAACACGGATTGCAACGTTGCCGCCATTGCCGGGTTTCGCCGCAACAGGCTGCGCAATTCATCTTTCGGCCAGGACACGAAGCGGGTCGGTACGGTTGTCCGCACGGTGGCGGTGGCGGATCCACCCTTGATGAAGCTGATTTCGCCGACAAACGTGCCGTCCTTGTAGCGCGGACTTCTGCCGTCGGGGAGCTGGGCTTCGATCTCTCCGTTATAGATCAACATCACGTCCGCCGGTTCTTCGCCGAACTGGGTGAGGACCTGATCGGCGGTTGCTTCCTCCCACTTGCAGATCCGCAGCAGCTTCATGAATTCGAGTGCAGAGAAGTTGCGGAACAGTGATTGGTAGAGTTCTTTCTCTTCTTCGGTAAAGCGGATCGTCCGGCGCTCGTAGATCAGCTTGATGCTCCACGAGACGTTGATGACGACAAAGACGGACTGCCAGAAGGCGGCAATGAGGTTTACCGGATCCGATCCGAACGCATAGGTGATGTTGCAGAGCGATGCGACAATGGCAACGGCGCGCAGTAACAAGATGTCCCTCAAGAGGAAAGCCAGCGCCACCAGAACGTAGGAGAGGTGGCCAACAAACTGGTAAGTGCTCTGGTTCCAGAAATCGTGCAGCGACAGGGTTCCAATGCTCAGATCCATATCCGGTACTCCCTTGACGGTGCTGCAATCCTAAAGCGCAATTGGATCAATCGGAAATCAAGACTCGTATCCCGCGGCAGGTGGCGCCGCTGGACATTGTGCCGTGCCTTTTTTAATTAACCAAAATAAAGTTACGATATATGAAGCACTTGGAACGCCTGTTCAATCAGGAAACCCGCCGCTTACTGCGCTTTGACATCTAAGGTTGAAAAAGGAGGTTGTTTTGAGAGCGCTTTCATGTTGCGCGGTTATACAACCCTCTCTAGTAACTCTTAGGCATGAAACACAGAGAAAACGCCGTTGCCAGTGTGTTGCCAGAGCCGGACGCCGATACGGATCACACCTTCCAGCTTGAAACTTATTTAGGCCATCTGCTGCGCAAAGCGTCCCAGCGGACGGGCGAGATTTTTCACCGTGTCATGGGTAACTACGATGTTACACCTACCCAGTTCGCGGCCCTCATCAAGCTGCATGACGAAGGCGAGGTTTCGCAAAACGTTCTTGGCCGGCTGACCGCAATGGATCCGGCCACCATTCTGGGGGTTGTATCAAGGCTGAGGCGCCGTGACCTGGTCGCCTCCCGGTTCGATCCCAATGACGGGCGCAGGATCCTGCTCTGCCTGACTGAAGACGGCAAGGCGGTGGTGTCTGAAATGATAGCGCTCGCGGACGATGTTGCGACGGAAACCTTGACCCCGTTGACGAAGACCGAATCCCGCACCTTGTTGCGCCTGCTGGCAAAGCTGACCTGAAGCGGTTATCCAGCGGCGTCCGCTTCCGCCTCACCTGCGAAGTCTCCGCCTACTCGGGCGAGGTTCTCGCAGACTTCAGCCCCGTAATTGTCAAACATGGCTTTGGATAACATGTCGGCCGGAACATCCTGAAAGGACCCGGCGTAGTCGGTATATTCCATGTGGCGCCGCCCCTTCTTGTCAAAGGGGTGCAAAAGCGCGTCATTTTCGCCATCAAAATCAAGCGCAATAACTTCGAATTTTTCGCACAGCTCAAGATTGAATGTGGGCGTGACCTTGATCCAGCGGCCGTCCAGATAGAGTTCCGTATACCCGTGGTTCGAAAAGACATCGGAGCCGCCCATGATTTCACGCAATCTCGGGGTGCTCAGATGATTGCGGACGTCCGCATAGGCAACGCGCGAGGGTATTCCCGCGGCGCGCGCGCAGGCAGCCAGAACGGCGGCCTTTGCGATACAGAAGCCACGCCCGGCCGTGACGCAATTGCTCGCTTTGTAGTTCTTCTTGTCCGCGATGGCGACGTAGGGATCGTAACGAATTTCATCCCTCACCGCATAGTAAAGCGCGATCGCCTTGTCTTTCGGTGACCGGGCGTCCCCGATTGCTTTCTCGGTGAAAGCGATAACCTCTGGAGACCGCGAATCCACAAACTCGCCCGGAGCCAGATAGGCGTCCATGCTTACGTCGTCTGTCTTGGATCCTGAAACTGCACTCACTTCAACTACTCCCGGGGACGGACCGATGATCTGATTTTCGTCTATTAGCAGACCAGAAACAACGCACATTGCGATTGTGGCAAGTAAGTTCCCATCAAATGATCCAGTGTGCTCGAATATTGCTCTGGCGTTCAGTCTGCTTTGAACGTCTCTGCGAAGCGGGCGCGCAG
>JAJFHM010000376.1 GCA_021775625.1 Hyphomicrobiales bacterium | reverse complement strand
GCCCTTTGGCGATCTCTTTCTGTTCGCTCCTGGACAGCTTCAACGACAGCGCATTGACGATCTTGAGCACGAAGGTGTCCTGAGCCTTGAAATAGTTGGTGACGTCTCCGTCGTAGCGTTCCGCCCACAGATGCCCCCCTGTCGTGGCATCGATCAATTGGGCGTTCACGCGAATTTGGTCGCCCGAGCGGCGTACACTGCCCTCCAGCACATAACGCACACCAAGTTTCTCAGCCACCTCGGAGATCACGACCGGCTTACCCTTGAAGGTGAAGCTTGAATTGCGGGCGATGACAAAGAGGCCGGTAATCTTGGACAGGTCAGTGATCAGGTCGTCCGTCATACCATCGGCGAAATACTCCTGAGCCACGTCCCCGCTTATGTTGGTGAACGGCAATATGGCGATTGACGGCTTGTCCGGCAGCGGATACGACATGCGTTCGACCGATGCGGTATCCACTCTTGGTTCCCACGGCCTCAGCCACATACTCACACCAGCCACTCCGACGAGCGCAATCACCGCGGCTGCGACGGCCATTCGCTTCCAGGCTTGCGGTGCAGGCTTTGTTTGTCCGATGACCTTGCCGATTGCCTCCGGTTGCGTCAGTACGCGGTAAACCCGGATCGGTTCGGCGATATTCTTGACCTCTTGCTCGCCGATGTACTCGTAGCCCAGTTCCAGCTTCTTCTTGATCTGGTCGAACACCGGTTGCGAAAGGCAGATACCCCCGGCGTCAGCGAGGGCCTCAAGCCGTGCCGCGATATTCACGCCATCGCCCATAAGATTGTCGCCCTCGACAATCACATCACCCAGGTTGATCCCAATGCGAAACCGCATCCGATGATCTTCGGGCAGGTCAGTGTTTCGGGGTTCGAGTTCATGCTGGATATCGGCTGCGCAGCGCACCGCATCGACTGGACTGGCGAACTCGGCGACAACGCTGTCGCCGGCACTGCCAAATACGCGGCCGCTATGCTGCGTCACCAACTCATCGATAATACCGCGACAGGCGCCAAGCGTCCGCAGTGTGCCCTCCTCGTCCTCCTCCACGAGGCGCGAGTAGCCAACGACATCGGCTGCAAGGATGGTAACAAGGCGGCGTTCCATGTTCGGTCTCCCTGAGTTTGGACACTACAGGGTCGAACGGCCGAAATCCACGAATTGCTCAGGGCCGTCCCACGTCAGCCTTTGGCAGATTGTGTTGCAGAAGTCGCTGACGTGGCTGGAGATTATCTGGACAGCGCGCGGGTCATTGTCGTTGGGCGTAGCTTTCGGCCATGTCCCTGCAATTCGCTGTAATTCGTCGTAATTCCCCAACTGAAGTCGTTCAGCGGCTCACATTCTCGTTCTTGGCAGCCTCCCACAAAGACACGGTGTGTGAACAATTTGGACAAGCCAGTGTGCCAAACAGCGTGAGTAGTCTTTCGACGATCAGTGGTTTGTCTGCAGCGCCCGCCAGTTTCGTGAGCCAAATCAACGCGTTTTCTGCGCAGATCGAACCATCCCAGGCATCATGAGGACGAGCAGCTGGAATGACCTCAATTTGAGGGCCATGAGGAGTGCCTGAAATTCCAATGGCGTGTGGATGTGGAGCCCGCCGAACTGGCGCCATAGCCGGATGCTGCCGAACATGTTGAGCCTTGAATGGCAGCGTCTCGCAAACGACAGAAAATTCCTCTCCGCATGATTTGCACAGGCCACAGACTTCGTGCGCCGTAAGCATCCAATCAACAATTTCATGGGTTGTGTCCAGGCCGTGCAATGCCGGCACCGAACTTAGCAGGTGGCAGTAGTCGGCATTTGTTGTTCCTGTTTGTTGAGCGAGGACCAACACTGCTGATTTTGCATCCTCTAACGCTCTAAGGTAGGCGGGCTGCAGATCATCCGGAACAGGTGCCGCGTCCCGTGCGATTGCCACCCGGCCCAAGAAGGCGAACAGCCAAATCTTTCCGTCTGTCGATTGAGTTGGCAAAGCTCTCACAACGTGAGGGACGGCCGCATAAGTTGCAGTGTAGATACTGCCTTGATGACAAAGGCATCCGAACAACACGTCGTTTGGATCGTTGCCGTAGTTCTCGCTTTCCAGAAGTTCGTAGAGCTGTTCGGGGGTATCAATGGCCGTACCGTGGGCATGATTGAGTTCCGCCCACCGATCAGAGTGTTTGTCCAGCATCTGGTTCATGTGGCTCTGTAGCTAACGCGCAACTCCACCGCAATCGTTACCGCGCACATGTCGCCTGATGGTACATTTTCCCGGTGCCGCGCCGAGGGATAGCTTCACCGGACAGTATTTATGAGCATCCGCCCTAATTGCCAAGCAGCTTGGCGCGCACCTTGCGCGGTGCTTCGCCGGTCCAGCGGCGCACCGCGCGCGAGAATGCGGAGAGCTCCGAATAGCCGAGCAGGAAGGCGATCTCCGAGAGCTGCAACTGGCGCTGCCTGAGATACATCATCGCCATGTCATGACGGGTCTTCTCGACCACGTCCTTATAGGCAAGCCCTTCGGAGGCCAGTTCGCGCTGGATGGCGGAGCCGGTCAGCCGCAGTTCGCCCGCCACCACATCGAGCGCCGGGTAGCCGTCTGGCAGTTTGGTGCGGATGGTATTCCGCACCTGGGCGATCACGGAACTCATGCTGTGCGGTTGCGAGCTCAACTGCTTGAGGCACATCTGCATCATCGCCATGAGCCGCAGATCGCTGCCCGGCATTGGGAGCGATAAGATGTCATCGCGGAACAGCAATGCATTGGTTGGCTGGGAGAAATAAACCGGCGCGGAAAAGGCCTGCTCGTGTTCGCGCCAGTCGGCCGGTTGCGGGTGCTCGAAATGCACTTCTTCAGGCGCCCAGTGGGTGCCGCAGCATTCCCGGAACACATTGAGGAACATGCCTAAAGAAAGCTCCGCATCCTGCCGCCGCTCCATTATTTCAGGCGCGACGATCTGGTATTCCAGCCGCATCAGGCCGTCCGACCCGCGCACATATGACATTTCGGTGGATTCCTGATGGTGGCTGAACAGCCCAACCAGGTTTTCCAGCGCCGAGCCGAGTGTCGGTGAGGAGACCGCGGCATACCCCCACAAGCCGAGATCGCGGGGTTGAAAACGATTGCCGAACCACAGGCCGAAATTGTCATATTTGGTGTTGCGTGCGGCTTCTTCGAAGAGGTTGCAGAATGAGGCCAGCTTCAATTTGAGGGTCGGAGAACCGGCCATTTCCGGCGCAATGCCTGCACTGCCGAAGATCATGTCAACGTCGCCGTGCAGTTCGTCGATGTGATCGGTGATGCCGGTTGCGGCGGCGGCGAGCACAATTGGTGCGCCCGGATCCGCACGTTCGGACCTTTCGGTCAAACCAACACCTGGAACGGACACTCCCATGACCTTCCTGCGCCTCTTGGCTGCGCTTGTCGTGTGATCAGAAGCAAAAAGCTTCGCATGCAGCCCCAGTGCGGTCAAGCGCGCGAGCCCACGGCAACAGGAGATATGGTTAACCGCACAAGCCGGCAATCAGCGGAATTCCGACAGATATCGCTCACGCAGCGGGGCGGTGTCGGCGGCGTGCTGGACGACCATGTCCTGGGTCGGTTCGGTTTCCGGGTGAGATCCGATCCAGGCCACCAGCAGGGAATTACGGTCATGTCCCCGCAATACCAGACTTCCGTTGAGGGCCAGAACCCCCTTGTCCGTGACTATACCCAACTCACCTCAGCAATAATCTCGTAAAAATCTTCTAAAGGAAATTTCTCTCTCGCCTGATCCACCGACTGCGCGCCAGCAATACCGGCGTCAAGCTCCACCAAGATTGCGTGCTTTTTCAGCAGAGCATTGCGTTTCTTGATCGAAATGAGTTCTGGGCCGCTGTAAAATTTCAGGGGATTGCTTTCGAAAAGGACCCGATCAAATTCCAGTCCCGTCCAAAACGAAATCTCCGTGGTTGTCACCTGCATATCCTTCAGCCGGATCCTCCCACGGCCCTTAGCGTTCCTGATGCTGGGTAAGTCCTGGAAAAAAATATAGGCTTGAGTTTTCAGCGTTTGATCTTCACCCACATAGGACAAGATTTTCCAAAATGCCGCTGGAACTCTTACCGGAAAATCTTCGAACTCTCTGGTGTAATAGCGGTCCGCTCTCGTGAAAACCGGGCCCGTCAAAACGTTTAATTTGTCGGCATCTTTGAAACTTGATACCAGCATCTCAATCGCCCGCCAGTCATCTTCGTTGAAGTTTTTATGTTGCATGCAGGCATTTGTATAGGCGCAACTGTCGTTACTTGCCTTGGTTGCGTAATCTGTGTCTTTCCCCCATGTGACGGCAGTTCGTCTCGTTAAATGCCCGCGATCCCACAGAGTGCCTTGGTAGGGATAGTTCGGAATTTGATTTTTCGCGCCGACCCGCCCATCAATAAACCAGTTTCGCCCCTTCTTGCTTGGGACCTTTTGCATCATATTTAGATTGACATTGGCGGCCGAATACAGGGCCTGCTTGGTACTGCGGCTCATCAAAAGCGAATAGTTGATGTAAGGAACGACGAACTCGTTTTCAGGCAACCCCGGTGGTTGAAGAACATCCGCCTGAAGGGCCAGGCCCGGTTGGGGAAGTTCAATTTTGTAATTACCACCCAAAAAGTCAACTTTATATCCGTTTCGCATAGCAAGTACCCCACAAATACATTTTGTTAGACCTCTATACTAGTTGCGATGTGCGATAATGCCAAACATATCAACAGCACCAATCACTTGAACAACAAGAAATGCGCTGTGTCATCAGGCAGAATGCCCGAAGTACATCCGATGACAGCCACTATTGGTGGGCACTGAGAATGGG
>JAJFHM010000375.1 GCA_021775625.1 Hyphomicrobiales bacterium | reverse complement strand
CCGCCTGTGTTCGGCCTCTCTTCGCCGGTGTCTTTCGTCTCGCTCATACTTTCAACTTTCTTCCAAGCAAGGGTGCGCAGCGGAATTGCTCACTGCACCGCTTGTGAGAGTGGTTCACCGTGCCAATAGCTCTCATACTTTTTGGCCCGGAGCACAAACTCCTTCGTCAGCCCTGCATCGGTCATGGCAGCATGTATCACATTTGACCGCCCCAATGCCAAGCTCAACTCTTCGCTGGTAAACGATTGTATTGTGTCAACCGAGGCATCGGCTCCATACGCCGCGATAACCTTGCCTTTGATCTTGCGCACACCGTCTTCAGCGCCGTCGCGGGCGTGTACCACCGTAGCGGCCCGTTTGTCCTCAATCAATTTCAGGACCTTGGTGAACCCGGTGCGGATAAGTCCCGCCTTTTGGGCCAGGCTGAAGAGCGACAATGCCTGCCGGGCAAGCAGCGTGCCCACCAGATCCGGGAGGCCCGAATCCGCATGCGCCGCCGCCTTGAAGCCGCGACCGAACGCCTTTTTGTTCACTGCAGTTTCGACCGCATATTTGTCTGCACTGATCCAAACGCCGCGGCCGGGCAGGTCACACTTAACATCAGGCACAACCGTCAGGTCAGGCGAAAGGACAAACCGTACCAGCTTGTCTGTCGGCTTCACCTCGCGGCTTATAATGCACATACGGTCCGTCATGCCTGCTGTGTGACCCAAGTTCCATTACTCTGCGTCAGCGGCGGGGGTTTCTTCCGCCGGCTCTTCATCCGCTTCCGGCGCCAGATCAGCTTCGCTAATCCAGCCGGCCTTTACCCGCGCCGCCATGATCATGGCCTCGGCGTCTTCCGCCCCGACATCAAGGCCATCGAGAATACCGTCCTGCCGGACCGCTTCGCCATCGACGCGTTCCATCCACCCGGTCAGGTCGTCCGTGGCACACCCGGCGAGATCTTCCATTGTCTTGATATCGTTCTCGCCGAACGCCACCAGCACCGCCATGGTGACACCTTGTATGTCGGAAAGTTCGTCCGCCACGCCAAGCTCTTTGCGGCGTGTGTCGAGTTCCGCATTGCGGCGTTCAAGGTGCTCAAGCGCCCTGCTCTGAAGCTCCTGGGCGGTATCTTCGTCGAAACCGTCGATATCGGCAATTTCGCCAACCTCGACATAGGCGACTTCGTCGATCGAACTGAAGCCCTCCGAGGCCAGCAGCTGGGCGATCATTTCGTCAACATCGAGTGCTTCCTGGAACAGTTCGCTGCGCTGCAAGAACTCAGCCTGGCGGCGGTTTGACTCTTCCTCCTCGGTCAGAATGTCGATGACCCAGCCGGTAAGCTGCGACGCAAGGCGCACATTCTGCCCGCGCCGGCCGATGGCCAAACTCAACTGCTCATCAGGCACCACAACTTCGATCCGCTCTGCGTCCTCATCAAGCACGACTTTTGCAACTTCTGCCGGCGCCAGACCGTTGACGATGAATGTTGCAGCATCAGGCGACCACTGAATGATGTCGATCTTTTCACCCTGCAGTTCACCAACAACCGCCTGAACGCGGCTGCCGCGCATGCCGACGCAGGCACCCACAGGATCAATCGAACTGTCCTTGGACAGAACCGCGATTTTCGCCCGGCTGCCCGGATCGCGCGCAACCGAGATGATCTCGATAATACCGTCGTAGATTTCCGGGACCTCCTGCGCGAACAGTTTCGCCATAAATTCCGGATGGGTTCTCGACAGGAAAATCTGCGGCCCGCGCTGCTCGCGGCGCACATCATAAATGTAGGCGCGAATCCGGTCGCCGGGCCGGAAGCTTTCGCGCGGCAGGCATTCGTCGCGCTTCACCACCGCTTCGCCACGGCCGAGATCAACGATTACATTGCCATACTCGATCCGCTTGACAACGCCGTGCACAATTTCCGAGATCCGGTCCTTGTACTCCTCGTATTGGCGTTCACGTTCCGCATCGCGCACTTTCTGCACGATAACCTGCTTCGCGTTCTGGGCGGCAATCCGGCCAAAGTCGATCGGCGGCAGAGGTTCGGCAATATAGTCGCCGGCCTGAGCTGCGGGGTTGCGCCGCCGGGCCTCATCGAGGCCGATCTGGGTGGCTTCGTTTTCCACCACTTCGGCAACTTCGAGAAGGCGCGCCAGGCTGATCTCGCCGGTTTGCGGATTGATCTCGGCCCTGATTTCGTTCTCGCTGCCATAGCGCGACCGTGCGGCGCGCTGGATGGCGTCTTCCATCGCAGTGATGACGACGGACTTATCAATGGACTTTTCGCGCGCGACCGCGTCTGCGATCTGCAGCAATTCAAGCCTGTTGGCACTAACAGCCTCTACCATTCACACTCTCCAACGATGCTTATTTCGGACGCGCCTTGGCGCTGTCGGTTTATTTCACGATTCAGACCGAACCCTGTTTGCTCGCTGCCGCGATCAATGCGTCGGTCAGAACCAGTTTTGCCTGGGCAATGCGATCGAACGGCAAGCCGATCAAAACCCGTTCACCGGTGTCTTGCCGGTCGTAGAACAGGCGCACTTCACCCTCTTCAAATCCTTCAAGCTCCCCGCGAAACCGTTTCTGGCCGGCGATCAGCTCGGTCAATTCAATTTTTACCTCGTGGCCCGCCCAGCGCTCGAAGTCACTCGGTCTGACCAGGGGTCTGTCAATCCCGGGCGTCGAAACCTCCAGCTGATAGGCGCCTGGGACCGGATCTTCGACATCCAGCAACGGCGCCACTGTTCGGCTGATCAGTTCGCAGTCCTTAATCGTGATCGGTCCATCAGGTCGGTCAGCCATGATCTGAAGTGTCGACCCGCTCGATCCAGTCATTCGAACGCGCACCAAACGGTAGCCCAAATCCTCCAGCCCGGGTTCGATCAGAACCGCTACCCGTTTCTCAATCCCGGTTTCGCGGCTCAGTCTGGGCTCCGCCGCGTCTGCACACATGAGGTGCTCCTCTTACCTCAGCCTTTCGCAAAGACCACGCAGCCTTTGGAAAAGGATACTGGAAAGTGCGAATATTCGTTGCCCCGTAACAAAAAAGCGGACCCCGCAGGGTCCACTCTCACCGTACTTCCAAAGTCCATGAACTCTAGGCTATGCGAGAATGTTTCTCATACGGCGCGCATCATAGCGATTTGCCTGCCCTTCGCAAGCCCAAACACCCGCTATCAAACCCGGCGGAACATCAGATAGGACGGAATGCGGCCGGCATCAAGAGCCTTTGTTTCATAACGCGTCCCGGGCCAGTCATCGCGACGGGTCCGCCAGTCGTCCGGACGCTCAGCTGTCCATTCAAACGCCGGGTGCCGGCGCATGTGCGAGAGCGTCCAGCGCACATAGTCGGGGATGTCCGATGCGAACCTCAGTTCTCCGCCCGGCGTCATTATGCGGGCAATCTGATCCAGGTTTTCCGCGCAGATGAAGCGGCGCTTGTGATGCCGGGTTTTCGGCCACGGATCGGGATAGAGAATAAAGACGCGCTCGATGCAGCCATCGGGAAGGCGCTCCAGGAGATCGCGGGCGTCGCCGTCGTGAATACGCACATTGCTTAAGCCTACCCGATCGACAGCACTCAGCAGTTTTGCGACACCGTTGATGAAGGGCTCGCATCCGAGGATACCGCGATCCGGGTGCGCTTGCGCCTGTGAGAAGAGATGTTCGCCGCCGCCAAAGCCGATTTCGAGCCACACGGCCCTGATTTCGGCGCCAAACCAATCTCTGGGATTGCCTGTTGCTCCGGCGTCCACATCCACTCTGAGCTGCGGCAGCAGTTCACGGACAAGTTTTGCTTGTCCGGCACGAAGGCTGTGACCCTTGCGCCGGCCATAGACGTGGCGTCGCTGGAGGTCGCTGTTGCCGGACATTTTATGCCCTTTCGACCAATTCCAAGCCGCTTTGACCGAATTGATCGAAGGGCCCTTGGCTGTGTCAGCTCAGTGCTGCTTTGAGATTGTCGACGATGTCAACTCGCTCCCACGAAAACCCGCCGTCGTCATCGGGCTCGCGGCCGAAATGGCCATAGGCCGAGGTGCGTTCGTAAATCGGGCGGCTCAGGCTCAGATGCTCCCTGATGCCGCGTGGACTGAGATCCATCACTTCGTTGAGTGCGCCTTCCAGCTTGGCCTCGGAAACAGTGCCGGTATCGGCGAGATCGACGTAAAGCGACAGTGGTTTGGAAATACCGATCGCGTAAGACAATTGGATGGTGCAGCGTTCCGCGACACCGGCCGCCACGACGTTCTTGGCCAGATATCTGGCGGCATAGGCAGCTGAGCGGTCGACTTTGGTCGGATCTTTGCCCGAGAACGCGCCGCCGCCATGCGGGGCTGCGCCGCCATAGGTATCGACGATGATCTTGCGGCCCGTCAGGCCGGCATCTCCGTCCGGGCCGCCGATAACGAACTTGCCGGTCGGATTGACGTAAAACTCGTCCTCCGGACACATCCATCCATCTGGCAGACAGTTCTCGACGTAAGGGCGGACAATTTCGCGCACGTCGTCCTGTGACAGCCCTTCGGAATGCTGGGTGGACACCACAACCGACGTTGCCCGAACCGGTTTACCGTCCATATATTCAAGCGTCACCTGGCTTTTTGAATCCGGCCCAAGACCCGGCGCTTCTCCGGCATGTCGGGCAGCAGCCATGCCCCCAAGGATTTTGTGTGAATAATAGATCGGAGCAGGCATGAGCGCATCGGTTTCGCGGCAGGCATAGCCGAACATGATGCCCTGATCGCCCGCGCCCTCATCTTTGTTCCCGGCCGCGTCGACGCCCATGGCGATGTCTGCAGACTGGCTGTGAACGTACACCTGGACGTCAGCGCTCTTCCAATGGAAGCCGTCCTGCTCATAGCCGATTTCACGTACGCAGCGGCGCGCCGCTTCGCGCAAGGTGTCGTGCGTGATGTGTTCCGGGCCACGAACCTCGCCCGCCAGCACGATCAGGTTGGTGGTGGTCAATGTTTCCACGGCGACGCGTGACTGAGGATCGGCTCCCAGGTAAGTATCGACGATTGCATCGGAGATACGGTCGCAAACCTTGTCTGGGTGCCCTTCGGACACAGATTCGCTAGTGAAGAGATAATGATCGGTTCTCACGGAAGAAAACTCCTGAAACTGTCGGCCGCTCAAGATTGCTTGTAAGCCGGACGAAGGCGGAATGAGGCGGCGCTTGTTCTGGCAAGGAATCTTCGGGCGGTCAAGCTGAACCGTGTCGCGATCAGCTTCGCGAAACAATTGCCCTCTGAATGATGATGTCAGGTTTCGCTCTTGTGACCCGCAATCGCTTTTACCAGGTCCACCACTTTGCGCCGGATTGTGGGATCGGAGATTTCGGAGAACGCCTTGTTGAGCTGCAGCCCATCCGAGCTGTTCAGAAAGTCCATGATCATGGTTTCCTGCGACGACTCTGAGAAACCCTGAGCAGATCCAAATGACCCTTTGGCCTGCTCCGGCAGCTCTTCAAAGAAAAACTGCACCGGCACGCCGAGAATTTGCGCCATCTGATATAAGCGGCTCGCACTGACGCGATTGCTGCCTTTTTCGTATTTCTGGACTTGCTGGAATGTCAGCTCCAGGCGTTCGCCGAGTTTTTCCTGGCTCAGCCCCGCCAGCATACGTCGCATGCGCACTCTGCTGCCAACATGCACATCAATCGGATTCGGATTTTTTTTGACCATCAATAGCGCCCTCAAATTCGAACGCCCCCGGTCGGCTACGCGTGTCATCTTCCCCAAAAGACGCGGCAGTCATCTCCGCCCTTGTAACAGGTCTGAAAGCAGGGTCAAGGCGTGAAACAGAACTCCGAAAGAGGCAATTTAATGCAGTTTGATTTCAGGACCGGAGTACGCATTGCCAAGCCTGGAACCGTGTTGCCGCCGCCAACGCAGAAGGGCCGTGCCGACCGCGCACAGTGCGAGAAGCACGGCCAGACACCAATCGCCGTACAAGGCATAAACTGTTGCAGGCGCCGCTGCAGGCAGGGTCAGGTCGATCACTCCGCTGACACCGATTGGCAGGTGATCGAGAATGCGCCCGTTTGCGTCGATGACCGCCGAAATACCGGTGTTGGCCGAGCGCACCACCGGCAGCCCCTGCTCGATCGCACGGAACCGCGCCTGCTGCAGATGCTGCCGCGGACCGGCACTGTTACCGAACCACGCGTCATTGGTGACGTTCAACAGCCAGGCCGGTCGATTGCTTGCGTCGACAACCGCGCCGGCAAAGGCAATCTCGTAACAGATAAGGGAACCGAAAGCCGGCACGCCGGGTATCGAAATCGTTTTTGCCCCATCTCCCGTGGCGAAACTGCCAGGCAACTTCACCAGCTTCCGTACGCCAAGGCCGGTGAGCAGTTGCTCGAACGGCAGATACTCGCCGAACGGCACCAGATGGGTTTTGTCATAAGTCGAAATGACGGCCCCTTTGCCGTCGATGACGAGAACACTGTTGAATACGTTGTTGCCCTGCGGTTGAGCGTCGGCGGTTGCCGCGGCAGGTTCGCTCCGTAAGGCACCGGTCAGCAATATCGCGTCATCCGGCAACAGTGCTGCGATCGACGCCAGTGCTTTCGGGTTCTGTTCGATAAAGAACGGCGGTGCGCTTTCCGGCCACACCAGAACATCGACATCGGAAATGCCTGTGACTTCCGGCGAAGTCGCCGCGTCGCTGAGCTCAAGATAAGACGAAAAGATCCGGCTGCGGTGCACCGGGTCCCATTTTTCCGTCTGCGGAATGTTTGGCTGAACAATTCGAATGCGGGTGACTTCGTCGACCGCTGGCGGCGGTGATTGGAGAGCATGGCGGCCAAGCCCCCACAGCCCCGCCAGCAGAACCAGGAGGCCCGCAAAGCCGGCCCAGTGATGGTATCGCGAAAGCCCGCGCCGCTCCGGCTCATCCGCCAGAAGCGCCGGTGAGCAGGCGATCAGAACAACGATCAGGTTGAGGCCCGAAATACCGACAAAGGATGCAATCTGGGAGAGCTCCGGCGAGCCGGCGACCGCGAACCCGGGTGTATTCCAGGGGAACCCTGTGAATATCATGCCGCGCACCCATTCTGTCGCGGCAAGAGCTGCAGCAAGGATCACAAGCCGGGCGATCCCGCCGCTCCAGACCGCGGCCGCTAGCGCACAGCCGATGGCCCAGAACAGGGACAAAAGCAGTGGAAAGAAGAACAGAACCAGAGGCACCAGCCAGGCGTGTTCTTCAGCCTCGACGAAAAATGCTGAGCCAACCCAGTGAACGCCGGCCAGAAAATAACCGAAGCCGAAGAACATTCCGGCGGCGAACCCTGACCGGATGGCCTTGCCGCGCGAGCCGGCCTGGACGGCCACGCCGTCCAGCACCCACACGAACAATGGAAGGGTGACAAACAACACCGGCAACAACGAGAGCGGCTCCATCGCCAGAGCCGATGCGGCCCCAAGAGCGAGGCAGACGCAAGCGCGTCGCCAACCCCAGATCACCATCAGTTTGAGTGCTATGGCGCGCACATCCACTCCGCCAGCTGGTTTGTGCGAATCACCAGCATCATACACGCGGGATGCGGATAAAAAGATCGGAATTTTGACTGTGACCGCTCCACATCGCTTCACGTTCATATGGAACCGTTTGATGGCGCCAAATCGGTTCACCCGGCAAGGCGCGGTGCTTAAGTCACGATGCAGTGCATCGGGCAAGCGCCGCAACGTGGCCGGCAGACGCGAAAACCCGGTCAAAGCGATTCCATATGATCGGAAAGTGCTCTAGGTGTTTACTCGGCGGCCTCGCTGCCGGGGCGGGACGGTTTGAGATACACCTTGAGCTTACGGATGCGCCGGGCATCGGCTTCGAGAATTTCAAACTCAACGCCGCTGTCGTGGCGAATCAGTTCGCCCCGTACCGGGATCCGCCCGGCCATGGAGAACACCAGTCCGCCCAGCGTGTCGGCATCTTCGTCACGCTCGTCGACCACCAGTTCGGTCTCCAGCAGCGCATCGAGTTCTTCCACCGGTGTGCGGGCATCGGCAATGTATATATTGTCGCCCTGAGGTTCGATCAATGGCCCGTCGTCCGCATCATGCTCGTCTTCGATTTCACCGACAATCTCTTCAACCAGATCTTCGATCGAGACCAGGCCGTCGGTGCCGCCATATTCATCGACGACCACCGCCATGTGGATCCGTGTCGTCTGCATCTTGACC
>JAJFHM010000374.1 GCA_021775625.1 Hyphomicrobiales bacterium | reverse complement strand
ATGGCACCGACACCATTGCACCGGTGGCGAAGATTGTCGGGCCGGGCAACGCCTTTGTCGCTGCAGCAAAACGCCAGGTGTTCGGCACGGTGGGGATCGATATGATTGCCGGGCCGTCGGAGGTCCTCGTTGTCGCCGACGAGAACAACAACCCGGCATGGATTGCAGCCGACCTCCTGGCCCAGGCCGAACATGACGCATCGGCGCAATCAATCCTGATCACCGATCAGTCCGACTTTGCCCTGGCCGTTGAGGCCGAAGTCGATCGCCAGTTGCGCGACCTGCCCCGGGCCGAGCATGCGGGGCGAAGCTGGGCCGATTACGGCGCCATCATTGTGGTGCCCGATCTTGCCACTTCGCATGAAATTGTGAACCGCATTGCACCGGAACATCTGGAGCTCGCGGTGGCCGACCCGGATGCACTCCTCGTCGACATCCGCAATGCCGGGGCCATATTCCTTGGCGCCCACACGCCGGAAGCCATTGGGGATTATGTTGCCGGCTCCAATCATGTGCTGCCCACCGCGCGCAGCGCCCGGTTTTCATCGGGTTTGGGGGTGCTCGACTTCATGAAGCGCACATCGCTTCTGCGCTGCGATGCCGCCGGTCTCGCCGCCATCGGCCCCGCCGCTATGACGCTTGGCCGGGCTGAAGGTCTGGAGGCCCATGCCCGCTCGGTCGAGATGCGTCTCGAGGCTGGGAAAGGCCGAGCGCCATGAACGATCGCGATAACGGCCAGGGGCTAAGCGAAAACGGCAACCGTCTGGTGGAGATCACTTTGGACGAAGCAAGCCTGGGAACGCTTTCAAGCGATGTCGATCATGAGCGCAAAGTCGCCATATTCGACTTGATTGAAGACAATTCGTTCTGTGTGGAAGAGCGCGGCGATGGCCCTTACCGGCTCAATCTGTCGATTGCCGAAAACCGCCTGGTGTTCGACATTGTCGACCGGACCGAGTGCCAATGCGCGATTTTCGGCTTTTCACTGTCGCCGTTCCGCAAGATCGTGAAGGACTATTTCATGGTCTGCGAGAGCTATTATGACGCCATCAAGACGGCGCCGCCGAGCCGCATCGAGGCCATCGACATGGGCCGCCGCGGGCTCCACAATGAAGGTTCCAAGCTGTTGCAGGATCGCCTCCAGGGCAAGATCACAGTGGATTTCGACACCGCGCGGCGGCTCTTTACGCTGATTTGCGTCCTGCACTGGAGGGGGTGAGGCGTTGACCTTGCACCTCCTTGTCAAACTCAAACCGGTCGCGTGAGGGCGCACGCGCATGAGCGGCGATCTTCCCGGTGCTGTGCTGTTTGCGTGTAACCAGAATTCCGTCCGCTCGCCGATGGCGTCAGGCCTGATGAAACATTTCTACGGCCGCAGGCTGTTCGTCCAATCCGCCGGCGTGCGCGCCGGACAGCCGGACGCTTTCGCCATCATGATCATGGAGGAGCTGGGGATCGACATCTCCCCGCATGCCCCGATCAATATCGACGAATTGTTCGACACATCCTTCGACGTGGTGATCTCGCTGACGCCGGAAGCCCACCACAAGGCGCTGGAAATGACCCGGACGATGGCGGTGGAGTGTGAATACTGGCCCACATTCGATCCCTCGCTCACCGAGGGCAGCCGCGACCAGGTGCTGCATTCCTATCGCCAGGTGCGCGATCTCCTGTCGAAAAAAATCAGGGACAGGTTCGGCGGTGTCGGCGCGCCGGTGGTTTAGATTGCTTCCTGGTATGAGCCGGGCCAGCCCGCCTCTTGGAATTGGCCAAGCCAGCCCGCTCCCCCGGCGCTGGTTACTGGAATTGGCCAAGCCAGCCCGCTCCCCCGGCCCAACCACCCGATGAGGTTACCCTGGGGGTGGTTGGGCCGGGGGAGCGGGCTGGCTTGGCCGCAACAAGCTAAATGCTGTGGTTGGGCCGGCCTGGCAACCACAGAAAGCACTACAAGCTTCTTTATCTTGATTTTGGCGGTGAACTTGCCCATTTTCGCGCCACCTTTTGCAATCACCCTGATATGGTCAAATCCAGAGCGTTTCATGTTTACACGGAACGCTCTAAGCCGCGGCGGGCACAGGACACATGAATGAAGAACGCGTAAAACTGGTGCTGGCAAGCGGATCGCCGCGAAGGCTCGCGTTGCTTGAACAGGCCGGACTCACACCGGATTTGCTCAATCCGACCCTTGTGGACGAGCTGCCACGCAAGAACGAAGCGCCGCGCACCCTGGCCAAGCGGCTGGCCAAAACCAAGGCGGAAGCGGCACTGCACTCGCGCAAGGTGCAGGACCTGGGACCGAGCCGCTTCGTGATCGCGGCCGATACGGTGGTCGCGGTCGGCCGCCGGATTATCCCCAAGCCCGAGAGCATAGACGAGGCGGCCGCCGCCCTGCATCTTCTGTCGGGCCGCGCGCACCGGGTCTACACCGGCGTCTGCATCGCCACGCCGCGCAACCAGCTGCGCGACCGGGTGGTGGAAACCAAGGTCCGCTTCAAACGTCTCAGCCGCGAGGATGTGGAAAGTTACCTTATGTGCGGCGAGTGGCGCGGCAAGGCGGGCGGCTATGCCATTCAGGGCCGTGCCGATGCCTTTGTGCGCACCATCAACGGATCGTATTCAAATGTGGTCGGTCTGCCGCTGTATGAGGTCGTCTCGATGCTGAACGGCGCCGGGTTCCCGATCTATTTCAACTGGTTCAACCCGACTTGAGCGGCCATGACTGCGGACACAGAGACCCCGAAAAAGCGCACGCCGCGACCGTGTCCGATCTGCAACAAGATGTCGGTGGCACGATACCATCCGTTCTGCTCGGAGCGCTGCGGCAATATCGATCTGCACCGCTGGCTGGGCGAAAATTACCGGGTGCCCTCGCAGGAACCGGCCGACTTCGCGCCCGAGGCGCCATTGCCCGAAGACGGCACGGAAGATTAGCCGAATTGACCGGCGCCAGGCGGCTTTTGAACGCTGGACAGGGCGTCCCAGTTTCCATATAACGAGCCCCGGTTCGGCCCTGCCGGACCGCATGGCGTATTGCGCCTGGGGCATGACCCGCATGCCCCAAGAGATGCCCAGGTAGCTCAGTTGGTAGAGCAGCGGACTGAAAATCCGCGTGTCGGTGGTTCGATTCCGCCCCTGGGCACCATCATTTATTCAACAAATTCAATTGTTTCGTACCTTTGATAACTATTGCAGTTCTCTCCAGTCTGACTCATGGTACCGCAGTGGTACCAGAAGCGCACGTTTCGGCCGCCTTAAACGCCGGGAGAGAGCCATAGCTACGCTTCTTCTTTTTCATCTGCCATCTTCTCCAACATCGCAGTGATCTTATCGATCTTTGCGTCTCGATCTTGTTCACTCTCCTGTCCCGCTTTTCGCGCCAGTGCCCGCTGCCGGTGCAGTGGCACCTGCCCATAGCTCTTAAACGTGGTCAGCGGACCTTCGTGGCCTAGCTCACGCCTTAAATTCCTCCGGTGCCCCTCTCGAAGAATGTCGCCCATGTCATGTTCAAGCATCAGACAGGCCGCTACCACGGGTTTGAGATCGTGCAGCGACATGACGCACATCCCACGTGGTTCATCGTCGCTCAGTCCGGACTGGTCGCCGTACTCCATGGCGTCGAGATGGGCCGCGAAGTGAGCAGGTGTCGGAGTTTGAAGCCCGATGGAACGAAAAGATACGCTAAGGTCCAGAGGCATGACCGCAAGACCTCCAAAAGCTGCCGAACCAGTTTCGACGGAAACGGACGATCAACGGACGAGACCGATGCGATGGCGTACCAACGCCAGTCAGTCGCCAGTTGGCGAAATCTTGAACTCGATGATCTCCGGTTGCTCCAGCAGATGCTTTGGCAGCGCTTGAGCCCCGGAATGATCTCGGGTCCGGATAACCATTCTATATTCGAAAATCTTACCGCCACTCACCAACCTCGAGTTTACGTTGGCAATGGTGAAGCCGTGCTCCCCGACCAATCGTCTTAACCTCTCTTCGTCGATCACTGCGTCACGGTTGAAGCACACATGAAAATGTGCATAAAATTCACTTGGCAGCCAGCGTTCGATCAGAGGGAAAATGCTCAACACTGTGAGGGAAGCGGTTGCCGCGATTACAGCTGGGAACCACAACCCGATACCAACTAGAACCCCGATGGCGGCCGTGACCCAGATCGAAGCGGCAGTGGTTAGGCCGCGGACGGTCAATCCTTCTTTGAAAATAACCCCCGCACCAAGGAAGCCTATTCCAGTCATGATCCCTTGCGCCATACGGGTAGGGTCTGTGCGAATTGCCTCCATGGTCACTTGGTTCATCCATTGATTCTGATAAACGGTTGCGAGCATCAACAGAGCCGATGACATGCATACGAGTGAATGAGTGCGGAAACCAGCCGGGCGTCCATGGAAGCTGCGCTCAAATCCAATGAACGCGCCGATCAGCAGTGCGCCAAGGAGCCTGGTGCACATCAAAAGGATCTCGTCGTCCATTTTTCCCCCTATCCATCGGGTTTGGCATTGCGCTGCCTGTGGTGAAAAAGTTGTCAGAGCTTCGTTTATATATCGAGCGTGGTTGGTTACTCGACCTTAAAATTGTTGAGCGGTGCGAACGCCTGATGGTCGGCCTATTTCCCTCAACGAGGCTTTCGCCTCTGTGAACGCAGTTTCGATTGACCGCTCATAGCCCACCAGTGGCGGCTTGATCCTATGACCAAATAGTTTGCTCCGCAGGTCATGCGATGTGCCGGTCAGATAGATGCTAGAACCATGGCCTAGTGCCATTTCCGCCAGACCGCGAACCGTATTGGTAGGGGTGGCGTCAACGAGTGGCACTGTTGCAAAATCAACAATCATGGCACGTGTTTGGACTTGCACTGGCGCTCAACACGCTGGTTGCGGTGTCGGCTCCTGTGAAAATCGTTCATCTCATCGGTTCGACGCGTCGCCGGTATCGAATCTGGAATAAGTCATTGTGGATTACCACAACATTCGCCGGTAAGGTCCACCTGCCCGAACTTGCTTGGGCAATCGCTTGAGGTACCGATGCGAGATTCTCTCATACGCCGCAACAAAGAGCTATCCGGTGTCCACCTGCTTACCCCCGCTGACGGTTGGTGGGCCGGTTATCGAGACCAAAACGATTCTCTGCATTTCCAGCCGCTGGCGGTTTGGGCGTATGTGAATGTGGAGTTCCGCAAACCCGGTTTGGGCGTGGACCGAAATCAGATCGTTGGCATTACGGGTCGAGCGCTTAGCGAGGCCAACATGCGGGATGCATCTGATAACCCGCAATTCATTGGCTATTTCCGCTCCGATCAGTTCGATACAGTCGGAACATCGCTGAAGCCGGAATTTGTGCCGGAAAGGGAGTGACGAAGCTCACATCGTTGTTGCTCTTGTGGTGCCCGCTGAGGGTATGTCCGGTGTTTCGCACCGGGAAGCACAGATGCTCAAAGTCAAAATGTTTTTTCGCACTTGCAACACCAAGTTGAACGGCAGATGACTTTGAGCTGCCGTATCAATGCAACGAAGGCTTGTCATCGGGATCGCTCGCCGAGCTGTGCTGGCGGAAAGTCTTCGGCTGGTTTACGGTCCCAGTAGCCACAGCGGCGTTTTGAAGGGCAAAACAAATCGACGGAGGACGCGGTGCAACATGAATTGACCAGCCCCCCGATGATTGGTCCGGTTTGAATGTTAGTTCATGGTTGGCTGACGTGCTCCCCTTGCTTGGACCACCCGGCTGGAGATTTTCCGGGGGTTGAGGCTCAGGGTGGTGATGCCACCAGCGAGCCATTCATAAGCGATATCGGTGCATTGTTCCCGATTGCGCTGTGGGGGCGGACGTTGTTGT
>JAJFHM010000373.1 GCA_021775625.1 Hyphomicrobiales bacterium | reverse complement strand
GCTTCGCACCGCGCCTTGCCGAGCGAACCGATTTGGACCACCGAAGGCCGGGTTTTCACGCCTTCTGACCGCGTTACGGTCCACTTGTGGTCAACCAGACCACGGCGCGGACCGTGCCTTGCCAGAAGACGTGAAGACCCGATCAAAGCGATTCCGTATAAACATGAAGCGCTCTAGCCGGTTGCGCTGTGGAATTCACGGAAACTCGATTGGCGATGTGGATGGTGGACCGGTACACTGTCATCCGCGGGTTGGGCGTTTTTGCAATGAAAGGCTTGGGATATGAAACTTCTCTGTCTTGCTGTCACAGTCGCCGTTGCCGTGATGCTGTCCAGTCCGGCGACGGCCGGCACCAGCCAGCATAATTACAAATACGGCCCGAGCACGCAGAAAACCGCGCCGTCCTACAAAAAGCACCGCAACAAGGGCCCACAGCGGCGCGACGACTGGCAGGCTTATCAAGCGGAACAGGCGCGCAAGGAGTGCCGGATGTTTGCGTTCAAGTACTGGCGTTATCATCCCGACTATCAGCACTGCCGCTATAACTGAACACAGGCCTGCCGGGCGGGATTGCACTGGAGGTTGATCTATGACGCCCGTTCTGCCCGCCCACAGGCTCCTTACAGCCGACGAGATGCGCGACGCCATCGCCGGCGTTCTGGTGCAACGCCAGGAGGCTGCTTATCAAAGTCAGTATGATGTGATGGTCTGCGTGCGGTCCGTTGCGGCAGCGCATGAGGTGTTCGAAGGCGTACGCGTCGAAGGGGCTCCGGAGGTCTATGCCCGCCAGGTGATCGACGCTGTTTATGATCTCGCGGACACCTATTATGACTCAGACGGCGAATACACCTCGAAGGGTATGGTCGGTGATGTTGCCTCAGATGTTTACGACCTGCTTGCTTCCCAGACGTCACCGGGCCTTGTCGACATTGACCGTGATGAGGTGCGGACCCATCTGGTCGAAGAGATGGAGACCCTCGCCCGTCTGACGCCAAAGCCGCCTGCGGGGCTGGGAACAGCGACAGTCAAGACCGAAGTCACGGGCAAGAGCGGTGCGCAGTATTTCGTGCGTATGAAAATCGAGGAAACGCCCGGCGGTGGCTTTGCTCTCTTCGGTGCTGCTCATTGCAGCGATACGGATAGGTTTCCGGTATTGCAGGAGCGCCTTGAAATTTAGCTTTGCGCAGCCTGCAATGCCTCGACCAACGGCCTCGTCGCAATCTCGTGCGTACGGCCACTCACTACCGAGACAACACGTAGAGAAGCCCCGAGATACACGCTGCGCTTGCGCTCCAGAATTACGATCTGGCATGACCGCAATTCTGGACGCAAAGTCGCCTGCGATTGACCGGTGTTTCTATGGCAACACTGAGTCGATCCACCTGCGCACGGCGATCAACCGGCCGTAGACGCCGAACTTCTCAGGCTCTGCACAGCCAAAACCCCAGCTTACGTTAGCGAACAAGACTTTTGCGCCGTTCGCGACTGCAGTTAGAGCCGGCCCGCCGCTGTCGCCCTGGCAGCTGTCTTTGCCGCCGACTTCAAGACCCAGGCAAATCATTCTCGACGTTACCGCACCATCATAGGAATCGGCATCGTTGCAATCATTGCGGCTCACGATCTTCACGTTCACCTTTTGCAAAATCTGCTGGATCGTCCCAGAGGCATCGACGCCCCAACCGGTGATGGTTGCCACATTTCCAGCTTTTATGAAGTGGTTGTCCGCACGGCTTACAATCTGGATCTCTTTGTCAAACAGCGGACGGTTCACTCTTATGATGGCAAAGTCATAGTCCAGACTTGCGCCATCATACTTGGGGTGTATCCAGATACCGTCCAGTTTGTATTCTTCCAACTGGTTCAAATCGATGCTGCCGGCGCCGATGGAGTAAAACTCTTGGTCGCCGATCATTGATTGGACGCAATGAGCAGCGGTCAATACCCATTCATCGCCAACGATGGATCCGCCGCAGAAATGACGATCCAATCCCGGGCTGCTGTCGAAATCTGACGAGAACATCAAACTGACCTGATGCGGGAACTCACCGGGCACCGCATTCGAGCCACCGATGATTTTTGGAATGAACGTGCGTTGGTGGCGCAAGTTTTGCACCGCCTGTGATTTCTGAGTTGCGCTCGCCGCGGATTTTTCCCGCGGCAGCTTGTTCACGTCCTGAGGCATAAAGCCGTCTGCCGAAACCGACAGACTGCCGCATACCGCCAGCGCGGCCACAACCATCGACAGTGAACAAATCTTCATGATTGCCTTCATTTTACCCACTCCTTCCAATGAACCAGCCCTCAGTCGTAAAATTGAAGTAATTGTAATATTTTCCGAGCACCGCAATGGTACCTATAATAATAACCTAAATCTATTTCAGTAAAATGGCAACTAAAACAGATAAATACTTGAAATATTACACGAAAATAGGTTTTTCCACAGTGAATACACATGCAGGTCAAAAATATTTGTCAAAATTCCTAGCCAGGTAGTGAGTATTTATTGAAAATATGACGATTTTAAGATAATGTGAACATTTTGGGGCAGCTGACACGACAAGATATGTCTCAGTGTCCGTTGCGCAGTTTGTTGAAATCTTGTGGTGCAGAACAGAAAAGCCGTAAAGCCAATCGTTTATTAAAGCTTGGATAGATGTTCTCACCAGAAAACGGAGGGGCCAATGAGCAAAGGCAAGATCACCAAAGCATCCAAGCGGGCCGAAGAAATTCTCGTGGAACTCAGGCTAAGGGAGTCCGGTGGGCTGGCCGAGCGTGCGATAACCGGTGTTGGCAAATTGGGCGGACCTCCGACGAAGTCAATGCGAAAACTTGTCGCGCTGGACACTGATACACTTGTCCGCAAATTGCGCGCCAGTCAGAAGGTCGTATATGGCTCTGACGACCGTGTGGATGTCGATCAGGTAGCCGATGAGAACGTGCAGCGTAATGTCAGTAGTGTGGTCAGCTTGATTGACATTGCGAGCATCGTTGACAATGGAGATGGGACGTCCCTAATCCAGACCGTCCGCTTTGGCGATGCGCAACGGTTGTGCTCCAGCGAGAGGTTTGCGGACCAGCAAACAGCTCCATTTTGCTCGGGCTTTCTTGTGGCGCCAAATATGGTCGCAACCGCGGGCCATTGTGTCGACAACAACAATTTAGCGCGGACACGGTTCGTGTTCGGCTATCAGATCAAAAATTTTCTTAACGGGACTATCCGGCTTCCGAATGCGGATATATTTTCGGCGCAGGCGATTGTTGCGCGGAACCTGATTTCGGATGGCGCCGACTATGCCGTCGTAAGACTGGATCGCCCTGCGATAGGAAGACCCGTCACCAAAATCCGGCGTGCTGCAAAAATTCCTGACAACCAGAGCGTTTATGTGATCGGCCATCCTTCGGGTTTACCAATGAAGTTCGCTCCGGACGCTGTTGTTCGCGACAATGGTCCGGTCGATTTTTTTGTAGCTAATCTGGATACCTATGGAGGCAATTCCGGTTCGGCAGTGTTCAATGCAGAAACCCACATGGTTGAAGGTATACTGGTTC
This sequence comes from Hyphomicrobiales bacterium, assembly GCA_021775625.1. Taxonomy (GTDB): domain Bacteria; phylum Pseudomonadota; class Alphaproteobacteria; order Rhizobiales; family JAJFHB01; genus JAJFHM01. Next base: position 11,756 of record JAJFHM010000373.1, on the reverse strand, counting down.
GCGGAGAAACTGATTTCGTGAGCAACGGCACTTGCCGGGTATCAAATGTCTGTCCGACAACCGGTTGCCGTGGAGAGGACATTACACGTGCATCCGCGTTCGTTGAGTTTGTGCCTGAGGTGAGTGAACCTCCCGAAACCCTTACACTGGAATTGCGGGTCGCCCAGCTGGAGGCTTCCGTGGGCGAAATTGCCACTGCAGTTAAACTTATTGGGAGTAAACTGCCCGGCTCATAACAGTTTCTTAACAACGGACTGTTTCGTGCGTGTGAAAATCGAGGAAACGCCCGGCGGCGGCTTTGCTCTCCTCGGCGCTGCTCATTGCAGCGACAAGGATAAATTCCCGGTGGTTCAAGAGCGTATGGATCTTACTTCGTAGCCCACACCGGCGGCTTGGTCATGGCGCCGCCGAACATGGCGAGCCACAGGCTGGTGGCGATGCGCTGTGCGGCTTCTACGACCACAGGCCGTGCGTCGGGATCGAACACCTCGTCGACGGTCTGCGAAAACATCCCCAGCCAGATCTGGAAGTCGCCGGTTTCGACGCCGGTCAGCTTGACGTGCGCCGGCACCGGCTGGCCCTTGTAATCGCCTGTGCGCAACAACACCGAGGACCAGAACAGTTTCATCTTCTCCAGGTGCGTATCCCAGTCCTTTTCGATCTGCATTTCGAAGATCGGTCCGAGCCGGTCGTTCTGGCGGATCCGGCCGTAGAACTGGTCGACGAGATCCGACACCTGCTGGCGGGTGATGGACGGGTGTGCCGGGCGCCGGCCCGCCGCATGGCTGGTAACTGGAATGGCCTTCGACATTGAGACGAACTCCGGTTGTACACGACAGGTTAGGAACCACTTGGGAGCTGGTTATGATCTATTTTCATTGCATGCATTAATTGCGTGCGGCGAAAAGATATATCAACAATCTATCTTATTAACGCCAACATGCCGCAGGCCCGCACTGCCGCTGACCAATTTCTCCGATTACGCCCTCACGGTGTTGATGTATGTGCAGGCTGATGACGACGCCCCATTACGAGAGAGGAAATGGCAACGTCCTATCGGATCTCGAAAGCCCATCTGATGAAGGTGGTGAACGCGCTGACGCAGGCCGGCTATCTGACGGCGGTGCTCGGCCGTTCCGGAGGGCTCAAGCCGGTGGAATTTGCAGCCGTTTCTGGCCGCGAAAAATCCGGTTGGTAGCATGTCCGGATAGCAATACTGCAGCCGCAAGAAACGAAATTTGCAACTTCGTAGGATCTAAACTAGGCTCGGTCTCAAGTTCGACAGTACCTTTCCAGACACTATGGAAAGAGTAAACACGGGGGCAATCCGTGGTTGGCGTATTCGAACATAAGTCGTTGCTGGGGCAATTGAACGGCCCTGACATAGAACTCGTAGTAAGCGGTACTGAACTCTACGCGACATATGAGACTGCCGAAGGTTATTCGGTTGTGTACGACGATGTGCTTGGCCTGTTCTGTTACGCAAGCCTCAAGCACGGCCAATTTGAAACCACCCGCATTCCAGCCAGCTCTCCGCCTCCGGAAGGCGCGGTTCTGCATGGGCGCGAAACGGATGACGTGCGGTCGAACAAAATCAAGGAGCGTATGGAAAAACTGGATCAGGGTTCAGCATCAACAAAACCGGGAGCAAACAGATGAGCGCGATATTCGGCGAAGCATTGACATTTGGACAGGCGAGCGGCCCGGAGGTCGTTCTGCGCGTGTTCGGTGATGAGCACTACGCGCGGTATGAGAGCCTTGATGGATACTCTGCCGTCTATGACGACGAACATGGGCTCTTTTGCTACGCGCAATTGTCGATCGGCAGTTTCCGCTCATCTGGAACACCCCTGTCGGAAACTCCACCAAGCGGGCTTGCGCGGCATCTGCAAGAATCGCAGGAAACAATCGCCCGCCGCGCAAACGCGCGCAAACTGGAGCGCGCTGCAATGGCGGGAGGACACTCTGCAGATGAGGTGGTTCGCACGATTGGGCCGAACCAGGGTCTGCTGGAGGGGCGGGTGCTGTCCATCGGCGCCATAAAAGGGTTGACCATTCTCGTCAACTTCCAGGATATCACGAGCAGTGTGACGCGCGCCGATGTTGAAGATTTGCTGAACGGGGAAAACTACAGCCGCAATGGCAACATCAGCTCTGCGCGCGCGTATTTTATGGGCGTATCAAGTGGAAAGCTGGATTACACCAATGTTGTGGTCGGGCCATATACCTTGAGCCGCAACCGCGAGTTCTACGTCAACAATCTGTTGGTGGAAGAAGCCCTGACCCTGGCCGTCGACGACGGGCTCGACCTTACTCAATTCGATTCCCGCAATGAGAACATTATCGATGCTCTCAACATCATGTATGCGGGGCAAACGCAGTACCGCGATAATTTGTGGCCGCACAACTGGCACATTGATCTGACGTTCGGCGCAATGCGCACCAATCTCTATCTTTTGACGAGTCTTGGCAGGTCTGTCGGTGATTTGAGTATTGGCACGTTCTGCCACGAAAACGGCCATCTGCTTTGCCGTTTTCCCGACATGTACGATTATGGCGAACGCGATGGCGACAGCATTCCGAGTGCCGGCATTGGCTCGTATTGTCTTATGGGTTCCGGCAACCACAACGACAGTGGCCGCAGCCCGTCGCCGGTGTGCTCATATCTGCGAGATCTGGCTGGATGGTGCGACAACCAGGTGGAGCTTGACACCGCCGGCGTAAAGGAAGCCCGGCACGGCGATTACAACACCGTGATGAAGTTCCGGACGTCCAGGGCGAACGAATATTTCATTATTGAGAACCGGGCCAGAATGGGGCCTGACCGGGGCCTTCCATCCAGCGGACTTGCAGTTTATCACTGTGACATTCTGGGCTCGAATGAATGGCAGCAGGGAACCGCTGCAAAGCACTATCAATGCGCGTTGCTACAGGCGGACGGGCGGCGCGACCTTGAGCAAAATGCGAACCGCGGCGATGGCGATGATCTTTTTGGCATGGCCCTGGGAACCGTCCTGTCCTCGGAGTCGGTGCCGCACTCGCGCGAATGGGATGGGCGGGAATCCGGTTTGACCATTTCGGACATTTCAGCGCCTGGAGACGTCATTTCCTTCCATTGTGGTGAAAGCGCACCGGTCGTTACTGTCGCGAAGGGGAGTGCGAAACCGAAACTGCCAATCCCGGACAACACGCGTCAGGGTGTTTCAAGCGCTATCTCCATAACCCAGTCAGGCACGGTCGCCGCGATCAAAGTGGCGGTCAAAATCAAGCATACCTATATCGGTGATCTGCTGGTGAAGCTCATGTCGCCGAGCGGAGTGACAACCGTATTGCATCCACGCCTTGGCGGGTCGAAGGATGACCTGACCGCAACATACAGTTCTGAGGATGCGGGTGTGCTGAGCCGGATGGTCGGACAGTCCATGATGGGAGACTGGGTGCTTTTGGTCGCCGACCGTGCCTGGATCGATGTCGGCATCCTGCACAGCTGGAGCGTCGAGCTCACACCGGCGCCCCAAAGCCTGACATTGGTTGCGGGGAACCAGCTTCAGAAGTCCCGCCGGGACCCTGGTTCCGCGGCGGGTCAAGGCAAGCGCGAAGAAATGGGGCGCAGCCGCGATAAGAAGGTGTCCAAGCAAAGCCGTCGCAAAGGCAAGTCAAACGGCCGCCGGACGAGAGCCAAGGTCGTGGTCAAAGTGAAGTGACCGGGCGGCTGTTTGGGTGAGGCGCCACAAAACGGTCGCTCCGAGGCGGCCCTCAGATCTCTTGCGCGAATCTGCGCCGTTGATCCCTCTCGGCAACTCCATATGAGCGTGAATCGATCCAGTGATTGGCTCTGGTTATTCTGAAACCGGCAAAGTAGTGTGCTGGCTGCTTGAGCATGCAGGGGAGAGCCATGACGGGACGGCTAGAGGGGAAACGGGCGTTGGTTACGGCCGCCGGGCAGGGGATCGGGCGCGAGGTTGTCGAAACCTTCGCGCGCGAAGGCGCTAGCGTCGTTGCAACCGACATCAATGAGGAGTTGCTTGCGTCGCTGAAAGGCTGCGAGACCGCCGTGCTGGATGTGCGCGACAGCGATGCCATCGAGCGCATCGCGGCGGATATCGACGCCATCGACATTCTCTTCAACTGCGCGGGCTTCGTGCACGACGGATCGATCCTCGATTGTTCGGAGGAAGACTGGGATTTCTCGTTCGATGTGAATGTCAAATCCATGTACCGCACCATCCGGGCATTCCTTCCCGCCATGCTGGATGCGGGCGGCGGCTCGATCATCAACATGTCGTCGGTGGTCAGTTCGGTGAAGGGCGTGCCCAACCGGTTTGTCTACGGGACGACGAAGGCGGCCGTGGTCGGGCTGACCAAGTCGATCTCGGCCGATTTCATTACCAACGGCATACGCTGCAACGCCATTTGCCCGGGGACGATCCAATCACCGTCGCTGGAAGAACGGCTGCATGCGCAAGGCGATTACGACGCGGCACGGGCTGCATTCATCGCGCGACAGCCCATGGGGCGGCTCGGTAAACTGGAAGAGGTCGCGGCCCTGGCGGTGTATCTCGGCTCGGACGACTCCGGGTTCACCACTGGCTCGGTCCATTTGATCGATGGCGGCTGGGCGACCTGACCAACCTGACCAACGGGAGAGAGCTGTAAATGGCCACAGGATCAGAATTCGAAGGACAGGTCGCCGTCGTCACAGGTGGGGCTCAGGGTATCGGCAAGGCAATCTGCCAGCGTCTCATGGCGGGCGGTGCTGCGATCGCAATCTGGGATATGGACAGCAAGCTTGCCAAAGCCACTGTGCAGGACCTGTCGGCGAACGGAATCGCCATCGCCGTGGATGTTGATGTTACGGAACCGGGCTCGGTGGCAGCTGCACGGGATGCGACGATCCGGGATCTCGGTGCCATCGACGTCCTCATTAACAATGCCGGAATGTCCGGCCCCAATGCCAAGACATGGGACTATGAGGTCGATGACTGGCACCGGGTCATGCGGCTCAATCTCGATGGCCCGTTCCTGTGCTGCCGGGCGGTGGCGCCGCACATGATCGAGCGGAACTACGGGCGCATCGTCAGCGTATCTTCGATTGCCGGCAAAGAGGGCAATCCCGGGGCGCCCGCCTATTCGGCATCCAAGGCAGGGCTCATCGGGCTGACCAAATCGCTCGGCAAGGAACTTGCGGAATATGATATTTCGGTCAATTGCGTAACACCGGCGGCAGCGAAGACCGCGATCTTCGACCAGATGTCGGACGAACATATAGCCTATATGCTGTCGAAGATCCCGCGCGGCCGGTTTGCCCTCGTCGAGGAGATCGCAGACGCCGTGGCCTTCGCCGCATCGCGGGCCTGTTCCTTTACAACCGGATCGGTAATTGACGTTTCCGGAGGCCGGGCCACTTATTGAGCTGCCAGCGCCAGTTCCTCGTTGATCTCCCGCAGGCTCTCCAGAACGGCCTGCGACAGGTGGTCGATTTCAGCCTGCTGCATGGGTGTCGAGAGGCAGCCAAAGCCCCAACCGCTCATAAGCACGCCCTTGTTGAGGAGCTTGGGAAACAGGCTCGCCATGATCCTGTGGTGCCGGTCCGCGGTGGCGCGGTAATGGGATCTGTAACCGTGGAACGGTTCGTCAGTGAAACTCATGAGAAAGAGCGAGCTTTCGCCCGTCACCTGCCCGCCGATGCCGGAGAGTTCGAGCGCTTCCTGTAGTTGACGCCGCGCGGTGTCGCCCAGTTCATTGAGCCGGTCGATGGCATCACCGTCATAAGCCCGCAACATGGCACAGCCGGCCGCCATGGTGAGGGGATGGGCCGTGAAGGTTCCCGACTGGGGCACGGCTGCCTTGCCGCCGCTTGAATCGAACATCGCCATGACGTCGGCGCGGCCGGCCAGAGCGCCGATCGGCATGCCGCCGCCGATGATCTTGCCGAATGTGGTCAGATCCGGCTTGACCCCGAGCATCTCCTGAGCGCCACCGCGGGCGGCGCGATAAGATATGACCTCGTCGACAACGAGCAGTGCGCCGCTGGAGGTGGTGAAGTCTTCAAGCATGGCGATGAATTCCGGGCTCGCCCGCCTGGCGCCGCAGCGCGCGGAGATGAGGTCAATGAAGACGCCGGCGAGCTGGTCGGCGCAGGCATCGAGGATCTTGCGGGCAGCTTCAGGCTCGTTATAGGGAATGACGACCACATTGTCCGTCACCCCCTGGGGAACGCCATCGGAAAAGCCGACACTTTGCGGCGCCGCCTGGCCCCAGGTCTGGGGTGTCGGATCGAGGCTCACTTCGGCAAAGTCATTGGAGCCGTGATAGACGCCTTCGCATTTGGCAATCTTCGGCCGGCCGGTGAAGGCGCGGGCGGCCTTCATGGCGTTCATCACAGCTTCGGAACCGGTGACGACGAAGCGCATGCGTTCGAAGTTGGGGTTGCGCTGGCAGATGATCTCGGCCAGTTCGATCTCGGCCGGAACGGCGAGCGCGGAGCAGAACACCCGTTTGGTCTGCTCGATGATGGCGCGTTCAACATCCGCATGGGCATGGCCCAGAATGGTTACGGTGTAGTCGTTGTGAAAGTCGATGAACTCGTTGCCGTCGACATCGCGCATGCGGCAGCCTGAGGCCTCGGCCGCATAAATCATGTGGGGCGGAAAGTAGGTCTGATTGCGGGTGCTGCCACCGGGAAACACCGCCTGCGCGCGCTCAAACAAATGCGCCGATTTGGATGAGAAGTCGGGGAATATCGAAGTCATGATGAAGCTGTCCTCAAGTCCTGCTGCCAGGAGCCATTAAGCCTGTGCGGGTCAGATCATGGCAGATCCGGCCGATTTCGTATATAATTGTGCACATGGACACCCGGTTGACTGGAAAGTGGAACGCATAGGCATGCACCTCAACCGAATTTTGTGGGCACCACTGGTTGTGCTGGCGTTTGTTTTTGCTGCCACGACGACAGCGGACGCGCAGGACCGCAAGGCGCCGTTCGTCGACGAAGGAGAGCATCAAGCCTCCTTCGCGTCGTATCGGAAGGCTTTGCTCAAGGCAATCGTGGCGCGTGATGTGGACACCATCGTGGCGTCCGCCTCGCCGGACATTCATCTTGATTTTGGCGGCGGTGAAGGGCGCGATGAATTCCGCAAGCGGCTGACCGCAAGGGCGGAAGATTTCGGGCAGGAATATGCCTATCTTGCGGATCAGCACCGCGAGGAATACTGGGCGGCACTGGAAGAGGTGTTGCGTCTCGGCGGCGTGTTCACCAAGCCGGATACATTTGAAGCGCCCTACACCTGGGTCGTCAAACTCAAAGACAGCGATGATGCGTTCGCCACCAGCTTCGTTATCGGTTCCGATGTGCCGATGCGGGCGCGCGCCAGCAAGTACGGAGATGTGACAACTTTGCTGGATGATGACATTGTCAAGGTTCTGGAAGGGGGCAAGGGTACCAGCTTCAGTGAGATCCAGCTTGCCGATGGCCGCAAGGGTTATGTCCACATGGACCATTTGCGCAGTGCGATCGATTATCGCGCGATCTTCGAAAACTCCGGCGGGCGCTGGTTGATGATGGTGTTCATCGCCGGCGACTAGATCACTTCCGTATGAATGTGAAGCAATCTGGAGCTGCTTATCCCATCGCCACAACAACGCGCCGCTGGCCGGTGAACGGCTTACGTCCGTGCATGGCGAGCACATTGTCGATCATCATCACGTCGCCGGTCTGCCAGGGAAAGGCGACCTCGCAGTCCGCGAGGACGTCGCGAATGGTGTAGAGGTCATCGGCCAAGATCTCGGTTCCGTCTCCGTAACAGGCGTGATTACCAACCGTCTCCATGCCCTCCGTGCCGGTCGCGGCAACCTGCTCGGCGTCGGGAACGGCTGACTTGGCGCTCACCATGTCGCGATGCCATTGATCAACCTGTGTGTGCCAGCACAGGGCGCCGGTCGCCTTATGCCGCCGCACTGCAGGTCGCAGCGTTGAGGTCCGCAGGCCAAGCGGCGTCCATTCGAACCTGGCCCCCGTCGCCATGCAGCGGGCTTCGGCTTCCGCCCGGTCTTCGGTCTCGTAGGTGTCCTGCCAGGACTTGCCCGGTCCGGGCTCGCCGTTTTCGTCGCGCAGATGCTGCAGATAGCAGACGCCTTTGTCCTGAAAGGCGGTGCGGATGGGTTCCGGCATGCGCCCGTATACCTCGCGGCCGTCGGCCAGATGGGTTTCACCGCCGGTGTCTGCAGCGGTCAGGCAGCAGAAGAACACCCGGTCAGGCGAGCCGCTGGTATAGGAAAGCTCATTGTGCAGCAGCACTTCCAGGTGGGCTGGATACTCGGTCGAGGTGTAGACCTTGTCCTCCAGCTTGTTGCGTGGTGAATCACCACCAACATATTCCTGCAGGTTCGGCTGGATCGTTCTTGCGACACGGTGGAAGGTCTCGGTGTCGGCAACCGCAAAGCCGCGAAACAACACCACACCGGCCTCACCGATGTGGGCGCTGAGCTCGGAGACCGACCCGTCGATCCAGGTCATCAGAGCCTCGGGCGTGGGTGCCGTACCGTTCTCCGGAATGGCGATCAACGGCAGCCGACGATCAGGAAACAGATGTGTGAACTTCATCGTGTCGGCACCCCCATTGTGCCGCTCCGGTGATCAGACGCGACAGCTTATCACAGGGTTTGTTGATGTTGTACGGTTCAGAAGTAGAACCAGGTGGCGAAGCCGAACCGCAGGGCGTCGTCCTTGCCGACGCCGCGCACCTTCAACTCGCCCCAGTTCGCCTCAAGGCCGAATTGCACCGCGCTGGCCGGGCGGTAGAGCCAGTTGACATAGACATTCTGCAGGCGGGTGCTCTGGCCGACAAGGGTATCGCTGCGCGCAAAGTCGACGCGGCCATAAGATGCGGTCAGTTTGGATTGCGGGGTTACATCCAGGGACAGGCTGGCGATCATGGCGAAGGCTTCGACAGTCTGCAGATTGATATTGGCCGGATCCGGCGCGATGGCGGCGCGGTTGGCGTGATACTGGCTGCCGTAGCGGCCAATGCCGTCACCGTAATTGACCTGAATTCTTGCCGTCAAAGGAGAGAAGTCGAACGCTGCGGCGCCAAGGACACCCCAGCCAAGGGTGCTGTCGGTGCCGGCGAAACCGACCGCTGCGGCATCGCCATCGGTGCGCAGTTCGCGCAGCACTCCGGAAATCTGGAATTGATGATTGTCTTCGGTCTTGTGATAGAGCCGCGCTGTGAAGTCGGGCAAGCGGTCGCTGGTGCCGCATGAGTTGGGTGCCGAGCTTTCATTGCAGACAACACCTGCCGGTCCACCACCGCCCGGCGTCAGTCCTGCCTGAATGTCGGTTTCGGGGTTCTCCACCGCCACGGCGAACAGGGAGGCGCCGTTTATGTAGGTGAGCCTGACCTGGCCCTGGCGAATGAATGCCCGGCCGGCCGGTCCGCGCACATCGACGCTGGGCGGCAGGGCAAAGCCTGACATGAAATTGCTCCAGGTCTGACCGACACCAATGTTGAAATTATTGGTGGCGTCCCAATCGGCCCATGCGTGGCGCAGGCGGAACGCATCGGAATTGGAAATGCGCTGGTTGCCGGCTGTGCCGAAGAAGTCGCTTTCTATATAGGTTTGCACGGTACCGACTGCGGTCTCGCTCTTTGACTTGAGGCGGACTCTGCTGTGGCGGGCATGAATGCGGAAATGCGGACCGTTGTCTGCAGCCCCGGTGGTTATGACGCCGACATTGAAGATGTCGCCGAGGTTGTCATGGGCGTCATAGATGACGTTGCCCTTCACGAAGCCTGAGAGGGTTACTTCATGGCGCGGTATGGGTACGTCGGCTGCGGGAGAATAATAAAGCGTCAGCCCGCGATCCTCCGGAATGCCCTCTTCAAATGCGGCGGGGTCGGGCGCATCCAGCACTGATCCGCGTTGAAAGGAGATCCGGGAAACGCCCTGATTGACCGTCCTGACGGGGACGGCCTCCAGATCGGAAAGACGGTTCCCGAGAGCGGCCAGCTGCTGTTTAAGGGTCAGGACCTCGTCGGCGATCGCCCGGTCGTTGCCGGCACCAAGCACCGTGGCGACCAGCAGCGCAGCGGCGATCGTGCGCGCAATGCGTTGTCCTGCTACGAGTGTCCCCATCTTCCCTCGCGTTTGTGACGTACTCGGAATTTCCACAGAAAATGCATAATAATGCAACTCGAATATCAGTGCTCCTGAAACGAAAACCGTGCTTCGAACGGCGGCAGTTGTTCCCGCCCCAGGATATAGTCCGCTGCGCGTGACGCAATCATCTGGGTCGGCGCGTTCAGATTGGCGCTGATCACTTCCGGCATGACAGACGCATCCACCACGCGCAACGCCTCGATGCCGTGCACGCGCAGCTCCGCGTCGACGACAGCGTCCGGCCCGTCGCCCATGCGGCAGGTGCCGCAGGGGTGATAGTCGGTGCCGGTCATCGCCCGGATCGCAGTTTCGATTTCCGCAGTTGTTTTGACATCCGGCCCGGGTTCGAGCTCGGCGCCGCGCAGCTCATCGAAGGCCGGCTGGGAGACAAGGTCGCGGGCCAGGTGAACCCCTTCAACCAATTCCTTGAGATCGTGGCTGTCGCTCAAATAGTTGAAATGCAGTGCCGGCTTGTCGCCCGGATTGGCCGACTTGAGCTCAATATGCCCACGGCTCGCGGGCCGCAGTTGATCGATGTGCAGGGCAAAGGCCTGGCGCAGGCGGATCTTGTCGCCTTCATACTCAAAACCCACCGGGCCGAAGTGATATTGCAGGTTGGGATAGGGCGTTTCGGCATTTGAGCGGATCAGCCCGCCCATCTCCCAGATGTTGGACGAGGCAATGCCTGAACGGTTGATCAACCATTGCGCACCGGCGAGCAACTTGCGCCACGGTGCGTCCACCTTGTGGATGGGAAAGGACCTGGTGCAGGCATATTGCACGATGATGGATGCGTGGTCCTGCAGGTTTCGGCCGACGCCCGGCAGATCAAGCACCGGGTCGATGCCGTGGGCGCGCAGATGATCGCTGGGACCGATGCCGGACAGCATCAGGGTTTGCGGCGAGTTGATCGCTCCGCCCGATAGAATCACTTCTTTCTCCGCCTGGACGGTGTGGCGCTCGCCCTTGTGATCGAAGACGATGCCGGAGGCCCGGTTGCCCTCGATGGCAATGCGCTGAACCATTGCCCGCGTCAAAAGCGTCAGGTTGGGGCGCGACAGGGCGGGCTTAAGATGTGCCACGGCGGCGCTGCACCGCCGGCCGTCCTTCTTGGTGGCGTCAAGGCGCGCCACGCCTTCGGGCTGAAATCCGTTGAGATCATCCGAGCGGCCCTGTCCCGCCTGATCGCCGGCTTCCAGGAAGGCGTCAAACAGCGGGTTTTCGAAACTGCCTTTCGTGACACCAAGCGGCCCGTCTCCGCCGCGCCAGTCATCGGCGCCGCGGCTGCTGGTTTCGCCAGCCTTGAAATAGGGCAGGCAGTTGGCAAATCGCCAATCGGTCAATCCGTGTTCGACTGCCCAGCGGTCGTAATCCAGCGGATGGCCGCGCATGTAGACCATGGAGTTGATCGACGATGAGCCGCCAACCACCTTGCCCCGCGGCATGCTCACATTACGGTCGAACAGTTCAGGCTCGTCTTCGGTCATGTAGTTCCAGTTGATCTTCGGATCGCGGTGGGCCTTGTAAACGCCCGCCGGCACATGGATCATCAGATCCCGGTCCATCGGTCCGGCTTCGAGCACGAGAACCGAATTGGC
>JAJFHM010000372.1 GCA_021775625.1 Hyphomicrobiales bacterium | reverse complement strand
AGAAAACGGATTTGATGTCATTGTCATCGGTTCGGGCATGGGCGGAATGACAACGGCCACCGCACTGTCGCGGCTCGACTACAAGGTGTTGCTTCTCGAACAGGCTCAGACAATTGGGGGCCTGACCCATTCCTTCTCGCGGGATGGCTTTACCTGGGATGTTGGACTCCACTACTGCGGCTTGTTTGGTCACGAGCAGCCAGCCGGCAAGATCCTGGACTGGCTGAGCGGCGGAACGATCGAGTTCCGGTCCGTCGGCACCGTTTATGACACGCTGCACTTCCCGGATGATTTTGAGATCTCCGTGGCCCGCCCCGCCGTAGCCTACAAGATGGAACTCAAAGACCGCTTTCTCAACAACGCGGCTGAAATTGACGCCTATTTCGAAGCGCTGCAATCGGCCAACGCGGCCATGCGCATGGTTGCCGCTGAACGTTCCATGCCCGAACCGTTCCGCTCTGCGCACAGGTGGTGGAACGAGAACCAGATTCAGCGTTGGTGTGGACGCACGACCAGCGAAGTGATTGCAGACATCGTATCCGACCCAAAACTCGCCGCCATTCTGTCCGCGCAATGGGGCACCTACGGCGGCAAGCCGGAGGAAGCAAGCTTCGGTGTGCATGCTACCATCATGAGCCACTACCTTGACGGAGCAGGGTATCCGGTGGGCGGAGCGGCAGCCATCGCGAAAGGGCTTGTCCCGGTCATTGAGGCAGCCGGCGGCTGTGCACGAGCCGGCACGCCGGTTAGTGCGGTTCTGATCGAAGACGGCGAAGCCGTTGGCGTGCGCACAAGTTCTGGCGAGGAGTTTAAGGCGCCCGTCATCGTCTCTGCGGCCGGGGCTGGTGAAACCGTCAAGCGGTTGTTGCCGGAGGAGATCGGCGCCCAGGAATGGGCACGGGAAATCTCAACGTTCAAACCATCGGTCTGCCACTTCCAGGTATACCTTGGCCTTGAGGGTGACATCTCGCGATACGGAGCGACACGTTCAAACAACTGGTTCTACGAAGGCTGGGATACCGGCAACGCCATCTGGTCAGCGGCAGCGGGCGTTTCACCTGCGATGGCATTTGTCTCGTTCCCGACCCTCAAGGATCCGGCGTACGATTCCGGTCCGTTGAGCCGGCACACCGGTGAGATGATGGTTCTGTCCGACTGGTCAGCGGTGGCTGACTTTGCGAACGGAGGTGCTGAGGAGCGCCCCGCCGAATGGGCGGCATTCAAGCAGGATGTCGAGGCCACGCTGATGGCATTCTTCACGGAAAAGTTTCCCGCTCTTGCGCCGCTGGTGGTTTATCGGGAGCTTGGCACACCGCTCGCGACCGCGACGTTTACGGGCCACGAGAAAGGCGGTTTTTATGGTGTTGAAACGACACCTCGCCGCGTCCTGTCCGAAGCACTCAATGCCCGAACGCCCGTGCCCGGCCTGTTCCTGACGGGCCAGGACGTCCTGACGCCCGGCATCGCAGGCGCGCTGTATGGTGGCATGTTCGGTGCAGCGGCGATCGATCCGCGCATTTTCCAGAAGTTCAGATGATCCACATCTGACGGATGGAGCGCAACCATGGCCGAAGAACATGCCAAGGTTCAATTGGCGTGGACGTTCCAGCCTTGATCACCAGAGATAGGGAACAAGTCTGAAACGCACGCGCCTGGCGTAGGCTTCGTAGCCGTCGAGTTCGCGCATCAGCATGCGGTCCTCCAGGACGGTCCTGAGGACGAGGCCGAGTACGGTCGCGACGGCCGGAATGAACGCCCACCAGGAGCCGAGCATCAGCGGCGAGCCCAGAACCATCCCCGCGATTGTGCCGCTGTAACCGGGATGTCGAACATAGCGGTAGGGGCCGCCGTCAATGACCCTGTGATTTTGATCGGTCTGTATGCGTGCGGTTTTTTCAAAGAACGGATTGGCGGTCATGGACCAGGTGACGATGCTTTGACCCATGGCACAAAGCGCCGCTCCGACAGGCCATAGCCAAAGCGCCATCATTGACCAGTGATGGCGGCCCGAATCGAGCGCTCCGACAATCATGATCAGCACGGAGGTTGCGCCCAAGGTGCCGAGAATGATCTTACCCCAGGTTTTCGTTCCCTCTCCGATCCGGCCCCGTCTACGTAAAAGATCCGGATTCCTGCGCCACAAAATGAGATCGCTGACCATTCCGCCTCCGACGAAGACGCCGAGGTATGCCCAGCCCTGTATCCAGTCCCAGCGACCGGCAATTGTGAACAAAACCCATGCAAACGGGGCGACGACGGCAATGACAAAAAATGTTCGCTTCAGCATGGACGTTTAACCGATATCTCCCGGATGGAGCTGAATTACGGTAACTTTTGCCATCATTCTGGTTGGCGCACCTGGTCGGCTCTGGGGGCAAAAGCGGACATTGAATTTCCGGTCTCCCACTTCCGTTGAGCGCCAAGGATCCCCTTAGCCGAAATCTTATTGCCGCCAGGTGATTTCGGGTCGTTAACCTGCCATAACCGCCTTAGGACCGGGCGTTTCAAGTACCGCCAGCAACTTGGCATTTTGGCCGCCGTCAAGCGGGTCGAAATACGGCATGTCCACATCGGGGCCCGGTTCCAGTTTGAGATCATCGACGAATTGGGTCAGAGCAGAGACACGATCACAGCACAGAAGGCTTACCCGTTCTTCGTGGACCTCTGGTTTGCCAAGGCTATAGGGCTCGTCGGAAAACTCGGATCGCATGTTGATTTTCAAAGAGAGTATCGATGTTCTGAGCCAACGGAGGACGAATAAATCGCACCGGCGGCTTTTCGGCAAAAGACACGACTAAACATCGGGCCCCCAATCATCGTATTCTGGAAGTCCGTCTGAAAGTTTCAGCCACTTCACGCGTGTGCCGTTGAAAATGTGGTAACCCACTTCAATGTCGTCGTGGTCATCAAGGCTGGCTAGCGTAATGTCCAGTTCCTTTGCACCATCAACTTCAAAAACCATATGTGACCCGCAGTCAGAACAGAATTGCCTGCTCGCTTCAGGGGTCGACTTGAGCGTGCTCGGTTCGCCCTGTATCCATTCCAGATCCTTTGTCGGAAATGTGATCCAAGTTACCACCGGTGCTGCCGAAACACGTCGACAGATAGAGCAATGACAATGCATGACCCGCAAAGGCTCTGCGTTCACGCGGTACCGGACTTTCCCACAATAACACCGTCCCTCATAAGCCATTTTACTGTCTCCTTCCGTCGCTCGTAACACACTGTCTCAGGGTCTTCTCAGTGTGACCTCCTTAACGGTGGACTGCAATCAAGAAGCTGGAGGAGGCGTAAGCATGGAGTATCCAAACAGGCCACACGTTCCCTGGAACAAAGACAAATTGATCGGCCAAAAGCCGCCGCTGAAGCCTCGCGAGGTTTGGGCCATTCGCGTTCGATTGCAATTAGCCGATCGCAAGCGCGACTTGGCCCTGTTCAATCTTGCTCTCGATAGCAAACTTGAAGGATGCGATCTTGTTAGCTTATACCAAAGGAACTGACTATTGACTCATTTCATGGACCAGTCCGGCCTGCTTGCCAAGGCGCGGGTCGCAGTGCGATGCGGTGCATCGGACAAGGCCCGCAACGCAGGCGACGGGCCGGAATGGCCCACCGAAGGCCGGATGCTTTTGTCCTCCAGCGGCGTTGCGCTCTGCTTGCGGTACACGTACCGCGGCGCAGCACGCGCCTTGCCGGAGGGCAAAATCATCCCGGTGAAATGGGTCAATAGTCAGTTCCTTTGGTATTACACATGTCGGATGTGCGAACCGGCGGTGAGATCCGAAGTCGTACAAGCACCATGCAGATGAAAACCAGCAATTCTGTTCGGTTCGAAATCATGGAGCAGTCGCGGGACGCGCTCAAAGACTGGTGCAATACCCAGAGTCTGGAGCAACACGATTGGCAGTTTCCCAGCCGGAAAGACACCTCCAGGCACTTGTCAACTCGCCAGTACGCCCGGCTGGTCTATAACTGGATTGGTTCGATCGGATTACACAGATCCGCATATGGAACGCATTCGATGCGACGCACCAGGGCAACCCTCATCTACCGGAAAACAGGCAATCTGCGTGCGGTACAGCTGCTTCTCGGCCATACCAAACTCGACAGTACGGTGCGGTATCTCGGGGTTGAAGTTGAAGACGCCTTGGAACTTGCTGAGAGTATCGATCTCTGAGGCTGGAGCGGGGGCAAAAGCAGACCTTGCAGCTTTTGTTGGTTTCGGCCCTTTCCAGCCGTTCGACGATTGAGAATTTTTCGGGATGTGAACACCAAAGCGGACCTTCAGACTTCTTCGTTCTTAGGATTGGTTGCTCAAGTGAAAATCGTCGCTAATGACCCTAACCGGACTTGTGGCGTGTCGCCGCCGGCGGTCATTTAGGATCGGGCACCGGTCCGCTCGGCTCAGCTATTGCTCCAAGACAATAGTGCTGCCTGCGCGGTTAACTCCCGATGGAACCGGGATATCGGTCTGCCCGTAACCGGTATTCAATACCAAATTGGACCTCGAGCTAACTGACAACCTGTTCACGATGATGGCCGTCCATGCAGATTGATCTGCCACCTTCGCGTTCGAACTCACTGAAAGCTTTGCGCGCGGAAGATAGATTGTACCGAGCAACACCGAGGCCGCATTGCTGCTGATTTCATATACGATGTCATCATCTGCATCCCGATCCTGGAAGAACAAGATGCCTGCCATCGGACCATCTTTCGGCGCGGTCAGATCCAGGGTTGAGTTGCTTTCGAGGTAGAAGTGCGTCCTGGCTCCGGCAAAGTAGAAGCCCACATTTGCGCCACTGATCTGCGCCCCGGACTTGATCCAGAGTTCACCACCGTTGATGACGTAGATGCCAGGTTCAAGGACAACTTCTCCG
>JAJFHM010000371.1 GCA_021775625.1 Hyphomicrobiales bacterium | reverse complement strand
CAGCAGAACCCGGTCAAGCACCTGTTTGACATCGCCTGGTCCGGCATCTGCTGGAATGTCCGCCAGCGCGGCGTCGACATCGGGACGCACTTTTCGCATCAAATCATTGATGGTGCTTTCCGAGTAAACCCGGAAATTTCCCTCCGCCATCCATTGTGTAACGTTAGTGGCAGCCAGGACCATGTTGATGCCAAACAGGACCAGAATTGGAATCAGGAATGCGTTTTTCTTCGACTTCTCCAACATTACGCAACACCGTCCTCTACAGCTTGAATTCTCTATTCGGCCATCTTTTCAACAACGGCCGATGAGGTACTTTCTCTCGAGGCTGCGATCTCGTACGCCTGACCTTGGGCTTTGGAGTAGAAATCAAAATCGTTTCACAAATTCTCGTTTTACCCCCAACCTGCGAGTGGGGTAGCTTAGATACACAAAACAAATTTCGATATCGTTTTGGTTTTTACTAAGAATTTACTCGAATTTCGTGATGTGCTAGAGCACATCCGTCGAGACAGTGCGGCGCGCTTCCTGACGATGAGGACAGTACTTGTCGCAACCTCATCCTGAGGAAGGCCGAAGGTCTGTCTCGAAGGATGGGCAGCCAAACACGGATGCCGGGTCATTTGGTTGGTTGCGGGGGACGCATCCAATCCTGCGGCAATCAGGTTATGAAGCCGCAGGGGATGGACGCAATCCACGGACAGTACACATAACGTCTTGTCCCACACCAAATGTGAGCAGCATTTGGTTCAGATTTCGCGCGCTCAGACTGCGCAGGCCATGTCTTGGCCGCAGCACATGGGCGATTTGATTTTGCCATGTCCGTTCGGGCACTTGGAGACCTGCACTTGATTGCCGTCATCGAGCGCGAGACTGTCGTCAACCAACGGCGCGTCGCACTTCCCGCACGTGGCATTGACACTCATGCCACATTTTTCACATTCGTATGTCGCCATTTTGAACAAGTCCTCCGCACTGGTTTGCCGACTTCAATCACCTCAGCCTACCAGCCAACTCCCAGCCCCGGCAAGCTCCGCTGCCATTAGATCGCTTCACCTTCATACGGAACCGTTTGATGGCCAAATCGGTTTGCTCGGCACGGCGCGAAGCGCGATGCGGTACATCGGGCAAGCGCCGCAACGTGGCCGGCAGGCCGATTTGGACCACCGAAGGCCTTGGTTTTCACGCCTTCTGACTGCGTTACGATATGAAGGTGAAACGACCTGGTCCGGAGAGTGTGGGCAAGGCTAACAGTCCGTGAGGCAGAATGAATTAACCGGATTGGAGTCAAAGCACTCAATCAGCACGCTGAACCGCCACACTTAGATCTCAGTTATCACGATTTCGCCGAAATGATGAGGTTTGCTAACGCTGCGACGCGTCGTTCAAACGTGGCGCCAATGACCGGGGAGACACAAACAATGCAAAAAAATGGACAGGGGACGTATGGCGAGAAGTCGGAGCAAAGACGCCAGGTTCAGGAACCGCCGTGCCGGCCCGAGGACATGCACACCGGCAAAAGTCTGAGCAAGAGAGTGGCCCAGGACGCGCGCCAGATTATGATCAAACTCGAGCGTTATCGCGAGGAGTTGAAGGCCGATGAGGCCCGCCTCCTGCAAGCGCTGGAGCAGATCAGGTTTGATTTGCACGAAGCCGGCGAAGTCATCCGGGCCATGGAGCCCGCAATGGATGTCGTGAACAAAATGTCCACACGCGGTGGGGAGGCCCACATCCAGGAAACGGTCGCAGCCGTAAGAAAACTGAAAAACGGCGCAAAGGGCGTCTGAAACTGCAAACCTGGTTCCCAGACCACTTCGCCGGATCGACACGGCAGCGGCCCGGACCCACATCACGGAAGCAAACGCTTGCAGGTCGGAAGGACAAGACCTTGATTGCGACTTCCACGTCATCGCCGGCCCTGAGGGCACTTGGATATCTCATGGAGCGTGGAGGCGCCAGAAAGGCTCCCTTCGGGCATTCGCGCCGACATTTCCGGCGTTGGCGCGGAGTGCTTTCCTCGATCATAGCGGCTCCGGCGGCTACTTTTTTTGGCTGGCTGGTGTGTTCCGACCCCGGCCGGGCGTTTTTGTCCCGCCTGGGTGTCTAAAGTGCCGTTACTTGGCGCGCAAGAACAGCCTTTCACCGGCAAATATGAGTGTCATCCCTGCAACTGCGGCATAAATCACTAAGGGGTCCGTCGCTGCCTTGATGGCAAGCAGTGCCGCAAGCACCACAACGTCGAGCACGATAGCGCTGAAAAGAATAACGGCATTTGCGTGAATGTCATGCCGGAGATGACGGTAAATGCCCCAGTGTACTGCGATGTCCATAACAATGTAGAAAATTGCTCCCAGGGCAGCGATCCGGCTGAGGTCGAAAAACACGGTTAGCATCATCGCGGCGACAATTGTATAGACCAGCGTGTGCTTTTGAATGCTTCCAGGCATGCCGAAATGGCTGTGTGGCACGAGTTTCATTTCGGTGAGCATGGCCAGCATGCGGGACACTGCAAACACGCTTGCAATGAGGCCCGATACCGTAGCGATGATCGCAAACAGAACCGTAAACCACACGCCATACTCACCAAACGACGGGCGCGCGGCCTCAGCCAGTGCGTAGTCGCGGGCCCGAACGATCTCGGTGACTGTGAGATTTTCTCCTACGGCGAGCGCGACAAGGAAATAGACACCAACGCAAATTGTGATGGAAATGACGATGGCCCTGCCAACGTTCCGGTGCGGGTCGGCAATTTCACCGCCACTGTTGGTGATGGTCGTGAACCCCTTGTATGCGAGGATCGCCAAAGCAACGGCGCCGAGAAAGCCTCCTGTGCGGGTCGTATCCCCCGGCCCCGCCATGGCGTCCAGGCTCACCCCGGAAATCCACAGCCCGGCAGCCGCAAACACCACGATCCCACCGATCTTCAAAAAAGCCATGAAAAACGAAAGCGTCTGAATCAGTTTATTGCCGAGAACATTTATGACGAATGCGAACAACAGCAGCGCCACTCCGAGGACGGGCACCAGCCATTCCTCACGTCCGGCGTCGAAGAGTTGCAGCACGTAGGTCCCGAATGTGCGGGCCACAAGACTTTCATTGATGACCATCGAAAAATACATCAGGAGCGCACAAGCGCCGGTCATCATGGTTCTGCCGTAGGCTTTCTCCAGGAACATCGCAATGCCGCCGGCGGACGGATAGGCATTCGACAACTTGACATAGGAATAGGCACTGAAGGCCGTCACAACCGCCGCCGCCAGGAACGCGAATGGAAACCACGCCCCGGCGAGCTCTGCCACCTGGCCGGTTAGTGCGAATATACCGGCGCCGATCATAACGCCGGTGCCCATCGCCACCGCACCGATCAGGCTCAGACTGTTTTCCTTGTAGCGCGGCGCTCTGTCGTGACTGTCGTGTGCACCCATGACTGTTACGTCCCGTTTCCCTGAAGCCGCTGCCGCGGCGGTTTTCGACCAATAGCAGCTAAGCTGCGGGAGATGGATGACCTGCCCCGTTAGATCAGTGGAATATTTGTAACGCTCTGTAACGGGAGCCGACCTCGTCACTTACGGTGACCTGCGAGCGACGCGCACCCTGTCACTGCGTGTTACGCACTCACCATATGCAGAGGGACAGAGCGGGAGCGCTCAGAAGAATGAGGTCGGGTCCATGAACAATCTCCTCGCGTCCTTTCCAGCCACCATGCATGCCAGCACTGCAGATCTTAACGCCTGGCATCATGGGTGGGACGGAGAATGGGGTCACATGTTTTTCGGATCAGCAATGATGTTGATATTCTGGGGAGTTATCGCATTGCTGGTCGTCCTCACCGTTCGCTGGGCCATGAAGACCCGAGTATCCGAAACGGTTTCTACCGGCAGTGAATCCGCTCTCCACATCCTTGAGCAGCGATTTGCCAGCGGCGATATCGACAAAGCCGAATTTCTGGAGCGGAAGAAGCTGTTATCCAAGTAGAAAACAGTCGCCATCGCAATTTCACCCGCCGTCGATCTGAAAGGAACCTCTCAATGCCCTCAAACATACAGAAACGGTCTGTTGGATTTCTCACCGGGTTGGCGATTCTGATGCTCGCAGTCACCGCGAGAGCAGCCGAGATGGTTTATGTCCCGATGGGCAGCGACGATAAAATCGTAATCATCGACCCCCTCCTGGACCGTGTGGTGGGTGAGATCAACGGCATACCAGCTGTCCATGGCCTGGCGGGAACGCCCGATGGCCGCCACCTCATCGCTGGAAGTCTGCAAGAGCGCGATCCCGACGGGGGACTTCTGGAAATCCCAGACGGGATGTCGGAGGCGGATCACGCCTCACACCATCAATCGCCCGCCGCCAGCGCCAATACTGCAGGTCCCACTGCAAGCATCATTTCGATTATCAATACAACTGACAGGTCGATCGTGCGCCGCGTGGTCGTTTCTGGACCGGTGCATCACGTCGCAGTCAGCCCTGACGGTAAATTCGCCGTGGTGACGCATCCCGATCAGGGCATGATCTCCGTGATCCGGCTCTCGACCTACACACAGGTCGCCGCCATAAAGACCGGACCACTTCCCAATTACGCTGCATTCAATCAGGACGGTACAAAAGCCTACGTAAGCAACGCAGGCAATAACACCGTATCTGAAATCGATACCAAATCCTGGTCTGTTCGGCGAAACATCCCGACCGGCGCAAGTCCTGAGCATGTCGTAATTTCACACGATGGATCGAAACTCTACGTCAACAACGTGGACGACGGCATGGTGTCGGCGATCAATCTTGAGCGCGGCACGATCGACGCAACCTACGCAGTCGGACCGAATCTGCACGGAATAGATATTGCCGATGACGGATCGACGTTGTTCGTCGCATCCCGCGGGGACGAAAAACTGGTTGCGATCGACGTCGATGACGGCAGCATGCGCTACATTGATTTGGCCCCTGAGCCCTATCACCTGGCAACCATCCACGGCACCGGAAAACTCTACGTCTCAAGCGCGGAGGCCCCAATAATCTGGGTCATCGACCAGGCGACGCTTGCGATACTCGCAGAGGTTCAAATTGGTGGGAAAGGGCATCAGATTGTCCAGAGCGTGGGCGGTTAGGCTAGCCGAGGAGAGGAAGTTGATTATGTCAAGCGGCAGTGAAAGCAGCCTGCGCAAGTTTCTGTTCTCAAGGTCCGGGTGGGTTCTGGTCGGCTTGCTCGCCGTTGCCGGCTACTTTATCTGGGCCGAACACCGAGCCCATGCGTTCGAAGCCCTGCCATGGGTCTTGCTTGGGTTTTGCGTTGTAATGCATTTGTTCATGCATGGAAAACACGGCGGCGATGGAGGTGACGAAAGCGGCGGAGGAACTGGGAGCGGACAGACATGACAGACAGCTTTTCCGCCTACGGCCTCTGGTCACTCGTGATCATCAATTCGGCAGTTTTCATAATTTTCGCGTTCAGCTTCTTCAAACCACGTACTGCCCGAGACTGGCGATCGTTTGGAGCATTCAGTGCTTTTCTTGTCGCTTTGTTCACTGAAATGTACGGCTTCCCTTTCACGATCTACTTGTTGTCGGGTTGGTTGCAATCCGCCTATCCGGGAATTGACTGGTTCGCACATGATTCGGGTCATCTGCCTGAGATGTTGCTCGGCTGGCAATCCAATCCTCACTTTGGGCCATTCCACATGGTCAGTCTTGTGTTCATCGGCGGCGGCTTCATTCTTATCTCGGTGGCCTGGAAATTACTTTACGAGGCTCAGCAGGATGGAACCTTAGCGCAATCCGGGCCGTATGCTTATGTCCGGCACCCGCAATATGCAGGCTTTATTCTGATCATGTTCGGATTCTTGTTTCAGTGGCCCACCCTGCTTACACTGGCGATGTTCCCGGTATTGGTCTGGATGTATGTTCGCCTCGCACGCTCGGAAGAGCGCGAGGCGCGGGCGGCCTTCGGAGAGGCATACGAGCGCTATTCGGCCCGTGTACCCGCTTTCATTCCGTATTTCGGACGCTCTTATGGTGGAGCACCTCGTTAAATCGAGATGTGTCTGAACCGCTCCCGGAAACCGCGGATCAGCCTATGCGGAGCTTTGATTCCGTCACCCACTCATGATCAGGGATCGAAAGGTTGCTAGGTGCCGGCCCCTTTCTGACCCGACCCGATGTATCATAGTGCGATCCATGACACGGGCAATACCACCCCCTCCATCCACCGCGATCAACATTGGCACGTTGACCCAAAGGGACACAGCCAAGATGGGTACAGACCCCGACTACGACCAACCATTCTTTTCGTGCAACCCGATCTGCGTCACTTTGCGGATCAGGCAGGTTTTTGAGGTCAGCCGATTGTGCCTCCACGATTTCTGATTCCGTACGGTGGCTTATGAACACCGGCTGTCCGCGCCATTTAATGGTGATGCGTTGTCCAACCTGAATTGAACCGACATCCACTTCTACAGCTGAAACCGCCCTCACGCCGGCAGACGGGTTTAAGGTGTCGATCAACGGCCAGGTAGCGGAAGCCACACCCAATGCTGCCATCGAGCCGGTCGCTACGAACAGAAAATCTCGTCGCGCTTTGACCACCTCGGATGGCCTCACGTCACTTATGTCATTTGCACCGGAATGCATTCCTCAACCTCGTTGCGATTTTGCAAGGCCTTACGGAAACACGTTTGTCTCAAGCCCCGGCGTGACGACCGGCGAAATAGTTGAAAAGTGGACCGAACACGAGTGCGATGTACCATCCATACGCAAAGGATTCGACCAGTCCCAAAAAGAAACTTGGCCACGAAAGCCATGTGAATCCGGGCAGCAGTTTTAGCCAGGTCTCGTACATCGCCAGTCCCGGGAACCAGAGGTCGAACAAAACGCACAGGACGTACGTTATGCTAATGAACGAACCAAGGCTTAACCCCAACGCAACAACCGGCAAGCGGAAGTCTGGTTGGCTTGCCGACGTGATCGGGATCCCCGGCCGCGCGTTCGGTGATTCTGAAACACCCATATCGGGGTTGGAGCGGTTCATCTTCATACGGCCCCTCCATCGCTGACGAAAGATGCGCGAGCAGGCGACAGGAAATCCGCAGGAGTCGCTTCGAATGCCTCTCGACACTCGGCTCCACAGAAGTAAAAGACGCGGCCGTCATGGACGCTCGATAGCGCCTTTTCCGGGCGGACCGCCCGATTGCAGACGGGATCAAAATCGCTCTTGGGTGGAACCCAGCGCATCTGGCTTCCCGGCCCTTGCGATTCTGATCTCTCGCCGCCATGGCCCATAACATGAGCACCGCAGCCAAATCGCATCATCAGAAACAGCAGCGCTCCCCATGCAACAAAGTAGAGTAGGCTTTCCATCCGTGTTTCGCTCCTGTTGCTTGTTCTCACCATGCTTGCGGTGTGGTCTGACGCGAGGCCCAAATTGGCGCAAGTCTAGGGAACCCACTCCTCTATGAGGACGGGAGCATCCCCCGGCAGGCTTCCGGTACCGGCAAATGCATAGATGACAATCACGATCGCGGCGGCGGCAAGCCCCCACCAAAGCGCGTTGGACCAATCGACGTCGTGCCAATCGACGTGAGAAGACGTGTAAGTATTGACCATTGACCTCTCCTTTTGAACGGCTTCAGTTGCTTTACTAGAGCGGGATCGGCTTATATCGGATCGGTTTGACCGGGTTTTCGCGTTTGCTGGACTGCGTTCCGGCGCTTGCCCGATGCACCGCATCGCGCTTCGCACCGCGCCTGGCCGAGTGGGCTGATTTGGCGCCATCAAACGATTCGATATAAACCGATCCCGCTCTAGTATGTCGTCACCATCACCCGCCGCTGCAATCAGGTGCTGGTCACCGGACATCACCGTCGGCGACCGTGTTACAATGAGTTACAAGAATAGTGCTCGTGAGCGGCCAGCATTCCGATAAGAAGAAACTGTTATGAATTTCCAGCCGGAGAAGTTGGAACACCTGCTGATCGTGGACGACGATCGCGAGATCCGCGATCTTATGGCGCGCTATTTCAAACGGCACGGCTACAGAGTGACTGCGGTGGAGGACGGCCGTGAAATGAAGCGCGCCCTCGACAATTGGTCGATTGATTTGATCGTGTTGGATCTCATGCTCCCGGGAGAAGATGGACTTACATTGTGCCGCGACCTGCGGGCTCGATCGAAAATCCCCGTCATTATGCTGACCGCAATGGGTGAAGAAATGGACCGTATCGTGGGGTTGGAAGTTGGAGCTGACGACTACCTGCCGAAACCCTGCAATCCCCGGGAGCTGTTGGCGCGGATTCGTGCCGTGCTGCGGCGTACACACGAGCCGTCATGGTTATCCGGCGACCAGAGAATGACAGTTCTTCGCTTTGAAGGCTGGGAACTGGATACCCGCCGCAGGGAATTGAAAGCGCCTGACGGTCAGATCATGGACATGAGCATCGGGGAACTGGAACTTCTGAGTGTCCTGGCCCGAAATGCACAACGTGTCATGACCCGGGACCAGATCCTTGACTGTCTGAAAGGGCGATGGATGCAGCCGTTCGAACGCAGTGTGGATATGCAAATAAGCCGCTTGCGCAAAAAAATGGAGCCCGATGCCACATCACCAACGATGATTAAGACGGTTCGAAACGGCGGCTATGTGTTCACGCCGTCAGTGACTGTGGAATGAAGCCCGAAGTAACAAACTGGATCTGGCCGACAACTCTTGTCGGGCGGACGGTTCTCATTCTTTTTCTGGGACTGACCGCATCGCACCTCATCAGTTTTCTGATCTACGATTCGGAGAAACGAAGTGCACTCGGGCTGACTGCCCACGGCCAGCTCGCGGACCGGATCGTCACCATAACCTCCCTGATTGCGAAAGCGACACCGGACGAGCAGGTTCGTGTCACCAAGGCTGCAAATGGCGCCGCGTTCCGCGTCGAGATTGCCGTCGAGAGCGAAGTTGCTCAGGCACCGGATCGCGAGCCGCCGCTTCTCCGCGAAGCTCTTTCGTTGCGGATGCTTGATGCTCCGGTCCGGCTGTCCGTATCCTCTCCGGAAACGGGCATCCTGGACACTTTGAAACACCTGGTGGTGTTTGGCGATGCGGATCATCCAATGCGGGAACACTTTGCCAGTGTGGCCGACTATTTGAACAGCGGGGAAACAATTCGGGCTTCAGTCCAAATTGCCACCGGAAGATGGGTGAATTTCTCAGCGCCTTCTCCCGAGTACTATGTTTCCTGGACACCCAGATTCGCACTTTCGATATTGGTCATGTTGGGATCGGTCGCTGTGTTTTCAGTATGGGCAGTCCGACAAACGATTTCCCCATTGAGAGAGTTCACAACGGCCGCAGAACGGCTTGGCCGCAACTTGGACGAACCCCCACTTGCAGAACTCGGGTCCATCGAAGTGCGGCGTGCGGCGCAGGCTTTCAACACAATGCATACCCGTATCCAGCGGTTCGTCGAAGATCGCACACGCATGATTGCTGCTATCTCACACGATCTCCGCACACCACTGACCCGTTTGCGGTTTCGCAGTGAACTTATCGAAGACGAGGAGCAGCGGGAAAAGATCGTTCGTGACGTCGAAGAGATGGAAAACATGATCCTGGCGACGCTGCTGTTTGCCCGCGAGGAAGCGCAGAGCGAGCCTGTCAGCCCGCTGAATCTTAATGCCACCATGCACGAAATTTGCGCGGGGATGACTGAGTTGGGGCACACGGTTGCGATCCAACGCACCGACAACATAATCGTGTCCTGTCGGCCTCTGTCCCTGCGCCGCGCTCTCACCAACATTGTCGAAAACGCCCTGAGATACGGTGGCCGGGCACAAGTTGCCATAGACTCTGCAAATGGCTTCGCAAGAGTAAGCGTCAACGATGAAGGTCCCGGCATACCCGAAGATCGCCTCGAGGATGTGTTCCAGCCATTCCACCGATTGGATCACTCGCGCAACAAAGAGACCGGTGGCGTAGGGCTCGGGCTTTCGGTCGCCCGAAACATCGTACGCTCTCAGGGAGGAGATGTGGTGCTGCGCAATCGCGCCTCAGGCGGTCTGTGCGCAGAGGTGACATTGCCCCTCTGACGCGCCGCCAGCACGATGCAGGGTTCACCGAAAGCGAATGCGGCCTTGACCTTCCAGTTACTGGAACCACGACATTGAGACGGATGGGTCATTCGGAAGGTAAGAAAATGGCGCAACGGCATAGCAACCACGGACATGACGCCGGCGACACAAGCGCACCGGGAGCGCTACTGCAGGTGCGCGATCCGGTGTGCGGTATGGATGTCGACCCCGGATCGGCGAAACACGTCCACGAACATGAAAGCCACACCTATTATTTTTGCAGCTCAGGATGCCGTGAAAAGTTCGTAGCCCGGCCGCAGGACTTTGTCGAAGCACAGGACCCGGTTTGCGGCATGACGGTGAACCGTGCGTCGGCCAAGCACCTCTCGAAGCATGAGGGGACCGGTTTTTATTTTTGCTCGAGCGGCTGCCAGGACAAGTTCGAGGCAGCGCCCGGCACTTATCTCACCGGACGCCCCGAGCCCGAGCCGATGCCCGCCGGGACCATGTACACATGTCCGATGCATCCAGAGGTCGTTCAGGAAGGGCCTGGCGATTGCCCGTTCTGCGGAATGGCACTGGAACCAATGGGTATTCCGCCGGCGCAGGAGGGCCCCAATCCCGAGTTCGTCGACTTTATGCGCCGCTTCTGGGTCGGCCTTGTGCTCAGCATTCCGGTGCTGCTGATTGCGATGGGACCGCACTTGGCGTTACCCGTGGACCAGTGGATTCCACGCCGTATTTCTATCTGGGTCGAACTCCTGCTTTCGACGCCCGTCGTGATCTGGAGCGGCTGGCCGTTTTTCAAACGCGGCTGGGCGTCTGTCATCAACAAAAGCCTGAACATGTTCACGCTGATCGCCATCGGGACCGGGGCAGCCTACCTGTACAGTGCTGTGGCAACGCTTGTTCCCTCGATCTTCCCCGATACGTTCCGCCAGCCCGACGGGACAGTCGGCGTCTACTTCGAAGCCGCCGCCGTCATCATCGTGCTGGTGCTTCTCGGTCAGGTGCTGGAGTTGCGTGCACGCGAGCGGACCGGTGGCGCCATTCGCGCCCTTCTCGATCTTGCTCCAAAGACCGCGCGCCTGGTGCGGCCGGACGGCCAGGAGGAAGAAGTTGCCCTGGAGACGGTTCAAAGAGGCGACTTGCTTCGGGTCCGCCCCGGCGAGAAAGTCCCTGTCGATGGAGAAGTTGTCGACGGCCGCTCCAGCGTCGATGAATCGATGCTGACCGGCGAGCCGGTTCCGGTTGAAAAAGTGGCGGGCGAGACTGTGACCGGCGGTACATTGAACGGCACCGGGACTTTCGTGTTTCGCGCCGACCGTATCGGCTCGGAGACGACACTGTCGCAGATTGTCGAGATGGTGGCGGCCGCGCAACGCAGCCGTGCACCGATCCAGAAGCTGGTCGACATCGTCGCCAGCTACTTTGTGCCGCTTGTCATCGCAGCGGCAGTTGTTGCATTCGCCGCATGGTCGATCTGGGGTCCGCCGCCACAAATGGCCTATGCATTGATTGCAGCAGTATCGGTTCTCATCATTGCCTGCCCGTGTGCTTTGGGACTGGCCACACCGATGTCCATCATGGTGTCCACCGGACGCGGGGCGCAGGCCGGCGTTTTGATCAAGAATGCCGAAGCTCTCGAACGGTTCGCCAAAATAGATACCTTGATCGTCGACAAGACCGGCACGCTGACACTCGGTGAACCCAAACTGACCGACGTGCAGGCGTTAAGCGGCGGCGATGAGCACGAACTTCTCCGGCTTGCGGCAAGTCTGGAACAGGGCAGCGAACACCCGCTGGCGGAAGCAATCGTGGACGGTGCTCTGGATCGCGGCGTCAAGCTGGCAAAGACAGTCGATTTCGAAGCCGTGACCGGCATGGGCGTGCGCGGCACGGTTGGCGGGCGCCATGTGGCGCTGGGCAATACAAAACTCATGCAGACCATGTCGATAGACGTGTCAGCGCTCACAAAGGCTGGCGACGACCTGCGCGGCCAGGGCAAGACCGCCATGCTGGTGGCCTGCGACGGTGAACTCCTCGGGCTGATCGCGGTTGCCGATCCGATCAAGGATACAGCCCAGGAAGCCCTCACGGCACTGCGTCACGAAGGCCTGCGGATCGTTATGGTGACAGGGGACAACCTGCGCACCGCGCAGGCGGTTGCAACCTCTCTCGGCATTGAAGATATACGCGCCGACGTGTTGCCCGAAGGCAAGGCCGACGTCATCAAGTCGCTTCAGGCCTCAGGCGCGAAGGTTGCGATGGCGGGTGACGGGGTGAACGACGCACCGGCGCTGGCCCAGGCCGATGTCGGCATTGCCATGGGAACCGGTGCGGACGTGGCGGTTGAAAGCGCCGGCATCACTTTGGTCAAGGGCGATCTCCGTGGCATTGTCAAGGCACGGCGGCTTGCCGAGGCCACTATGTCCAACATCAAACAGAACCTGTTCTTTGCGTTCTTCTACAATGCGCTCGGCATCCCCATCGCGGCCGGGGTTCTCTATCCGGCGTTCGGGATAGTGCTGTCACCGATGATCGCCGCTGCAGCGATGAGTTTTTCGTCAATTTCCGTGATCGGAAATGCCCTGCGCCTGAGATCGGTGAAGCTTTAGGGCGTTTCATGAGGCTCTGTCGGGTTAGCCAGGTATCGGTAACAGGCAGAATGCGGTTTGGCTCAATACTCGATTTTCGTTGAGCTATTGCGACGTTGAAGATCTGCTGGCTGAACGCGGCTTCGACATCTCATATGAAACACTCCGTAGCCGGATCATCAAATTCAGCCGGCTCTGTACCCCGGAGCCGTTAACTTGACCATCCCAGGTGCATTGGTAAGCTAGTGAGATTGGGCTGCTTGGTTTGGCCGGGCCGGAGACCGTTTTGAAGTACGGGAGAAAGACATGGAGAGGCGCAAGCCCTATAGCTCGTCAAATTACAGCAGTTTCACTCCGAGCCAGAGTTATTCGACGCCGAGCCGCAGCTACAGCGGCATGCCGGGCACGAACGAGATACGCGGAGCAGATATTATCGCCGAGTATCTGGTTAAGGAAAAAGTCCCCTACATTCTTGGTTATGCCGGTCACGGAGCCATCGGTCTGCTTGATGGCATCTACAAGCATACCGACAAGATACGACACATCTCACCACGCATCGAACAGGGCGCAGGCTTCATGGCCGACGTCTATTTCCGGCTGACCGGGCAGCCGCTGGCGGTCTATGCCTCGACCGGCCCGGGGCCAATGAACATGATGATTTCGGTGGCCAACGCGTTTTATGACAATTCCGCATTTTTCCTGATCACCGGCCAGGTACCGACCACGCAGGTGAACAGCGGCGCCTTGCAGGACGACTATCGCTACAACGGCGACATGTCGTCGATCTTCCAGCCAGTGGTGAAGAAGTCCTATCGCATTCGCAAAGTTGAAGATCTGTGCAGTACCCTGCCCGAGGCGTTCGGATTGATGCGGACCGGCAGGCCGGGGCCGGTACATTTCGACATGCCCTACGACCTCTACATCGAATCCGCACCCGTCAGCACGCCGGAGCCCCTGAATGGCAGTGCCTCCGCCGGCAGCTGGAGTGGTAAGATGTCCGACTACTCGATCCAGCGCGCGCTCGAAATACTGTGCGCGAGCGAACGGCCACTCATTCTGGCGGGTGGCGGCATTCGGGTGGCAGGTGCTTATGAACAATTACGGCAACTGGCCGAACAGCTTGAAATCCCTGTCTACACTTCGTTCATGGGAAAGGGCGCCCTGCCGTATGATCACAAGCTCCATCTGGGGATTGCCGGCGTGTGGGGTGATTATCCGGCGACCGAGGCTTGCCGCAATGCGGATGTCATTCTCGCTATCGGTGCGCGGTTCAACGATCTGCACACCGGCTCGTGGATTCCGGGTTATGTTTACAACATTCCGCCGACAAAACTCATTCAGGTCGATATTGACGAGAACGAGATCGGTCGGAATTATCCGGTCGAGATCGGAATTACCGGCGATGCAAAAGAGTTTCTCGAACAGGCTCTCAAGATCGCCAGGGGCAAAGGCATCCGCATCGAGAGCGGCGATGCCTGGCGGCGCGAAATTGAGGGCTGGCAGTCGGAATGGCGAAACTTCTGCGCGCCATTCGAGACCAGTTCGGAAGTCCCCATCGAACCGCGCCGGATGCTCGCCGACATGAACCGGCTGTCGCCCGCCGGCACCGTCATGGTCGACGACATCGGCAACTGCCAGGTGTGGTCGGAACAATACTGGCAGACCAAGGTTCCGGGCACGCACATGACCGCGGGCGGCTTTGCCGCCATGGGCTTCGGAGTGTGCGGCGTTCTCGGCGCGCGCCTGGCCCGGCCCGATTCACCTTGCGTCACTTTGTGCGGCGACGGCGGCTTTACCATGTGGCCGCATGCGGTGATGACGGCTGTGGAATACAATCTTCCTGCCGTCTGGGTCGTGCAGAATAATTATGCGATTGGCACCATCCGCGATTTGCAGCGCGTCTATCTCGACGGACGGGAACTTGGCACAAGCTTCGTCAACCAGCAGACCGGGCAGTTCTGGAATCCGGACATTGCCAGGATGGCCGAAGCCATGGGCGCGCACGGCGTCCGCATCGAGCACCCGGACCAGTTCGGCGATGCATATGCAGAGGCACTGAATTCAAACGTGCCAACGGTGCTCGATGTGGTGATCAACCGGGATACCGGCGTACCGGTGACAGGCACATGGCAAATGCCGCCAATCCCGGAAGTGGAGCCAACATTCGGGCGCCGCAAGGTGCGTTAGATCGTTTCACATTCATGCGGAACTCCCCCGCCCACCTCAAGCCCGTTTCCTCTGACACCGCTGTTCGGCGAGCTTGGCACCCTCATCAATCTCGCAAAGGAAAAACCCAGCCTCAAAGAAACGGGGGCGCAAGTAACGCTGGTTGCGGGGGCGTGCAACTGCCTTGATTTGATTTTGTCGGCATCGCATGTCGCAGCTAAGGTGCCGGAGCTCACAGTCACCTTTTCTGGGCATTGCTGATATGGTCGAAACGCACCGCCTCCATCGAGCTTATCTCTGATTATCCGCATCCCTGATCGCGCGCCAAATTCTGGCCGGACTTGCCGGCATA
>JAJFHM010000038.1 GCA_021775625.1 Hyphomicrobiales bacterium | reverse complement strand
TTGCCCCAGTCGATCCGGGAGCTGATCCTGGCTGGAACCGAGCCGTCAAGGTCAAAGCGGCCGTCGGCGACCCGGGTTGTGTAGTTGACGGACTCATAGTTCCAGCGCCCGTCAACCTGGTACCATTGAAAATTGCGCTCGATCTTGAGCAGTTCCCAGCGCAGGCCTGAAAGAGCCTGGGTCTTGTCCTGCGGAGAGACTGCGACCACCGAAAAGGCAGCGGTTTCGCCCTCGCCGATCTCGCCGTTCTTGAATTCGGGCTTGATGCCGATCAGCGTCCGGGTGCGTTCCACCGGGAAGCTGAGCGTGCGTTCAACTGCCCGGCCGCCGCCTTCGCGCATGCGAACCGCAATCCGTGCGGAGAGCGGACGGGTGCTGTCGGGCAAGCGGTCGGCGGCGGCAACAATGGTTGCCTTGCCGTCCGCATCGGTTACCGGAAGCTCTGTCAGGGTGCTGCGAACCGGCAGCACCTCTTCGTCGTGCAGGCCGAATTTGTATTCGGGAAAAGCCTCGATCCCGGATGTGGGACGGATAACCAGATTGCCTTCCAGATGAAGACCCGACGCCGGGGCCCCATAGAGGAAACGGCCGGAGAGCCTGGCTTCAAACGGACCCTGCGCGGGCAGGCTCGGTGTTACAGCCTTCAAGTCGAACTCGATGCGATCGGGAACGAAATCCTCCACCAGGAACTGGGCTTCGGCAACCGGCGCGGCCTTCGGATCGGCATAAGCTGCAACCTGCCAGGTGCCCTGCATGACCGTGGCCTGCAGGGCCAGATCGACATTGTGACCTCCCAGGCCCTGGTCCCGCGACAGCATACGCCTGTGCTCGACACCATCGGGGCGCGAGAAGATGAAGGTAAGCGGAATGTCGGATGCGGCATTGGCCTGCGGGTCGCGCAGGAGGGCCGAGACATGAACCGTGGCGCCCGGGCGATAGACACCGCGCTCGGTGAAAAGAAACGCATCAAGCGGACCCGGCGAGGCGCGGCCTTCAACGCCGCGGTCGGAAAAATCAAAGGCCGGCTTGGCGATGTCGAGGAACGCGTAATCCGTGGCCCCGGTCCGCGCGGTGACAAGTGCCGGCGCCATACCGCCTTTGCCACGGGTCAGGCCCGGTGCAAACAGGACATGGCCCTGGGCATCGGTTTTCGCGGTTCCAAGGATCTCGTTGTTGCGGGCAATGAGCCGCACTTCTGAGCCTTCCAGACCGTCGGCAGACGAGAGTGATCGGGCAAACACATGCAACCCGTCCTCGCCCTGCAGGGTCGAGAGACCGGTGTCGGAGACGATGAACCATTGAGTGGCGCGGCTGTTCCAGTCCTTGATCCGGGCCCCTTCTGGTTCGGCCACCATGACATAGACGCCGGGCTTGCGTTGCGGCAGAGCCCGGTCGATGGGGAATTTGGTGGTGACTTCGGTATTGAGGACGCGCCCAACGTCAAGCTTGCCGATCCACACCTCTTCTCCATTGAGTTCGGCGAGATCGTCGGCGGAATAGGTGTTGAGCTGATCGAAGAGGCGGTCATCGCCGATCACATCCATAAGTGCGCGGTCGCCGATGCGCAGAAGCCTTATTTTGACCGCCGATGTGTTGACGGTTACCAGCGGGATGCCGTGATCCGGGAGTTTGGGCAGCACATAATTCCGTCCGGTAAAGCGCACCATGGAGCGGCGGTCGCGCACGTAAACACTGATGGTGGTCGAGCGTTCAAGCGTCTCACCGATCTTTGAGGGGATGCCTGAGCGGATGCCGATGGTGTAGCGTTGGCCGTGCTTGGCGCCGTCGATGCAAAGCTGCGAGCCGCGGGCATCGGTCGCCGCAGGCGCCGCCTCATTGACGGTCAGGAAGGTTGAGAAATCCGTATTGCGGGTCTGCAGGTCCTCGGAAAAGCGCAGGCAGACGCGCGGTGAGGCGGCGTCGGAATCGACGGAGTAATCGACCATGCGGAAGCCATGCTGGGCGTGCAGCTTTGCGTAGGCGGCACGGACCGATGCGGTCTCCGTCAGCAGCAAGCTGGCTTTATAGGCTTCCAGGGATGACCGGTAGAGCTGGCGGCGCTGCAGGGCGTTGGCCAGAAAGGCGAGCGCGCGGGCGCGTTCGCCGTTCGATGTGGAAATGTCATAGGCGTTGATTGCAGCAGAAGTTGCTTCTTCAAGCAGCCGTGCGGTTTCGGAGTAGTCCTTGCCCTTGACCGATAAAACCGCATAGGCGAGGTCAAGCCACAGGGCGTGTACGCCGGATTCAAGCTTCAGGGCATGGCGATAGTTCAGGGCGGCGCGGCGCGCATCGCCCTCGGACAGGGCAGCGGCCCCGTCTTTCCACAGCCCATGGGTGCCTTTGGCGCGGTCGACATCGAACTCGCGCAACAAGCGGCGATAGCGGGCGGCCTCATCGAGGAAATAGCGTGACAGGAAGGTCAGGGCAGGCGGCTTGTCGCTCCCGGTGCCGGGTTTTGCTGTGGCGACGACGCGGCCCGCGACGGCGTTTTGCCGGGTCGCCAGTTCACCGAAATCGCTTTTCAGGAAGCACCATTTTGTTTCGGTATTAAAGGTGAATGCACGGCAGCCACCGTCGGAGAGACAGGTGCGCTTGCAGCCTGCAAGCGAGGTGTTTTTAAGGGTGCGGTAGTCGAAACCGAAATAATCGGCGCCTTCGGACACGATGATCCGGCGGTCAGCAGAGGTGCTGTCCTGAGCATTGATCGAACTTGTAAACGTGGCGCATAGAAATACCGTTGCCACAACGGCCATGAAGCGTGAACACATGAAGACCTCACATGGTTCTGTGATCCCCGCTCCTCTCTCTGTCGGGCTTATGACACAGGTGAGGGGCGTGCGTCCAGTGCTCAGTGCAGAGAGGGTAATGTTGAGCGGTTAACGCAATGGCCTAGGCCTTGGGGTTTGCCCATCGAAAGAGCGCTGCCTGGACGAAAATGATTGGTGTGCCGGCTTCTGCGGCCTCTTAATGTGATGTCGCCTTGGCGATATTCCATGCGAGGAAAGCTGGGTAGATATCACCGGCACCATCGAGTATCTGTTGCGGATCGAAGTTCTGAGTCTGGCGGTGTACAAGGTCTTGCAATCCGAGGCTCCATCAACCTTACCGCAAGTGACGTCAATCACGTCATATGTGGTCATGGGATCTCCGAAGGTTGAGGGTGTCTGAGACACGCAAGAGCCATATAGTCCATGATGGAGGCGTCCGAATGATTGGCTTTCAATGTTCGATAGACGGCGAACTGGTGTTTGTCGTTTTGGCTTGTTTTGGGTTTGCCTCGTTGTACTCCGCGACGGTTGCGTTCCGGCACTGGCCTTTGGCCGAAGAACTTCGGGATCACAGTCACTGGGCTGCCGGTCCCGCCAAGCATGCACCTGGCCAGCACACCATTTACGCATTCTTGCTGACTTGTTTGAGGGCGCATACAGGGTTGGGCTATTTGCCCGCTGGTCGGACAATATGGTGGTATGGGTTCCGTTGGTTCGCGCTGTGCCTCGTGGTTGCAGTTGCATTGTTAAATGTAGCGATGTTTTCGGAGTGGCTTTGTGTATAGGCGGTCGCCCTGATCCCGTTATGCTTGGCTATTTCAAATCCCAAAATCTCGACTAGTCCAACACCTCGTAACTCGTCATTTGCATGGTGGTGCCTTCGTCGCGCAGGGCCTTCAGGGGCTGATAGGCGTCCGAGGCGTACCAGTCGTCGATGCTTGCAAGGTCGGGGAACCTGGCGATGACGGTAAGCGCGTGGTCATGGTTTCCATTGAGCGCCCTGTCGACTTTGCCTCTGTACAGCAGTTCGGCGCCATAGAGGGTGGCAATTTTTTTGGATTCGGTGAGATAGTCCTGAAATTTTGCCGGATCTTTGACGGTGATTCTTGCAATCATAAGCGCGCTCATTGGAAGCTCCTTTGCTGGGTGAATTGAGAGAGGTGTTGGGTTCATGCTGCGAGGTCGGCTGGATCGGCACCATGGCTTGAAAGCCAGTCAAGGCTTTCACCGCAATAGGCGGAGGAGGGGATGAGCACGTGGCCCAGCCGTGTTTCGATTTCATCCGCATCGGGTTTCGGCGTCAGTGCGATCTTCATGAAGTTGCGAAGGGCGCGCATCTTGTTGGCGAAGGTGCGAACGGCCTCGGGCCGCTCGGCGACGACCCGGCGCGCAATGATTTCAAAGCCTTCAGGCGCCCGCCCGCCGACGCGTGCGACTGCATCGGTAGGGCCTCCAACTGCGAATGCGCCGCGCCGGTATTCTTCCGTGTAGAGCCGCAATTGGGTCAGGGCGGCCTCGGAATAATTCGGTGGTCGCAGCGCGGTCAGCGCCTTCAGAAACATGGCTTCGGAAATATCCTGATATTTGACTTTGCGGCCCAGTACTTTCGTCAGTGTGCGGGCAATGTCATTCGGAGACAGCAGATCGGGACCAGTGGGGCGGTATGTCTTGCCCGCGTGGGACGCTGGATCGATCAAGGCGCCGACATTTACGGCGGCAATGTCCTCGTTTGAGGGCGGCGCGTTCTTCTTTTCGTCGCCATTGCCGAGCGGCATGGTCAAAAGACCCAACTGCGCCGCCGGTTCCAGCACCATGAAGTAGTTGTCAGCGAACCATCCGACATTAACTTCCGTCACGGTGGTGTCGGACATCATGCCGAGCACCGCATTGTTGAGATGAACCTCTCTGGTAAATACGGACGGGTGTCCAGGATGCGCCAGCCACTGGCTCAATGTCACCACATGTTCGATGCGATTTTCGTGCGCGGCGACGGCGAAGACAGTGCCGAAATGCAAGCCGTTCGGTGCGGTGGGTGCGCAGTGATAGGCGCGCTGAACGCCGGCCATGGCTTGACGCATGTCGGCCAGTGTATATTGATCGCCGAGGAAGATTTCAGCACCGGCTTCCGCCAGATGTTTTGCGCGGTGATCGTTCCTGCGCACAAAACTGCGGACAGGGTAGCCTTTGCCGAGAAGTTGCAGTGCTGTTTGCATGCCGCTCTTCCCTGCGGCGCTGGTGACGAGAATTTTGGGTTTGACGGACATGGTGTTCTTTCGGCTGTTGGGCGGTTTGGTGGATGCACGTATGCACCGGCGTTGCGCATAAGGTAGCTTTCAACTATATATTTTCAATCATGTACTATAAAAAATATAGTAACTTTTTCGTGATCGGATACGTGTTGTGACCGGACTTCGCCGTTACGCCCTGTTGTGCCCGATTGGGCGGGCGCTGGATCGCGTCGGCGACCGCTGGACGCTTCTGATCCTGCGCGACCTGCATGCAGGTCCGGCGCGCTTCTCGGAGCTGCAGGCTGGATTGAAGGGAATTGCTCCCAATCTTCTGACCGACCGCCTGAACCAGCTCATCGCTGACGGGCTGGTTGAGAAACGCAACGCAGAGCACGGGGTTTCTCTTTATGCCCTTACTGCACTTGGCGGCCGGACACGGGACCTGCTGTTCGAGCTTGCAATGTTCGGCGGGCGGTTTGCCGCCGATGCAGAGGTGCGCCGTCCGGGGAACCTGCGTACGATTGCGGTGACGCTTGAAACCGCGTGCCAGCGGGTGGTCCAGCCGGACGCGAGCTTCGTGGCTCGGTTCGAGGTCGACGGGGAACCTTTTACGCTTACGGCCGATGATGGCCGGGTGACGATGCGTGCCGGCGAAACAGACGCACCGGATGTCGAGATGGCAACGTCCTACGAACCGATGATCGCGGCTTCCGAAGGTGAAATGGACATGGAAAAGTTTGTGCGGGAGCACGTTCGGCTCGTCACTCACACACCTGGCAAAGATCGCGAATTGCTGGACCTGCTGGGCGGGGCGATGCGCCTGATCGATGCCATCGCCGGGTCGTAAGAGGTGGAGAAGACTGCGCCAACACCCGGCTTCGCTGTGATAGCGTGGCGAATATTTGATATGCCTGCCAAGCGGCGAAACCGAAGGGGATAACAACATGGGCGATCATGGATACAAGGGCGGACGGCTGGACCTGCCGTTCGTCGGGCTTTGCACCTTTGGCAAATATCCAGCGCAGCTCGACTGGGATGCGATCGACGCCGATGTTGCTGTGCTCGGTGCGCCATATGATTTCGGCACGCAATGGCGCGCCGGCGCGCGCTTCGGGCCGCGTTCGGTGCGGGAGGCCTCGACCCTGTTCTCCTTCGGCCATGCAGGTGCCTACGATCACGAAGACGATGTCGTCTATCTGCCGGCGGAAGCTGCCCGCATTGTCGATGTGGGCGATGCGGATATCGTGCACACCGACACCATGACCAGCCATGCCAACATAGAGCACGGCGTGCGCAAGATACTGGAGGCCGGTGCGCTGCCGATCGTCATCGGCGGTGACCACTCCGTCAACATTCCCTGTATCAATGCGTTCGAGGGCCAGGAGCCGGTTCATCTGGTCCAGATCGATGCCCATCTCGACTTTGTGGATGAGCGCCACGGGGTGCGCTACGGGCATGGCAATCCGATGCGCAGGGCAGCGGAGAAGGACTATGTGACCGGACTGAGCCAGATCGGCATCCGCAACGTGTCGTCCACCGCGCGGGAAGGCTATGAGGATGCCCGCAGCATGGGCTCGGATATACTGTCGGTGCGGCAGTTCAGAAAGCTCGGGGTGGAGGGGGTGCTGGCACGTATCCCGGAGGGCGTGCGCTATTACGTGACCATCGACATCGACGGGTTCGATCCGTCAATTGCGCCTGGAACCGGCACGCCAAGCCATGGCGGCTTCTATTACTATGAGGGGCTCGAATTGCTGGACGGGCTTGCCAAACGCGGCGAGATCGTCGGGCTGGATCTGGTTGAAGTGGCGCCGGATTATGATCACACCGGGACAACGGCAATTCTCGCAGCACAGCTTTTAATGAACACCATCGGGCGCATTCTGCACTACCGCTCCCAGAAGATCTGAACCGCGTAGAGGTAGTGCCCACGCTCTACAACACCGGTGCTGACGAATTTGTAATCGCGGTTCATCAGGTTGCGGCGGTGCCCGACACTGTCCATCCACTGTTGGAAGACGGCTCTGGCTTTCGCCTTGCCGACATTGGCTTTCTGACGGTCGCGGGCGCCGTTTTCACCATGGCGGCCGTGATCGCCCGGACCGGCAAAGGCTTCAAACCGCAACCCGAACTTGTGACCCGCCTGTGAATCATGGCTGAGATAATCTCCCAGAAGCATGTCCAGTGCCTGGGCCCGGGCGGCGGGACGCAGGAGTGTGTGGGAGTCAATTTCGCCGCGTCCGCGCCTTGCTCTGGCCTCTGTCGCCAGTTTGTTCAGATAGGATTCGAGATCCGGGCGGAACCGGGTGTCTTCGGGGATTTTGCGGATCAGCCGTAACGCATAATCCTCATAGCTTTCATAGGCCTGCACGGAGGCGGCGAGCAGCAACGGCACAAGCATCATCATCGCGAATGTCAAAAGCGCCGAGACGCGCCATCCGGTGTTCAGTTTCATCTAAGCCGCCCTTTGTACGTTGTCGTGTCGGTCTTCGGATCGGACAAGAATGTGTCGGTATCGAGACGCTATGCACAAGTGCCGATCTGCATCGAGATGATCTATGCTTGACACAGAGAATCACCTATCCTTTCGACCCGCGATACATGTCGCACTCCAATTGACTCAGGTGAAGGAAGAATTCATGGCTGGCGAAAACGACGAGTGGGAATTTTACAAGGACAAGAAGGGCGAATTCAGGTGGCGCAGACGCGCATCGAACGGCAACATCGTGGGTGCTTCCACGGAAGGCTATACCGGACGCAGTTCTTGTACGTCCAATGCTGAACGCCATGGCTATAAAGGCAACCCCAAGGGGCGCGGCGCGGACGACGCTTGGGAATTCTACAAGGACAAAGCTGGCGAGGACCGCTGGCGGCGGCGTGCCAAGAACAAGGAAGTCGTCGGAGCGTCCAGCGAAGGTTATTCCAGCCCGAGGGCTTGCAAGGACAACGCAAGGCGCAATGGCTACACCACCTGACGCCTGATCAAACTCCGAAAAGTTTCACGCGGCCGGCAAATTGCCGGCCGCTTTTGTTTTGATCCCACCTACT
This sequence comes from Hyphomicrobiales bacterium, assembly GCA_021775625.1. Lineage (GTDB taxonomy): Bacteria > Pseudomonadota > Alphaproteobacteria > Rhizobiales > JAJFHB01 > JAJFHM01. The sequence goes on along the minus strand of JAJFHM010000038.1, from coordinate 96 downwards.
GGTCGGGGGCGCCGACGGCCACCGGGCGGACCGGCGAGCCGGAGTGACCGCGCGAGCGCAGGGGCAGGATGATCGTGCACGAGGTCCACACCTTGG
>JAJFHM010000370.1 GCA_021775625.1 Hyphomicrobiales bacterium | reverse complement strand
TACTGTATATTATGTTCCATGTTATGGGACAGCAGCACCACATGCCGCATCTTCACGGCGACAGCAGGGTCGATTTCAGCAGTGACGAACCGGTCGTACCGGACGCGTTGCGGCGCGGACGCGGCGCCCGTTCCAATGTCTCCGGCCGTTATGAAGCGCATGCCCGAACCGCTTTTGACGACGGCTGGCAAAGCCTGGAAAACCTGCCAGCGTTCAAGACCGAGGTGACGGTCGAAAAAGCCCAGAAGATCATCACCAGGAATCAGTCTCCGGATATTTCCTTCGACCGTTCGATCAACCCCTATCGCGGCTGTGAACATGGTTGCAGCTATTGTTTCGCACGGCCCACGCACGCCTATATGGGGCTGTCGCCGGGGCTTGATTTTGAAACCAAGCTGTTCGCCAAGACCAACGCGGCGGAACTGCTTGAGCGCGAATTGTCAAACCCCGCCTACGTACCGCAGACCATCGCGCTCGGCACCAATACGGACCCTTACCAGCCAATCGAGCGGCGCTACCGGCTGATGCGGTCGATCCTAGAGGTGCTCGAACGCTTCAATCACCCTGTCGGCATCGTCACCAAGTCGTCCCTGGTGGTGCGTGATCTCGATATCCTGTCGCGCATGGCGGAAAAAGGTCTGGCCAAAGTGGCGATCTCCGTAACGACGCTCGATCCGAAACTTTCGCGCTCCATGGAGCCGCGCGCCAGCACTCCGGAAAAGCGGTTGCAGGCTCTGCAGATGCTGAGTGCCGCGGGTGTGGCGAGCGCGGTCATGATCGCGCCGATCATTCCGGCCCTCAATGATGCCGAATTGGAAGCCATTCTGGCCCGCGCAGCCCAGGCGGGTGTCAAGGAGGCGGGCTACGTGCTCTTAAGATTGCCGCTTGAGGTGCGCGATCTCTTCCGGGAATGGCTGATGAGCGAGGTGCCGGACCGTGCCACCCACGTGCTCTCGCTCATGAAATCGATGCGTGACGGCAAGGACTACGACGCCACCTGGGGCCGCCGCATGCGCGGCACCGGCCCTTATGCCTGGTCGATCGGACGGCGCTTCGAAATCGCCGCCAGGCGGCTGGGACTGAATGAGGTCAAATCGAAGCTGACCACAAGCGCGTTCAGCCGCGACCATGTCAGCGGATCACAGCTGGAATTGTTCTGACCTGCGAACCGGGGCGTCCTTGAGCCAAATGCGATGTTGATTGCATCAATCATCTTGTTGTGCTGGACGTTCTCAGGCGATAGTTCTTGAGGGACACAGAAACGGTTGGCGTCACGGAGCAGGCCCGAATGGATCTGGCTTTTCTTCTTCAAGGCTACCGGCGATTCCGCGAACACCGGCTCGTTGTCGAAAGCGCGCGCTACAGCAAGCTCGCCTCCGAAGGCCAGAGTCCGAAACATATGGTCATCGCCTGCTGCGATTCCCGTGTCGCCCCGGAGGCCATTTTCGATTCGTCACCGGGCGAGATGTTCGTGGTGCGCAACGTCGCCAACATCGTGCCACCGTATCAGCCGGACGGTAAGTTTCACGCCACTTCCGCAGCACTCGAGTATGCGGTGCAAAGCCTGAAGGTGGAACACATCGTGGTCCTCGGTCACGGCCAGTGCGGCGGTATCAAGGCGGCGCTCGACCCGGCGGCCGAGCCACTTTCTCCCGGAGATTTTATCGGCAAGTGGATGGAACTCCTCGGCCCTGCCGCCGAGGCAATCGCCGGTAATTCGTGGATGACCAATGCCGAGCGTCAAACCGCGCTGGAGCGGATCTCCATCCGCAACTCCATGGCAAACCTGCGCACCTTTCCTTGCGTCCACATTCTGGAGAGCCGCAACCGGCTCAAGCTGCACGGCATGTGGTTCAACATTTCAAGCGGCGAGCTTTGGGTGATGGACGAAAAGACCGGCGATTTTTCAGCGTTCACATGAGCGGGCCCCCTCTGCCCGATTTCTCTTTGGAGGAGGAAGCACGCTTTAACGGCCGCTGGCCGGTGGCGGGCGTCGATGAAGCCGGCCGCGGGCCGTGGGCCGGGCCGGTTGTCGCGGCTGCCGTTATTCTCGACCCTGAGGCCATTCCCGACGGTCTCGATGATTCCAAGAAGCTGAGTGCCCCAAGGCGCGAATCCCTGTTCGCCCAGCTCATGAGCTGCGCCACGTGTGCCTGCGTAGCGGCACCCGTCGAGCGCATCGACCAGGACAACATCCTCGCAGCAACATTCTGGGCGATGACCGAATCCGTCAAAGGGCTGGCCGTCCCCCCCGCCCTGGTGCTGGTGGACGGCAACAAGCTGCCCCGCCTCGACTGCGAAGCGCGCGCCATTGTGAAGGGCGATGGACTGAGCCTCTCGATCGCGGCCGCATCGATCATCGCCAAGGTCACCCGCGACCGGATCATGACGGGTCTGGCCGAAAATCACCCCGGGTACGGCTGGGAGCGGAACAAGGGGTACGGCACACGCGAACATATGGAGGCGCTCGCGAGGCTCGGTGTGACACCACACCACCGGCGTTCCTTCAAGCCGGTTCGCGAGTGCGCCCTAAAAGCTTGAGTTTATGGTTAGCAAAACCCTAATTACTTAATAATATCAATTAATTGAACCTTTACGCTCCTCCGACAGACTGCGGCTTCTGTAAGTTGCGTATGAGGGTGGTTATGGGGTTCGAAAAGAAGCCCGATCTTGCCGCTTACCTGGACAAGATCCTGGTCGGCGACTGTATCGAGGAACTAAACAAGCTGCCGGCAGGCTCGGTCGACATGATCTTTGCCGATCCACCCTATTATCTGCAGTTGGACGGCGAGTTGCGCCGGCCCAACAATTCCCGTGTGAACGGCGTGGAGAACGACTGGGACAAGTTCTCCAGCTTCGATGATTATGACAAATTCACCCGCGCCTGGCTCGAAGCCTGCCGCCGGGTGCTCAAGGACACCGGCACCATCTGGGTGATCGGCAGCTATCACAACATCTTCCGTGTCGGCACGGTGTTGCAGGATCTCGGCTACTGGTTCCTCAACGACGTCGTGTGGCGCAAGACCAACCCGATGCCGAATTTCCGCGGCCGCCGCTTTACCAACGCCCATGAGACCATGATCTGGGCCATGCGCAGTGCGGACCAGAAGACC
>JAJFHM010000369.1 GCA_021775625.1 Hyphomicrobiales bacterium | reverse complement strand
TATCACCCCGCCCACCAGCCTGGTATCGAACTGCGGCTCGGCAAATACGCAAAGTGCCCCAAGTCGCTTTACCTTCTCCGCTATCTCCCGCAACCGGCCCGCCCCGGGCATGATATCCGGATTGACCGTAAACGCCGCCGATGCGTGGACACCAAAACGGGTCTCAAAGTACTGATAGGCATCGTGGAATACGATAAACGGGCGACCTGCAACCGGTTCCAGCTCGGCCCGAACTTCTACAACCAGCGCCTCAAGCCTTGCGGTGAGGGATCGCGCGTTGGCTGCATATTTCCCGGCATTTTCGGGGTCAGCACTTTTGAGTGCACTCTCGATTTTCGACACCAGCACCGCCGCATTCACCGGATCAAGCCACAGGTGCATGTCGATTTCGCCCGTGGCGTGCTCGCCACCGTCAACACGATCGGCATCGTGGCGCTCAAAGGCACCATCTTCACGAAAGTTGAGTCTGATCAGGCCCGGCGCGTCGGCCAGCGTCACAACCATTGCCGTGCCGGACAGCGTTGCAACGGGCTTTACCAGAAAGCGTTCCAGTTCAGGGCCCATCCAGAAAACCAGATGTGCATTTTCAAGCGCCACCGCATCGGACGGCTTCAGTGTGTAGGCGTGCGGCGACCGGTTGCCTCTCACCAGCAGATAAGGGGAGCCCACACCTTCCATAACCGCTGACACCAGCGAATGCACCGGCTTGACGGAAACAACAACCTGGTCCGCCACGCCGGAAACAGCCCGAACCGGAAACGCCAGCACCACCGCAGCCAGCAGCATTGCACGCAACACCATCATGATACTGGCTCCAACGTTCTCAACAGCCGGTTGGGCTTAAGCCCTAAATGTTATGACATTACACAGCCCGTGTAACAACGCCCATTCACCCGTGCAAGCTAATCCCGACCGCCTTTCCCTTATTGGCCGCGCCAGCAGCGCACCGTCGAAAGAACGGATTGATTGCCCGGATCACTCGAACGGCAGGGCAACCACTGTTCCGGGGCGCTTGCCGTCGATTGCGATCACCTCGACAGCGGTTCCAGGCGCCCAGTGAGGCTTGTTGATCATGCCGAGCGCCACGTTGAACTCCAAACCGGGCGACCACGCAGCCGACGTCACGTAGCCCGCCGGTTCACCAGCCACCTCGACCGGCCAGGGTTCCGTGCAGCCCGGCACTGCGTCGCCATCGATCCTGAGGCTGCAGATCTCGCGCGCATGGCCCCGCGCTGCCTGGCGGCGGAGCGCCTCCAGCCCGATGCATCCTTCCGCCTTGTCAAGGTGCACATATTTTCCAAGCCCGCACTCAAACGGCGTGTCTTCAATTGTCATGTCGTTGCCATGCGACAGCAGGCCCGACTCAATGCGTTCGATCGAATTCGGACACCCGGCCCGGACTTTCAGGTCCGCTCCGACCGCAAACAGCGCATCCCAGACCGCCTCGGCATATTCACTGCCTTCAACATAGATTTCAAATCCGCCCTGCTTCGAATAGCCCGAGCGCGCGACGACGAACGTGGTGTCTTCAAACGCCAGCCGTTCGAAACGGAAAAAACCGATATCGCGCACCTGCTCGCCGAACGCCCGCGCCATCAGGTCATCGGCCTTCGGCCCCTGAACAGCCAACGGCGAGACGTCGGGTTCACACACCTCGACGTTCAGGCCGGCACCGCAGGCCAGCCCCTTGGCGAGCAGCAAGACGTCGCTGTCCGCAATTGAAATCCAGTAGCAACCCTCATCCACCTTAAGGGTCACCGGGTCATTGATCATGCCACCGTTTTCGTCGACGAAGGGCGTGTAGAAACAGCGTCCATAATCCAGCTTCGCCAGTGAACGCGGCGTCATCATCTGGACAAGCTTGAGCGCATCGCGACCTTTCACCTGAACCTGGCGCTCGCATGCCACATCCCAGACCTGCACATGCGTCTTGAGATGAAAGTAGTCAGATGCCGGGGTGTCGAAACTGGTCGGCAGCAACATGTGATTGTAAACGGTATAGGCCCGAATTCCGGCCGCCTCGACGCGGGCCGAAAACGGTGTGCGGCGCAGCCGGCGCGAGCACGAGAGCAACGGCGCGCTCATGTTACTTCGGTCCCGACCAGTCGATCTGACAGATTTCAGCACTTCTGCCATCGAAATTCCAGACCCGGCCAAAGGCCCGCACCTTGCCCATGTTGGACTGCGCGATGGTGATGTCCGAACCCATCCAGTATCCGGTGTTGGTGACCATCACATCCTTGTCCGGATCGGGACCGGAGATTGGCTCAACCTCCCCCTGGATCTTTTTACCCACCATCAAACGCCGCTTCTTGCCTTCATTCTCATAGGTGATCGGTGCGCGCTCGGCCGCGAGAAACTCACTGACCAGGACACTGAACAGGCCGGTTGTGCCGCGTGCCTGACCTGAGAAGATCTTGCTCAAGCCCTCAAACGTTTCATCGGATGCGCGATCGTCGATGAACGCGGCCGCCTTCCAGTTGCCCCTCCCCATGGGCCCTGGAATGTCAATCATCAGGCCTACATTCAGCCCGGACAGATCATGATCGCCATAATGGCCTTCATCGATGCGGACACCGGACCAGGCCTGGCAGAAACCCTCGGTTGGCGGATGTTGCCCGAGCGAGACGACGCATGGGCAAAAGACCGTACAGTTGCAGTTCAGGATGAGTTCACCCTTAATCGACCAGGCTTCCATTGTTCCCTCCACATGGCATTCCGGCGGACGCACGGACCGCGCCAACTATGGGACTGCTTGACCCCAATGGGAAGATCGCTAAATTTCATGTCGTCATCGAAATAATTGATAATGCCATGAAGAACCTTCCGCCCTTGAGAGCCGTTGCCGCGTTCGAAGCCTGCTACCGGTTGAAGAGCTTTACCCGGGCCGCCGTCACGCTCAATGTGCGCCAGCCTGCCATCAGCCATCAGATCCGCCTGCTGGAGCGTGACCTGGGGACGAAGCTCTTTACCAAGCATGGCGCAAACATCCTCCCCACCCCTCAGGCCGACGACCTCTATTTATCGGTATCGTCAGGGTTGTCGGAAATCGCGCGCGGCAGCGAGCGCGTGCGGCGGCGCGGCAGCGACGACACGTTGAGCCTCGCAACCTATCCCGGCATCGCCGCCTTCTGGGTTTTGCCGCGCGTGGCCCGTCTTTCCCAAGGCGGCGACGCGGTGCCCTTGCGCGTTACCACCGCCGACCGGGACGCGGATATCCCGCTGGAGGATTTTGATTGCGCCATCCTGTTCGGCGACGGCAACTGGCCGGGCTACGAGACAACCCTGCTGGTTCGCGAAGGCGTGACACCGGTGACGGCCCCTGCCCTGGCGGCAAAATGGCGCAACCAGACACCACAGGACCTCTTGCAATCAGGTCCATTGATCCATCTGGAGGCACCCGAGGCGCGCTGGTTCACATGGGCCGACTGGCAGGCGGAACGGGCACCAGAAGCGATGTCGGTCAACACCGCTTTCACAGTGACCAATCATGGCATCGCCATTCAGGAAGCCCTGCTCGGCACCGGGATCACGCTGGGCTGGGATGGCGTCATCGATGATCTGCTCGCCCGCAAGGCTCTGGTCCGCGTGCACGATGATCCGATCAGGTCCGAGCGCGGCTACTACCTTGTCCGGCCACGGAACCTGCCCGAATCAGACAGGCACGAGTGGTTGTTCGAAGCTCTGCATCGATAATGTTCCTAGGGTCAGGATTCATTGATTGATCCAGAAGATGACTGCTGTTGCGATGCAGATTTCTGACATGAATGTATGTGCACAGCGGTCGTATGTGGTTGCGATACGCTCAAGTTGAGTTTCGGTCAGTCAATAGTGATCAGACATGGGCAGGTCCTCATGCCGACTTAAATCACGGCCCCCGCAAGTTTGGAATCCGAAAGGCGACAAACGACCG
>JAJFHM010000368.1 GCA_021775625.1 Hyphomicrobiales bacterium | reverse complement strand
TCGACGGTGCATTCCGTTTGCATGCGCACATGGGTGAAACTCAGGCCCACGCCGTCGGGCCGCATTGAGAACATTTCGCCCTCGGTCAGACCGGCATTGGCGACGCAAATGAACCCAAGCCTGGCCCGTGCATAGGGCCCGTCATCAAATCTGGTATTATCCATTCTGTCGATCTCCGAACGGGAATTCAGTTGCGTGAGGTCATGGCTTCGGGCAGCCACAACGCCAGTTCAGGAAAAATTGTCAGGATCGCAACACCCACCAGCATCATGATGAACATGGGCAGGGTTGCCGCTGACACGAACCCGATGCCGCGGCCGATCATGCTTTCCACAAGAAACAGGTTGAAGCCTATGGGCGGCGTAATCAGCGCCATTTCGCCGACAAGCACGACGAACACGCCGAACCAGATCATGTCGATGCCGGCAGCTCTCACCAGCGGTTCAATGACCGCCATGGTCAAAACGATCATCGAGATGCCGTCGAGAAAACATCCCAGCAGAATGTAAAACCCGGTCAGCACCGCAATCAGCATCCAGGCGGACAGATCCATGCCGCCGATCCATTCCGCAAGTGTCCGGGGGATGCCGGTGAACCCCATGGCCAAGGTGAGAAACGCCGAACCTGCAAGCAAAAGCATGATCATGGAGGTGGTCTTGACGGTGCCCATGAGGGATTGCTGCAGCACCTTGATGTTCAAGGTCCCCTGCGCGGCGGATAGGACCAGGGCGCCGATGACACCCAGCGTGGCGGCTTCCGTCGGAGACGCGATGCCCAGATAGATTGAGCCGATCACGCAGACCATGAGAGCCACAATCGGGCTCAGGCTCACCAGTCCGATCAGCTTTTCGCGGAGCGTTGAGCGCGCTTCCCGGAGCTTTCGGCCAGCCTCGCTGAACAGGCCCCAGGCCCCGATATAGCCCATGAAAAGCAACGTCAGCATTATTCCCGGAAGGATGCCGGCGATGAACAGGCGACCGATCGATTCCTGCACCGTAACCCCATAGATGATCATCGTGATCGAAGGAGGTATCAGCAATCCCAGCGTGCCGGCGCCGGCCAGCGTTCCCGCGGACAGGCTGTCTGGATAGCCGTGTTTCTTGAGTTCCGGGATGGTCATTTTTCCAACCGTCAGCAGGGTTGCCGCAGAGGATCCGGAGATTGCGGCAAAGGCCGAACACCCCACCACATTGACATGCAGCAACCCACCGGGGAGACGCCGCATCAACGGCGCCAGACCGGAAAACAGGGTCTCTGAAAGCCTGGACCGGAACAATATCTCTCCCATCCAGATGAACAGGGGCACTGCCGACAATCCCCACAACGAGGTATGCGCCCAGATTGTCGTTGCCATGGCGTCGCCCAGCGGCCGCGAGGTGAATGTCGCCATGGCCACCACGCCGATACCGAGCAACGCCATGCCGATCCAGACCCCTGAACCCAGCAGGAGGATCAAGATGACGAGCAGGAGCCCGCTGGCGGCCAGTTGTTCCATGGCTTATTTGCCCCCGCTTTGCGCATCCGCCTGCAAGGACGGTGGCCCGGAGGGAACGTCCCCGGAGAAGATCGCGCGGACAAGCCCGTGCACCAGCGCGATGGCAAAGACCGCAAACCCCAGGGCCATCGGGGCTTGTGGTATCCAGATCAACACGGCGTCGGAACCGTCGCTGCGGTCTTCAAACAGATACGACACGTAAACCATGCGCACGAGATAGTAGGCGAGATAGCACGCAAGCCCTGTCGCCACTGCCAGCGCCCAGATCTCGAAGCCAAAACGCAAGCGCCCCTTCATGTTCCCGATCACCATGCTGACGCGAATATGACCGTGTTCGCCCAGAGTATAGGCCAGCCCAAGAGCGCCCGCAGCCGCCATGCAGTACCCGGCCCCTTCGGTCATGCCGGGCACAAACACACCGGCGAGGCGGCTGACGATGTTGATCAGAACGAGGCAACCGATAAGGGCGATGAAGGCCGCTGCCAGATAGCCGCACAGCCGATAAAGGCGGTACAGAGTGCGGTCCAGCATATGCAGGGGCGTCATTGGGGCACCGGCGGTGGAGTGGCGGGTGGGAGCCGGCGCACCGCAAGGGTGCGCCGGCCGCTTGGTTTATTTGCGATAGGCGTCGATGACGGCCGCGCCTTGCTCGCCGGCTGATTTTGCCCATTCGTCAGACATGATCTTGCCGATAGCGAGAAGGTCGGCACGCAGCTTGTCGCTCGGCGCCACAACCTTAATCCCGTTGTCCGCCATGGTCTTGTTGTAGCCCTTGTTGGTGTCTTCCATTGCGGCCCAGACGGATTTTTCAGCATCCGCTGCGGCATCCATGACAATTTTCCTGGTCGCATCGTCGAGCTTTGCCCATGAATCGGCGTTCACCACCACGACGCTCTTGGGCAGCCACGCGTTGACCATGTAATAATGATCCACATAGTCCCACATCTTGCGGAACACGCCGATCGCGCCGGACGCAATCATGCTTTGGGCAACGCCGGTGGAAAACGCCTGGCCGATTTCGGATGCTTCGGTCTTGGTTGGGACCGCGCCCATCAGTTGCGCCAGCCGTGTGGTGCCGGCATCATAGGCCCGGAACTTCACGCCCTTCATGTCTTCGACGCTGTTGACCGGCTTTTTCGAGAACAGACCCTGGGGCGGCCAGACCGCGGTGAAAAGAAGCTTCATCCCACGCTTTTCGAGCGCTGCCTCAAGAGCCGGCTTTGACGCCTGGTAAAGCTTCCAGGCCTGGGCCGCATCGGTGGCCAGGAACGGGACGGTGTCGACACCGAAAATGGCGTCCTCTGAAGCATGCGCGCCGATGTAGCGCGCGCCGATCGGCACCTGTCCGGAGCGTACCGCGCGCAGGATTTCAGACGCCTTGTAGAGTGACCCAGACGGATGGACGACGATTTCGAGCGCGCCATTGGTCTTCTTCGTGACGGCTTCAGCGAACGAAATATAGGTCTTTGTGATGAAGTTCTTGGCGGAATATCCGGCAGGCATATCCCACTTTTCAGCCGCGTTCACAACCGCGGTTGAGGCAGCCGCGAGGATTGCAGCGCTGACACTCAGGCTCAGCAATGTTCTTCGGGTAAACGGTTTCCAGTTCATTTTCTTCTCCCTTGCAAGTTCATTTCTGGTTCAGGCATCCACGACAAACAATTCGCGCGGGTAGTGGGTCAGAACTTCTGCTCCGTCTTCGGTCACGCGAACGCTGTCGGAAAAACACATCCCGAAGTCTTCGAAGAAAAACGTCGGAATGACGTGAAAAGTCATGTTCGGCTGCAAAACAAGCGGATCGTCCGGGCGAATGGAATAGATATGCCCCTCCGACCAGTTCGGCGGAAAACCGATGCCGATGCCGTATGCGGCACGGCTCCGGAAGTGCGATCCAAGCCCCGCATCCTCGGCCCGGCGGCGGCATGCCCGGTCAACCTCTCCCGAAGTCACACCAGGCTTGATTGCGTCAACTGCCGCTTCAAGAACCAACTTCAGCGTATCCGCGGCAAGCCTGTGTCTGTCTGTCGGCGTGCCCACCACCACGGGCCGGGAGAGGATCGCGTGATAGCGGTCAATGCATCCAGCGGTCTCGAGGAGCACCACATCGCCGGCCTTGATCTCGCGCCGCCGCCACATGGCAAAACACAATCCGGTGATCTCTCCGGAGACAATCAGAGGCGGATGCCCGAGATACTCACTTCCAGCAGCGATGCTCGCCTCAAACATGGCGGCCGCCAGATCGTTCTCGGTCCTGCCGGGCGCCACCGCCTTGATCGCGGCATCAAGCCCCGCCTCTGCTGCACGCGCTGCATGCCGGATGCGGTCGAGTTCGTCGGAACTCTTGGTCAACCGCAACGGTTCGATTGCACCATTGCAGTCCACAAGCTGGCAGGACACCGCTCCCTCAAGCCGCTTGTAATCGCTCACCGTCAGATACCAGGAAGACGTTTCAATCCCAAGAACAGCGCCCCCCGGCAGGTTTTTGTTGAGGTAGCCTGCGAGGACATCGATCGAGTCGGCTGTATCTACAATCGGCTCGAAAGCAGAGATCGTCGAATGGGCCAGAGCGAGGTCGCGATTGACCACGCGCGCGATGATCACCGGCTTGCCCCGCTGCGGCACCAGCATGGTCTGGAAAGTGAAATAGCCAATGGTCTGATAACCGGTCAGCCAGTACATGTTCTCAGGGTTGAAGAGCAGAGCGCCGTCCAGGCCGCGTTTTCGCAATTCGTCCTGCACCTTGCTCAGGCGTTGCGCATAGGTGGTTTCAGGGAACGCCAATATGTCCGGCCAGATCCGGCGTTCCTCCGGAACAAGAGCTCTTGCCGTTGTCTCCACCATTCCCCTCCCCATCTGTTTCTGGCCCAACCGTCCAGATCGATACGCAGGAGATGCAGGTTACAGATCACAGATCATAACTACTATTCGCTTTTGTTCGCTCCACTCTAAAAATAAGTTAGGCTGAGAGCGTTGAAGGGATACGCAATGAACATTCGCCAGGTCGAAGTTTTCAAGGCTGTGATGGACGCAAGCTCTATCACCGGAGCAGCGGCAAAGCTGCATGTCAGCCAACCCTCAATCAGCAAGCACATCAAACTTCTCGAAGCCGCACTTGGCCTCGATCTGTTTCATCGCACCGGAAATCAGCTCGTCCCCACAGCCGAAGCTGTTTCGCTTCATGATCAGATCCGGCGCATGTATCACGATATCGATCATCTCGACCGCTTCGCGAGCGGTCTGAAACATCACGCCCATGGCGAGATTACGGTCGCCGCCATGCCGCTCATGGCGCAACGCTGGTTGCCGGACGTCGTCGGCGATTTCCTGTCGCGTCATGACAAGGTTTCAATCGCACTTCCGGTGCGCAGTTCAAGATGGATCAACGATGCGATTGCAAACGCCAGCGTCGACTTCGGCCTGGGACTGGCGATGGACGAACCTGCCGGCGAAGTTCGCGAGCATCTGTTGAGCCTGCCGCTTGTCTGCGTGCTGCCGCCGGCCCACCCGCTCGGGCGGCGCGACGAAATCACCCCTCTCGACCTGGAAGACGAAAACCTGATCACCCTGTCCAATTTCGATCACTGGCGGTTCGCGGTGGAGACCGCTCTGGACGAACACCAGATCAGCCCGCGCCGCCGCGTCGACACCTTCACCACGCAGGTCGCCTGCGAATTGGCCCTCAAGGGCGTTGGAATAGCAATCGTCGATGGCCTGACGGCACTGGACTATGCCCATGCGGACCTGGCGATCAGACGGTTCACGCCTGAGGTCACATTCGATGTGTTTTTGCTGAAATCGCAGTTCAGGCGTTCCTCTGCGCTTGTCGACCGCTTTGCCGAGGAAATTCTGGATCGGGCCAGAGTAACGCAACAGACCGTGTCGGATGGCGTAGGCGCCGGTTCAGATCATCTGTCGTCATAGTCCACCACCAGCGTCTTGGTGAGCGGGTGGGACTGGCAGGTGAGGATGTAGCCGGCTTCGATCTCGTCCGGTTCCAGGCCGTAATTGACGTCCATGCGCACTTCGCCTTCGATCAGCCTGGCCTTGCAGGTGCAGCATACGCCACCCTTGCAGGCGAACGGCAGATCGAGTTTGCGGTCAAGCGCTGCATCGAGCACCGGCGTGCCTTCATAGGGCACCGCGATCTTCGTTGCATTGCCATTGAGCACAATGGTGACCTCACTGGTGCGGCCGTCGAACACTTCCGGCTCGTTCGACCGCAGGGCGCTTGCATGCGGCGCAGGCGTGCCGAACACCTCAAGTTTCACACGGGCCGCCTCGACGCCGCAATCCTTGAGAACG
>JAJFHM010000367.1 GCA_021775625.1 Hyphomicrobiales bacterium | reverse complement strand
ATCGGCAGCGCGCATGATGAGAGAACAGCAGCGCCGCATCTCTTCGTGCAACAGACCCACTGCATTTGTAGATGCATCGTCTGAGCGAAATGAGTTGGAACAGACAAGTTCCGCGAGCCCGTCGGTCTTATGGGCATCGGTCTCCCGGTTTGGCCGCATTTCATGAACAATGACGCGTTGTCCCTGTTCGGCGGCCTGCCATGCGGCCTCAGAACCCGCAAGTCCACCTCCGATGACGTGGATGGGCTGTGTGGTGTCGAGGGACATTGGTCTGCACTTCCGGGTTTTATGAAGGTGCGGTCTCTAACCGCCTGGGGCACTACATATCTCGGTGCAGATCCCCAGTCGAGGTCTAACAGGCAGCGCTGTCCAGTCAGTCGGGGGTTCCGTCTCCGCCGGATGCACGGTCTTCACCGAAATATCCTTGATGTGATTCACCAGCGCGATGGCCCTTCCGCGATCTCTTTTTGAAGACCGATATCAGAAACATAACAACAACACCTCCGACAACCACACACGCGATGATCTCGGCAATGGTCATTTCTACTCCGCAGCCGCCGAGGGAGCCCGTTTTGCCTTCAAAACGCGCTTCAGGAAGTCGCCCGTGTAACTGCGTTCACAATCGGCCACGGCCTCGGGCGGTCCGGCGACCACGATTTCTCCACCGCCATCACCGCCTTCAGGGCCAAGATCGATAATCCAGTCGGCGGTCTTGATGACTTCAAGATTGTGCTCGATAACCACGACCGTGTTGCCTTGCTCAACCAGTTCGTGGAGCACATCCAAAAGCTTGGCGACATCATGAAAATGCAACCCGGTGGTGGGTTCGTCGAGAATGTAAAGAGTGCGTCCCGTTGCCCGCTTGGACAGCTCCTTTGCAAGTTTGACCCGTTGCGCCTCACCACCCGACAGGGTCGTGGCCTGCTGGCCGATCTTGATATATCCAAGTCCCACCCGGTCCAGGGTGACGAGTTTGTCCCGCACCGCCGGCACGGCCTTGAAGAAGTCCTTACCCTCCGCGACCGTCATATCGAGCACGTCAGCGATGGATTTGTCCTTGAATTTGATTTCAAGTGTTTCCCGGTTGTAACGTTTGCCCCTGCAGGTATCGCAAGTCACATAGACGTCGGGCAGGAAGTGCATCTCGATCTTGATGACGCCGTCGCCCTGGCAGACCTCACAGCGTCCGCCCTTGACATTAAACGAGAAGCGGCCCGGCGTGTAACCGCGGGTCCGCGCGTCCGGCAGTCCAGTGAACCACTCTCTGATCGGTGTGAACGCACCGGTATAGGTTGCCGGGTTGGAGCGTGGCGTTCGGCCAATCGGGGATTGGTCGATATCGATAATCTTGTCGAGATATTCCAGGCCTTCAATGCGGTCATGTTCGCCGGGATGTACCCGAGCATTGTTCAGTTTCCGGGCGGCCGCGTTGTAGAGGGTATCGATCAGAAGCGTCGACTTGCCGCCACCGGAGACACCGGTGACACAGGTGAAGGTGGAAAGCGGAATATCGGCGGTGACATTTTTCAAGTTGTTGGCCCGTGCGCCAATGATGCTGAGGCGCCTGGTTCCCGTGGTATCTCGGCGATTGACCGGTACCTGGACCTGCATCAAGCCGGTCAGATACTGGCCGGTAAGGCTGGTCGTCGATTGCATGACCTGTTCCGGCCGGCCCTGGGCCACAATTTCACCGCCGTGGATCCCGGCGCCCGGGCCAATATCGACGACATAATCTGCCGTCAGAATGGCATCCTCGTCATGCTCCACCACGATAACGGTGTTGCCGAGGTCGCGGAGATGCTTGAGGGTTTCCAGCAGGCGGGCATTGTCGCGCTGATGCAATCCGATTGACGGCTCGTCGAGCACATAAAGCACCCCGGTCAGACCGGACCCGATCTGGCTTGCGAGGCGAATGCGCTGGCTTTCGCCGCCCGATAAGGTACCTGACTTGCGTGCAAGGGTCAGATAGTCAAGACCGACGTCGACGAGAAACTTCAGGCGTTCACGGATTTCCTTCAGTATGCGTGACGCAATTTCGCGATGCTTGTCGGACAGTTTTGGTTCCAGCTCGTCGAACCAGTCGCGCGCCAGCCGGATCGACATTTCCGACACCTGGCCGATGTGATGGTCAGCAATCTTGACCGCCATGGCCTGCGATTTAAGCCTGAAGCCTCCGCATTTCTCACACGGATGATCGGACTGAAAGCGGGCCAGTTCTTCGCGGACCCAGCTTGAATCCGTCTCCCGCCACCTGCGATCGATGTTGGTGATCACGCCCTCGAAGGTTTTGATGGTCTTGTAGCTGCGCAATCCGTCGTCATAGACGAATTCGATTTCGTCCCTGCCGGACCCGTAAAGGATCGCATCCGTGACGTGTTCGGGAAGATCATCCCAGGGCGTCGACATGGACACGCCATAGTGCTTGGAGAGCGCCTCAAGCGTCTGTGCATAATAAGGCGAGGTGTTGCCGGTTCGCGCCCATGCGGATATGGCACCGCCTTTCATGCTCACCTGACCGTCCGGCACAACCAGATCCGCTTCAAAGCGCAATTCCGTGCCAAGACCGTCGCAGTTCGGACAAGCCCCGAATGGATTGTTGAAGGAGAACAGCCGCGGTTCGATCTCGTCGATGGTGAAACCAGATACCGGGCAGGCAAAGCGTGCTGAAAATATAATCCGTTCCGCATTGCCCTTGCTGTCGGTCTGATCGGCGAACTCCGCCACCGCCAATCCGTCTGCCAGCTCCAGGGCGGTTTCAACACTGTCGGCCAGACGGTTACCCAGATCATCGCGGACCACGATGCGATCGACCACCACATCAATGTCGTGTTTGAATTTCTTGTCGAGCGTCGGTGGATCTTCCAGTTCGTAGAACGTGCCGTCCACCTTGACCCGTTGAAAGCCCTTCTTCAGAAGTTCGGCGAATTCCTTACGATACTCGCCCTTCCGTCCCCGCACGATGGGTGCCAGAAGATACAGACGTTCGCCCTCCGGCAGATCCAGAATGCGGTCAACCATTTGTGACACCGTCTGGCTCTCAATCGGCAATCCTGTGGCCGGCGAATAGGGGATGCCAACGCGCGCGAACAAAAGCCGCATATAATCGTAAATCTCGGTCACCGTGGCGACGGTCGATCTTGGGTTACGCGACGTGGTCTTCTGTTCGATGGAGATTGCCGGCGAAAGCCCGTCGATCTGATCGACATCCGGTTTCTGCATCATCTCCAGAAACTGGCGCGCGTAGGCCGAAAGCGATTCGACATAACGGCGCTGCCCTTCGGCGTAAATCGTGTCGAATGCGAGCGAGGACTTGCCGGAACCGGACAGGCCGGTGATCACAACCAGCTTGTCGCGCGGCACCTCAAGCGAAACGTTCTTCAGGTTGTGCTCCCTTGCACCCTGAACGGAGATCACTTTCCTGTTGGCGGCGTTTTCGCTCATGACGCTGGAATATCTCATTCATTGGAGCAGGGCAATCGACCCGGTGCCTCATCCACATCACTTTCCGCACTTTGCTGACAGGAGATGTCAGGAGAACTCAGATTCGCTGAACCATCTCTCCGTCTTGCCCATCTCCGCATGCAGCCACACCCTGAAGGCGCGAACTGTCGCGGTATCGGGAACGTCTTTGGGCGTTACCAGATAATACGCACCCTGAAGCCGGAAACCGGGCAGAGGTTTTATCAACCAGCCCTCTTTGAGGGCTTCGGCCACCAGAACCTGATCGCCCAGGGCCAATCCCTGTCCGGCCTCTGCGGCTTCAAGCGCCAGGTGTCCCTGAAACATCGGCCCGCGGGGTTCGACACCGTCAGTAATGCCTTCTGCTCTGAGCCAATGCGCCCACCATTGTTTGGACTCTTCGTGCAGCAGGGTGAATTGCCTCAGGTCCTGCGGTGTCTCGACTTTCCGGCCCTTGATAAGGTCAGGGCCGCACACGGGAAATATCTTGATGCGCACGAGCAGTTCGGCATCAACATCTGGCCAGTCCCCCAATCCGTATCTGATCGCCACATTGGCCTGGCTGGCGCGGAAGTTCACCAGCGTATCGTCCGGATCAATCGAAACTTCTATGTCCTTATGGGCGGACGTAAACCCGCCCAGGTGCGGCACCAGCCAGCGTGACGCAAAAGCTTCCTCCACGCTGACCGAGAGTTCACCCTCCTGAGCGTCCTGCATCAGATCGTGTGTGGCCTTGGCCAACCGGTCAAACGCCAAAGTGAGCTGCAGCAGGTATTTCTCGCCAGCCTTCGTCAGGCTGACGCCACGGCCGGTGCGCGTGAACAGTTTCAGACCAAGCCATTCTTCCAGATCGCGGACATGGCGGCTGACTGCGGCATGGGTCACAAAAAGCTCGTCCGCAGCCTTGGTAAAGCTGACATGCCGGGCGGCGGCCTCGAAGGCCCGCATTGCGTTCAGTGAGGGAAGTTTACGCATCATTCTTCATGTAACAAAAACTTACATGTCATGTAGGAAATTGCCGTTTGTTCCGCAAGCACAAACCCTCCATGTTCTTGTCAGTAAAATCACGCAACACAGGTGCAAAATGAACTGGATCAATCAAGCCTACGCCGATGTCTACGAGGTGATGCTTGGGCATTCCGATGTTTACCGCTCGACGGGCAGGTGCAATAAGCACATACGATCAGGTAAAAAATATTACCGGAAGCAACGCACCTCCTAGCCCGGCAAAAAATTCCAAATTCCGTTACCCGAAAGAATGCCACCAGCCGTATCGATCATCATCCCCTGCCACAAAGCGCAGGACACCATTGTGGAAGCGATCGAGGGCGTGCTTAACCAAAGCATGTCGGATTGGGAGTGCATTCTCGTATCTGACGACGGAAGTTCTTATCTCCAACATCTGGAAAAACTCGGTATCGCCGACCCGCGCATCGTGGAACATCCCGAGCGCAGTTGCGCCACCGGAACGGTCGCGCCCCGCAATAGGGGATTTACGATCGCGCGGGGAAATTTCATCGCCGATCTTGATGCCGATGACATCTGGAAACCAACCCGCCTTGCACGCTTGTTGCCGCTGGCGCAGGAGTATGGATGCGCGCAGGATATTCTGGAGTGCTTCGATGAAGACGGCCTCATCGGGTTCTCCGGCCCTCCCGACGGGGGCGACAGCCCATTGAGCGTGGAGAACGTGGTTGCGTTCGATTTTCCGTTTCATCTGGTCGTCCGGCGCGATCTTGCCGGGGACACCTGGTCTCGATACGACAGCTGGGTGCCGGACGTAATCCGCACCATGCACCTTGCCGATAGCGCATCGGTACGCTGGCTTCGAGAGCCATTGTTGCGCTACCGCGTGAGTACAACCTCAATGAGCCAGAGCCTTGATGGGTCACGGCGCATTGACCAGGCTTATGAGGAGATCCTTACAGGTTTGAGTGAAAAGCACGGTTTCGGACTGAGCACGCCCAGCCGAAAGCACGCGTTGCACGGAATAACCCGAAAACGTGAACTCAACAGGCGTTACATTCAGGAGGCCGAAGCGGCGTCGATACCTGAGCCGTTCATTTCCTGGATCCTGACTCGTGGCCTTTCTGGCAGAAGCTTACCGGCAGACTGATTACGTCAGCCCGCAGCCACCACGGTGATCTCCACAACCCAGTCCGGCGATGCGAGGCCTGAAACGATCAACAATGTCGACGCCGGTTTTGCGCCGCCCAGCATGCGGTCACGAACGGTCCGAAAAATCGGCAGACCGCTTCGGTCGGTGACGTAACCATGCACCTCAAGAATATGTTCCGGACCAAGGTTCTTGGCGCTGAGAATAGCCAGGATGTTTTTCCAGCATTGCTCATGCTGACCCTCTTCATCGGCCGCCACCTGACCCTCCGCGTCGACCCCGATCTGACCCGAGAGGTAAACCAGTTGCGCGTCGGCCGGCACAGCGGTTGCCTGGCTGTAATTGCTGAACGGTGGCGGTGCCGTGTCGGTCTGTATGTATTCAACCATATCTGGTGCTCCTTGAAGGATGATGCCGGGTCGTCGTGCGACGGCCCCCTGTGGAATGTACTCAGCACCTTCACGCGCTTGAACAGTTGATTTGCATATGTTAGAGAACAAAGCTGGAACATGTGTTCCGCGTTGCGGCGAAACGCTCCATTTCGACAATCGACTGTGGATTAACCGCACCGCGGCTGGAGGCCCTCGGGCCGATAGGCTAGGTTGCCACCAAAGCATGAGCATCTGTCACGCCCCCGAGCGTGATACCCACTAAGCGAGGAAGACGATGGCAGGGTCCGTAAATAAGGTCATTCTGATCGGTAATCTGGGAGCCGATCCGGAAATCCGTAGCACCAAAGATGGCAAGCCGATCGCCAACTTGCGGATAGCCACCAGTGAATCATGGCGCGACCGGAACACCGGTGAGCGCCGTGAGAAAACCGAATGGCACCGCGTGGTGATTTTCAGCGAGGGGCTTTGCAAGATTGCGGAGCAGTATCTGCGCAAAGGCTCAAAGGTCTATCTGGAAGGCCAGCTCCAAACCCGCAAATGGGAAGACCAGACCGGCAATGAGCGCTACAGCACTGAGGTGGTGTTGCAGGGCTTCAATTCGACCTTGACCATGCTTGACAGCCGAAACAGCGGCGATAGCTTCGGTGATCAGAAATCATCCGGCGATTTTGGTCAGACCAGTCCTATGGATCAGGGTTCAGCGCCTGACCGCAATAAGGATTTTGCCCAGGAACTGGATGACGAAATTCCATTCTGACCAA
This sequence comes from Hyphomicrobiales bacterium, assembly GCA_021775625.1. GTDB lineage: Bacteria > Pseudomonadota > Alphaproteobacteria > Rhizobiales > JAJFHB01 > JAJFHM01. The sequence goes on along the minus strand of JAJFHM010000367.1, from coordinate 4,560 downwards.
TTTTTGAACACAATTTTCCGTGAAATCCGAGGTCGTGCGGTTTAAGGGCTGGAGATGGGCTTTTCTGCACTGCAGGTTCCGCGCAGGCGGGCTCAACTGACTGGGAATTTTCAAGTGAAGAAAACAGCAAGTACGGCGATTGTTGCTGCCTGCCTGATGACTTTGATCGGTACCTCCAGTGCAACCGCCGCCCAAAGACTGTCGGGAGATCAGATCCGCGCCTTGTTTCGCGGCGTCATCAATGGTCTCTACAAGAACGAAACCGTGGTCAAGGCCAAGGCAACCAGAAATGGCGACCTTATCGCCTGGTTTGAAGGCAAGGTTGATACCGGCACCTGGAAAGTTGTCAACAACCAGGTGTGCGTGGCCTTCAAGGTCTGGACCAGTGGGAAGTTCAAATGCCGTTTTGTTGAGCGCCAGGGCAACTGGTACCTTGCAGTCAACAATAAAGGCAAATCAAAGTTCAGGTTCCAGAAATAAAGATTTAGTCGATGGATCGGCTGGCATCGGCAGCGACGACCTCTTCATGCCGCTTTTGCGTCTGGACTTCGATATAGAGCCGCGTGATTTCTGGGAAGCGTGATTTTATTGCCATCTCGAGGATGAATATCGCTTCTTCGACCTTGCCGGCGACGAGATGATCGTGAAAGTCCAGGCTGAGTGCCAACAGCACATCCTGCGGCCCCATATGCATGGTTCGCAAATCATTGATCATTCGTACTGATTCCGCATTTGCCAGGATTTCCTGCACACCGGCGCGCAGTGCGTCACTCGCGGCCTCGCCGATCAGCAGGGCCTTGGTTTCATAGGCCAGCAGCGTCGCGGTGACACCGAGAAGGACGCCAATGCCGATGGAGGCTGCCCCATCCAGCCATGGCGTCTCAAGATAGTCCGCAAGGACCAAGCCGGTGAGGGCGATGAAAAGACCCACCATGGCCGCAACGTCTTCAAACAGAACCGTAAAGACGGCTGGATCCTTGCTGCCCTTCACAGCCGTGATCCACCGTGTCTCTCCCCGCATCTTGTTGAATTCCTGAATGGCAATGCGAAGCGAGAAGGCTTCAAACAGCATCGCCAGCACAAGCACCAGATAGTTTACAAAGGGGTTTGAGACTTCGTGCGGATGCATCACTTTCACGATACCCTCGTAAAGCGAGACGCCTGCTCCAACGGCAAATATCATGATGGCCACAACGAACGCCCAGAAATAGAGCTCTCTGCCATAACCGAACGGATGTTCTTCGTCAGCCAACCTGGTCGACCGGCGCAGCCCATATAGCAACAAGACCTGATTGAGGCTGTCCACGACGGAGTGGATGGCTTCAGACAACATTGCCGAGGAACCGGTGTAAGCCGACGCTGCAAACTTCGTCACCGCAATTAAGCTGTTGCCGATGAGGGCTGCGTAAATCACCCGTTTGGACGCGTGAGATGCCATATGCGTGGTACTGCCCGTTTTGCTTGGTGCCGGACCGGCAAGACACCGTTGTTACGGAAAACCGGGTGCTGGAACAAGCGCGAACTGCGATTATCTGCAGGAATGCAACCTGCCGGACGTTTTATTTACTGAAGAAGATCAGTCATCATTTTGGCCGCTTGCGCACGGAATTTGCAAATCTCCCCGCCGGCCGGCGCCAGAATACGCGAACACCGCAAAAACCGGCGGAAAACTGGGTAAAACCAGCATATTTCGAGCCCGGTTTTGTTTGCCGGGCGGGAGAACAACTGGTAAACTCATTTGGATTTCGAATCAGTGACTTAACCGCATTTCCTCACATCGTATAACTCAGGATATTCCAGTCCTCGAAGTGGGTGAGGTGACTGCGGTTTTGGCGCTCGGCAACGAGGCACAAATTGTCGGATATCGACGATACGATCGGCGGAGACCAACCGCCTGACGACAGCTCAATCTCTCCGATCGCAATCGAAGAGGAGATGAAACGCAGCTATCTCGATTACGCCATGAGCGTGATTGTAAGCCGCGCCTTGCCCGACGTCCGTGACGGCCTGAAGCCCGTTCATCGCCGCATTCTCCATTCAATGCAAGAGAACGGTTACGACTGGAACAAGTCCTATCGTAAGTCGGCACGTGTCGTCGGTGATGTCATTGGTAAGTACCACCCGCACGGCGATCAGTCGATCTACGACGCCCTGGTACGCATGGCACAGGCTTTCTCGCTGCGGCTGCCTTTGATCGACGGTCAGGGCAACTTCGGCTCCGTCGATGGCGATCCGCCTGCCGCAATGCGGTACACCGAAGTGCGCATGGGCAAACCGGCTCATGCCCTCGTCGAAGATATCGACAAGGACACTGTCGACTTCCAGGACAACTACGATAATTCCGAAAGGGAACCCACCGTTCTTCCCGCGCGCATTCCGAACCTTCTGGTCAATGGCGCCGGCGGGATTGCGGTGGGCATGGCGACAAATATCCCACCGCATAACCTTGGCGAAGTGGTCGATGCCTGTATCGAGATCATAGACAGACCGGAAGTCACCATCGACGAACTGATTGAGATTGTTCCCGGTCCGGATTTTCCGACTGGAGGCCTTATTCTGGGGCGTGCGGGCATCAAGTCCGCCTATCACACGGGCCGCGGATCGGTGACCATGCGCGGGCGCGTATCCGTGGAAACGGTGCGCAAAGATCGCGAAGCATTGATCATCACTGAAATACCGTATCAGGTGAACAAGGCGTCGATGGTCGAGAAGATCGCCGACCTGGTGCGCGACAAGCGCATTGAAGGCATTTCAGATATTCGCGACGAATCCGATCGCCTGGGCATGCGGGTGGTTGTGGAGCTGAGGCGCGACGCGGTTCCCGATGTCGTGCTGAACCAGATCTACCGCTTTTCGCCGCTGCAATCGACCTTCGGCTGCAACCTGGTCGCCCTGTCGGGCGGCAAGCCGGAATTGATGCAACTGAAGGACTTTATCCAGGCCTTTGTGGCATTCCGCGAAGAAGTGGTTACCCGCCGTACCAAGTTTCTGCTCAACAAGGCCCGCGAACGCGCCCACGTGCTTGTCGGGCTGGCCATCGCGGTCGCCAATATCGATGAGGTCATCCGTCTGATCCGCGCCGCCCCTGATCCTGCGACCGCCAGAGCGGAACTGATGGGTCGGGACTGGCCGGCGAAGGACATGGAACCGCTCATCAAATTGATCGATGATCCCCGCCACAAGGTCGCAGATGACGGCACATACCGGCTGTCAGAGGAGCAGGCAAGGGCGATACTGGAACTGCGGCTGCAACGGCTGACCGCGTTGGGGCGCGACGAAATTGGCGATGAGCTGAAGGAACTCGGCGAGAAGATCAGCGACTTTCTCAGCATATTGCGCTCGCGCGCCCGGGTTCTCGAAATCGTCAAGGACGAGCTTCTCGCCGTCAGGGAAGAATTCGCCAACGAACGGCGAACGGAAATCGTCGAGGCCGAATTCGAAGTCGAAGATGAAGACCTGATCCAGCGTGAAGACATGGTCGTGACCGTGTCTCACCGCGGCTACATCAAGCGCGTGCCCCTGTCCACCTACCGTGCGCAACACCGCGGCGGCAAAGGGCGTGCGGGCATGTCGACCCGGGACGAAGATTTTGTCACCCAGCTCTTCGTCGCCAACACCCACACGCCTGTACTGTTCTTCTCCTCTGCCGGAATGGTTTACCGCATGAAGGTTTGGCGGCTTCCCATCGGCACGCCGCAGGCCCGCGGCAAGGCGATGATCAATCTGTTGCCGCTTGGGCAGGGTGAGGTCATCTCGGCCGTAATGCCGATGCCGGAAGATGAAGCCACCTGGTCCAATCTGCATTTGATGTTCGCCACCCGGTCCGGCGGCGTCCGCCGCAACGAACTGGCCGACTTCATCAACATCAACAAGTCCGGCAAGATCGCCATGAAGCTCGACGAGGGCGATGGAATTGTCGGCGTGCAGATTTGTACTCCACAGGACGACGTCGTCCTCACCACCGCCAATGGACGCTGCATTCGGTTCCGTGTCGAAGCTGTGCGTGTGTTCGCTGGCCGCACATCGACCGGCGTGCGGGGCATTAGACTCGGCAAGCATAAGGAACTTGGCGAAGACAGCGTCATCTCCATGGCGATCTTCAGGCACGTCGGCACGACACCTCCGGAAGCGCGCGCCTATCTGAAACAGGCCAACGCTGTGCGCCGCGCAGCAAATGATGACCCGGATGCGGAAGCTGATATCGAGGTCATTGAAGACGACGAAGAAGACAACGGCGAAGAGGTCACCGTCTCGCCTGAGCGCTATGCGGAACTGGGTGCTGCGGAACAGTTCGTGTTGACGGTTTCCGACAATGGCTATGGCAAACGCTCCTCCGCATTCGAGTATCGTGTCTCCGGCCGTGGCGGCAAGGGCATCATCGCGATGGCAGTAAACCGCCGCAACGGCCCGCTGATCGCATCGTTCCCCGTCGAAGACGGAGACGATATCATGCTGGTAACGGACGCCGGCAAACTCATCCGGTGTCCGGTTGCAGATGTCAGGATAGCCGGGCGCGGTACGCAAGGCGTGACGATTTTCAATACCGCCAAGGATGAGAGT
>JAJFHM010000366.1 GCA_021775625.1 Hyphomicrobiales bacterium | reverse complement strand
GCCGCCTGCTGCCCGCATGCGGCGTGATAGCTAATCCGAAACGCCGACGACCATGTGCGCGCCCCAGGAGCGCGGATGCGCGTTCGCCTGCGGGCCGTCGCCGTCGATGAGGCTGAGAATGGAACGCCTCAATGCCTGCGCCCAGCCGAGCGCCGGATCGGACTGTTTGGCCTGCATGAGCCCGACAGTGATATTGACCGCCGAATCGGACGGGATGTACCAATGGGTCACCATAAGATTGCGCGCGCCGGCATAGAAGAACGCGTTGGCAAGCCCTGACAGCCCCTCCGCACCGGGGCGGCCGTCTCCCGATGCGGTGTTGCAGGCGGACAGCAACACCAGATCGGCGTCAAGCTTGAGATCGATCACCTCGCTTGCCCTGAGCAGACCGTCGTCCAAAGCGGTGGGGTTTTCGGGCTTGGAGAGGACAAGAGCGGGTTCGTCCAGCCCGCGCACCTCGCCGGCTATCAGCCCATGGGTGGCAAAGGCGATGATGCGGTACTGATCGAGCGACGACGCCTTGATTTTGGTTTCCGAGGCGGCATCGGACAAGAGCAGGTCGCGGCCGGTATCGGCCTGGAGGATTTGTGCCAGACGGATAACCTCGGTTTCCGTCTCGGGCAGGGCGGCCATCTCGACCAGTCTGGGGTCGGCCGCGCGCGTGGCGGCTGAGGCCACATGGATGCCCTCCCCGAAGCGCGGGTTGCCGATACCCAGAAACGCCCGCCGGGCGGCGCTGTCGGTCGTGCGCTGACGCAGCACGCGGATGGAGCCTAGCGAAGGCATGATGGAGATCGCCATCTTGCGGATCAGCCACGGCAGTTTTGCATCGCGCAGCTCGCCCAATCCGAGTGAGGGTTGCGCTGGCCGCTCAGTCAGGAGCGTGGCGATCGGCAGGCCGTCAAAGGCGCCGTGCGGCACGAAGATCAACTGATCGATGCCGTCCAACTGGTCTCCGAAGCCGCCCATCACCGTGCGGTAAAGCTGGTAGAACTGCAACAAGGGCACCCTCAGAAGTGCATCGATGTCCGTCACCGCGGTGTCCACGCCGATGCGTGTGCGCAGGGCCTTGATTGAGCGCTCGAGAGCGGCCGGTTTCACCTCGAGCCGCCGCAGCGTGTGCCTGTCCCTGGTGATGAGCCAGAGATAGGCGTGGTCTTCGCCGGAAAAAGATGACAGCACGGCTTCCCCCGGTTTGAGCAACCCCTGCAGGGCGTCCAGCGTAATGAACTGCAACCGGCCATGCTGGAAGTAGGCCGGATCCTGCGTGCGGAGCTTTGCTTCAAGCTGCTTCAGCTGTGCTTCAAGGCGCTGGATCTGCTTCAGGAGCCGTTTTGCGGCAGCGTCTTTCGCCGCGACCAGCTGGCCATAGGCATTTGCCAGCGCGTCGCTTGCGTCCTGATGCGCGCGCGCCAGTTCTCCACCTTTGCGGCCCATCCTCGTCGAGAGTTTTGTGAAGGTGACCGCGGTTCGCGTGGCCTGCAAATATTGCATCGCCAGAAATTCTTCATCGCCACCCTTGAGCGTTCCATTTGAGCCGGCCTCGGTGGTGGCCAGGTGGGTTTCGAAAATGCCGCGCAATCGGGCTGACCATCGCACCAGCAGATCCGAGCCAAAGGCGGATAAGGACTTGATCCGCTTCTGCGCGGCGCGAACGAGATGGGTCGTGATCCGGTGAGCCTCACCGACCTTGCCGGTCTTGTAGGCGATACGGCTGAACGCGTCTGCCGCCCGGATATCGTCCAGCGAGCGCAATGGCGTCTTTGATCCCAGCACGGTTTCGGCGCTGGCACCGGCGAATGTGTAATAGGTTTCAGCCAGCCGGTAGTGCCCCGCCCGCTCATGCCGGGCGCCTTCCAGAAGGGCCAGATTCGACATGGCATCCAGTTCCGAGGCGGTGGCGGACGCACCGCTGTGGAACACCATGAAGCTGGACGAAATCCAGTTCAGATGTTTGTTCGCACGGACCCGGTCGCCCATTTCCTCTTCAACCACAGCCAGGAACCCGCAGACCTTGTATTCGTGACAGGTGTGATGCGCCTGGTTCGGCTCGGTACTCTTGTTGCGGGCCCACCGATCGAGTGCGGTGAACACTCGTTGGGTGTATTCCGTTTCCTGCAAACTGTGCAGCGCCAGGCCGAGTTCGGCGACGTCGTCCTGTATCAGGTCATGGCTCAATTGGGCTGAAAGATAGGTTGCGTTGAATTCGCGCATAAGTTTTCGCAAATGCGGTTTGAGCCACTGCTTTGCGCCACCCAACGTCAAGCCGCCAATCGCGTTCGAGAACATGGCGAACCGGCGCACCTCCTCGAACCACCTGAGACGCTCCAAACGCTGGCGTGCGGGCAATCCCCGGAAGAAGTCTTTTGGCAGCGCGGTTGTCAGCTCGCGGTCAGTTTTGGCAGTGGTCCAACGCGATGCGTTGCTCAGCAACATCAGGATGTCACCGGCGGTTTCATGGTCTTTCGCCAATCCGAGAACGAACATGACATCCCGCATTGCGGTGGCATTGAGGCCCGCACCTTGAGGGGCATTCATGCCTTCCAGATGTGCAATCAGTTGCATGAAGCAGGCGACGTAGCGCTTTGCGGTGGGGCTGTGTGCGAAACGCCGTGCTAGGTCGTCATCCGCAATGAAACCGTCGGTCGGCAGTTCGGGGAACGCAACGGGGTCCGCGGGCGTTCTCGAGCAGGCCTTGGCAATGCCCGCCTCAAGGCTGGTGTTGATGCTTGCCAGAACGTCCTTGCCGGCTGTCGTGGTGGCAGCGTCACGGGCCAGAATCTTCTCAAGGTCTTTGAGGCCGTAATCGGCGCCCGGCAGATTGTGGCGCTGGGCAAGTTTCACTGCGCGCCGGGCCGCGCTTTCAGCCTTGTCCAATTCGCCTTTCTCATCATAGGCGCGCGCAATGAGGCCAATGGCGGTCGTGAGTGCTGCAGGGTGTCGTTTCTCGCTGAATTTGCGCAGCGCCCGGCGGAGGATTTTCAGCGCCGGATCATACTTTTGTCCGGAAATGAGATGCCCGGCGTATTGCAGCATTCGAGACGCAATTGTGGCGTCCTCCACCCAGGCGCCGTTCGCATGTTTCCTGCTCTTGCCGAAATCCTGCGCAAGAAAGAACTCGTCATGGCCATGCAGGAACGCGTTGTAAGCGTCGGCCAGAGACGTTTGATCGAACGCTTCCAACTCTATCGCCGTCGCAGTGACCCAGCTGTTGCCCGCATTGTGCGAGTAACTTTCGTTTCCGATCTGATGCAGAATTTGACCGGCGAACAACAACGCCAGTTCGGTCTCAAGACCGAGTTCCCGTAACACTGGAAGCAGGGTGTAGTGCAGCCTGTAGGTGTCGTAGTCGCTCTCAAGGTCGACCGTGATCCGGTCCCGCTTGAGGAGCGTTCGGTAAAGCCGAAAGGCCTCGCGAATGTACCGGCGCGCGGACTTTTTGTTGTTGGCATTGAACCGCTTCAAGGCGAGCGCTGTGTGTCGGGCAAAAATCTTATATGTGCGTTCCGGACTGCCGCGTGTGGCCGGCGCGTCCGGAAGGGGTCTTGCGGGCTTGTAGCTGCGTATGATCTTTCGCAGCAGGATGTGGATGGTCTTGGGGTCGTGCCGGCGCGGGCTGTATGGCTTGGCGACCTCGGTACTCGCCGCGGCCGAGACGTTTTCTGTGCGCGCAGCCTCGAACCACAAACAGGCGCTCGCAAATACCCAAATGAAAACACCAAAGCGCAACATGCAAAATGCCTCATATCGGTCGCAGCCTGCCC
>JAJFHM010000365.1 GCA_021775625.1 Hyphomicrobiales bacterium | reverse complement strand
CATGAACATTGACCAGTGTGAAGCATTGACGCGGCTGGTGCGGATCATGTTCGTCAACGCGAGTTCCAGGCGCGCGTCGTCGCCGGAGATCGTCAGAGAAATCATTCACGATTTCTATGTCCTGGAAGAGAGCATTCTGGTCGAAGGCATCCGGGCTGGAACAGGGACAGGTGTTTTCACCTGCTCTTCGCCCGAGGCTACGGCCAACTTCATTTCAAAGTGCATCGATGGGATCTACTACGGCGCATTGGTGCGCAAGGACACGGATATCGCGCAGGCCATGCGTGAGTTGGAGCATGTTGCGTGGACATTGTTGAACTACGATGCTCAACACGACCCGGAAGACGGGAGGGCGTAAAGATGTGTAAAGTTTGCGGTTGCGGTGACGGAGAGGTTCGTGTGGACGGCAAAATACACGAGAGCCCTCACAGTCATGACCATGATCTCGGGCATGAAGCTCACATCCATCACGAACATGATGGTGATATGCACTTCGGCCATGGGCCGGCAGGCACGCATGTCGGCGGCGTCAGCCAGTCAAACCTGCTGAAGATCGAGGAAAACATACTGTCGAAGAATGACGGGTTTGCACAAGCCAACCGCGACCGGCTTGATGTGCTTGGGGCAGTGGCGCTCAATCTCGTATCGAGCCCCGGTGCCGGAAAAACAACGCTTCTTGTTGAGACCTTGAACCGCCTCAAGCAGGACTTCGACATGTGCGTGATCGAGGGAGATCAGGAAAGCGCCAATGATGCAGATCGTATCCGGGCGACGGGGGTCCGGGCAGTCCAGATCAATACCGGTCGCGGATGCCATTTGGATGCACATATGGTCGGGCACGCAATGGACGAACTGGACCCGCCGGGGAACAGCATCGTGTTCATCGAAAACATCGGCAACCTGGTCTGCCCGTCGGGATTTGATCTGGGCGAGGCCTCGAAGGTGGTCATTCTTTCGGTCGCAGAGGGTGACGACAAACCGATCAAGTATCCCGACGCATTCGCTGCCGCCGACCTAATGCTGATCTCGAAGACCGATCTCCTGCCGCATGTGGATTTTGACGTTTCCGCCTGCATCGAACATGCCCGCTGCATCAATCCCGACATCGAAGTGATCGAGCTCTCGGCCAAAACCGGCGAGGGGGTCGATCAGTGGGTCGGATGGGTGGCGGGGCGACGCCGCGAACGCCTCGAATCCGAGCAGCAGGATCTGCAATCGAGACTGAGTAAGATCGCGGCTGCAATTGACGCCAACGATGAGCTGCAAAGACGTCACGATGCATGAACTGACCATCGCCAACAGCCTGGTCGAACTGGCCAGTGCCCATGCCGCGGAAAACGGTGCCAGGCGCGTCGTGGCGATCTCCGTCCGTATGGGAGTTTTGTGCGGAATTGGCCGTTCCTTGTATTTCTGTTTCGAGCCTGCATCACGCGGCACCCTGTGTGACGGCGCAAGATTGCATATCGAAGAGGTGCCATTGAGCGTGCGGTGCGAGCATTGCGACGAAACCAAGGTGCCGAAGGCGCTGTACAATTTCAGATGTCCGGATTGCGGTTATCCGACGCCGAAGGTGGTGAGCGGGCGCGAAATGGAACTCACGTCGATCGAACTCGAAGCAACAGAGGCCGCGGCGTCGTTCGGCGCCGCAGACGATGCCGGCACACAGAGGAGTGCGCTATGAAGACGGAACAAGACGCGATCTGGAAATTCGTGCCGCACCAGCACCAGGGTCCGGCGGAACAGGCCGGATCGGACGATCACATCTATTCGCCGAAGCTTCACAACGGCACATTCAAGTCGCGCGGTCTGGCGACATTCATGGGCGCACCTTACTGTCCGCCGGACCGCGATGCGGTCCGTGAAATGGGCGCCAAAGTGTGTTTCCTCGGTGCGCCCTGGGACCAGGGACAGATCGTGCGGGCCGGAACCTCGCAAGGCGCCTCGGGCTTGCGCGAGGCGACCACCCAGTATTTCTCCTACATGTTCGAATACGACGTCGACATCCTGACTTTCTTCAAGGTGGTTGACTGCGGCGATGTGCCGACGGTGCCGGGAAACAACGAGAAATCGCACGAATATATTTGCGATTATGTAACGGAATGCCTCGAAGGCGGAGCCAAGGTTATCCTGTGCGGAGGCGACCACTCCCTGCCCATACCCGGCTCGCGTGCGCTCTCGCGTTTCACCGGGGACGGCAAGATGGGTTACCTGCATGTGGACGCCCATCTCGATGCTGCCCCCGATTGGGCCGGAAACACCATCACCAACTGTTCCGGTCCATCGCGCGCCCTGGAACTGCCAAACGTTTCGGCAAAAAACATGGCGCATCTGGGCTCGCGCAACAGTCTCAACCCGAAAGACTGGTACGACTTCTTCGTCGACAACGACATCCCGGTCGTCACCATGCACGAGGTTGTCGAGCGCGGTCTTGAGGCCTGTGCCGATGACCTGTTCAAACGCTGCAAGGACGGCGCCGACACGCTTTATTTTTCCTGGGATACGGACAGCATCGATATCGCCTGCATGCCCGGCTCGACGTCGCCGGAATGCTATGGGCTCAAAGGGCGTGAAGCAATCCAGTTTGCCCGCATCGCGGGACAATATGGCTGCGACGTGCTCGAAGTGGTCGAACTCGCGCCCCAGTTCGACATCAGCCAGATGAGCATCAAGATGGCGGCAAACATGATTTACCACTACCTGGGCAGCCGCGCGAAAACCCTGCGCGACCAGGGTCTGGAACCATAGATAAAGGGATAGAGGAGAGAACACCATGAACCCTGCCAAGGCATATGCGCATCTGTTCTCACCGCTCGGCGGCGATGCAGGTGACAATTATCGCGCGCCGGGCGTGCTCACGTTCCTGCGTGCGCCGCATGTCGGTTTGAATGCGCCGGATTTGAAGAAGAGCGGCGCAAAATACGCCTTTGTCGGCGTGCCGTTTGACGAAGGCAACGTCGGCAAGCCGGGATCGGAGGACGGGCCGCGCGAGTTCCGGCTGGCGACCCAGGAGTACTTTCCCTACTGGTTCGAATACGATGTCGATCTGAACGGCACTTCGGTCGATTGCGGTGACGTTTCCATGCCGAAAGTCAGCCCGGACGTGGCCCGCGAGCGCATTTACAAGGCGGTTCGCGAAGTGTTGTCCGCGGGCCTGATCCCCATCGTGTGCGGTGGCGACCGCTCCATCTCTATCGCTGCAACCAAGGCGTTGTCCGATCACATCGGCGATCAGAAGATGGGCTATCTGCATTTTGGAGCCCACCTCGACCTGGCCGACAGCTGGGCGGGTGAAAAGAACCTCTCAACCTGTGCGCTGGCCCGCATTTCAGAGCTGCCAAATCTCTCAACCGCGAACATCGCCCATATTGGCGCCCGCAACTCCATGAATCCGAAGGATTACATCGATCTGGCGAAGGAGCGGGACATCCGCTTTCATTCCATGTTCGAGTTCCTCGAGCGGGGCATGAAGGAGGTGGCGACGGAAGCGCTCGACCGGGTCTGGAACGGAACCGATGCGCAATATGTCAGCTTCAATTTCAACGTCATGGATGCCTCCGCCGCACCGGGTGTAACGTCCACCGAGCCGGGAGGTATCGAGTCGCGGGAAATCATGCAGATCGCCGAAATGATCGCCAAGCGGGGTCAGGTCAGTGTGCTCGACGTGACCGAACTTTGCCCGGTCTTCGATGTCAGCGGCACCGCCGCACGACTGGCGGTGTGTGTGATCATGCGCATCATGGCGGCGCTGGCGAAAGAGCACGGCGACGTCATCGATACCAGCATCCGGCGCGCCGATCTGCTCGGCTGATCCCGGAATTCACAGGCCATGCAGATCGCAACGGCAGAAACATGGTATGAAACAAGACGCCTCGGTGACGACGTCACCTATATCGGTGAGCCGTTCATCAAGGAGTTCTACCGCTGCAATATCTGGCACGTGCGCGGGCGCGACCGGGACATGCTGGTCGACAGCGGCATGGGGGTCGTGAGCCTGCGGGACTATGTGCCGCTGGTTACCGAGCGGGCCTGTACATGCGTTGCCAGCCACACGCATTTTGACCACATCGGCTGCCATCATGAATTCGACGACCGGGTGGTGCACCGCGACGAAGCCGGGCTTCTGGCAGAACCGACGCGTGAAAATACCCTCGCTGATCCTTACGTCACCGATGACATCTTCACCAGACTTCCGCCCATCCCTTATGTCTCGGCTGAATATGCAGTGCAACAGGCGCCGGCCACCCGCATCGTTGAAGACGGAGACGTCATCGATCTGGGCGACCGGGTGTTTGAGGTCGTACACACGCCCGGCCATTCCCCCGGTGGCATCGCCTTATGGGAGGCGGCAACCGGCATCCTGTTTTCAGGCGACATCGTCTACGACGGCCCCCTGATCGAGGATTGTTATCACTCCGATGCCGCGGACTATGTGGCCAGCATGAAACGCCTTCTGGATTATCCCGTGCGCGTGGTGCATGGCGGGCACTTCCCCAGCTATGGCAACGCGCGCCACGTGGAACTCGTGCGCGACTGGCTGCGGCTCAAAGAAGCCTGAAGCCGCCCAGGGAAGTGCCGCTCAATAAGTATCTCATGTCGAGATCACGTTTCCAGGTGTGCGAGCCATGGTGGAAGTTCGAAGTCTGATTCGTTGTACGGATAAGGCGCGATAAGGGCCTGTTCGTCACCGGCGTTGAGAATTTGGTAGAACAAATGGGGGAGGCCCAGCGACGGGTCATTGACCGCGTCGGGATAGGGAACCGCCGACTGCCATTCGGGATGGTAGCAAATGGTGCCCGAGACGCTGCGGTACGGCACGGCTTTCAACTGATCCGAAATGGCCTGGTTTTGCTCAATGTTGCCGGGCCCCGCGGTTCCGCCGGCGATGGCCGCAGCGATGGCATAGTGGTGCAGGGAGGTGTAGGGCTGGCAGCCGACTTCCGGGGTTGACTGTTCGCCGAAGCGCTGGCGGTAACGGCGCGCGAAGCTTTTGCCCAGATCGTCACGCAGCAATCCGATGACCGTACCGACGATGGCGCCCCTTGCCTTGTCGCCCACAACGTCCAGAAACGTGCGGTGCAGGGCGCCGTACTGCAAATAGAGCAGACAGGGAATGGGATCCTCGATGAACTGCAGATGGAAACGGGCCAGATCGCCCGAATAAAAATGCGTGTTGGCAAGCACCGCCGGATCTACGGCGCGAACTTCGTCAAGGATCGGTTGCCAGTTGGTGATGGGTGCGCCGGCAATTTTTGGCCCGTAGGCCGGCGTCCAGCCGAATTGCTTGGCGCAGGACGCCATGGCATTGGCGATAACGATGCTGTACGGCTTGGCGCCGGAAATGATCGCGATGCGGTTGTTGCGAGGGCGCCACTGGCCGCTGTCGCGCAGCCACGAGATCAGTTTGATGAACCCCTGACCGTACCAGTACTCCGCCGGATCACCCATAAAACACGAGAAATACCGGCCTGGATTGCTCATCACCGTGTCGTGGTGCTGAAGCAATGTGTTGTGGTGAATGTAGATTATGCCGGCATCGGCGATCGGCTCATATTCTGAGTTCTGCGGCCCGATGTTGTAACCGTTGATGATGGCGTGGACCTTATGGTCCTCAATTAAAGTGCGCGCGGCGCGAACGACTTCCTCCGCCGACTGCGTGCCGGTGTCGACGAAATGGGCCTCGATCTCACGGCCCAGAATGCCACCGCGGGCATTGATCTCTTCCATGGCCAATGTGAAGCCGTTGCTGAATTCCCGGCCGTCGGCAGATGAAGGTCCGGTCAACGGGACCATGCTGCCGATGGGGGTCGTCTCATGGCGGGAGGGTGTCGATGTCATGGTTTTATGATTTCAACTCGCGGACAAGTTCCGGCTCATAGAGAATGTTATGCATCATAACGCGCAATCGCGGCGGGCTGACGGGTTTGATGAGGACGGGGAAGCCATCGCCCCGAATTCCTTCGATGAGTTTGGGGTCGGTATCCGCCGTAACCACAATGGCGGGTGCGTCGAGCTTCAGTTTTGCGCGGATGTCGCGCACCGTCTCGTCGCCTTTAAGCCCACCTTGCAGGCGGTAGTCGGTGATGATCAGGTCCGGTCGGAATGCGGTTTCACGCAGGCGTCCGGCCAGATCGTCGAAGGCGCCGAAGGCTTCAACTTTGATACCCCAGCGTTCCAGGAGTTCCGTCAGCGCGTCACGCAGGATTTCGTCGTCTTCCAGAACAAGGATTGAGAGTCCGACGAATTCTCCGCCTATCTTTTCGTTGATTTCAGGTTCGCCGATATCGCTCTGCAGAATATCGCCGACAGGCAGGACGATGGAGAAAATCGTACCCTCTCCTGGTCTAGACTTAACGTCTAGAGGGTGTTCCAGGATATCGGCAATGCGTTTCGAGATGCTCAACCCAAGTCCCAAAGCGCCACGATGATTACGGGAATGTGCGACCTGATAGAATTCATCGAAGATGGCTTCACAATGCTCCGGTGCGATGCCAACACCGGAATCCCGGACCTCAAGGCGCACCTTGTCGCGCGTTCGCCTAACGCCGACCAGAATGCTGCCGCGTTCCGTGTAGCGAACCGCATTGGCGACAAGATTGCTGACGATCCGCTCCAGCAAGGCGCGGTCGGTTACGACTGCATAGCGCGATTGGACGACGCGAAAATTCAGGCCCTTCTCGCGCGCCTGATGGCTGAACTCGATGTCCATGCGTTCCAACAGTGTTGAAAGCTGGAATGTCGTGATCCGGGGCTTGACCTGTCCGGCATCCAGTTGTCCGACGTTGAGCAGGGCACCCAGCAGGTCTTCCATGATGGAGACCGAAATATCCATGGCATGCAACAGGTCGCCCTTGTGCTCTTCGTCATCGGATACCATGCAGTTGTAGATGAGGATTTTCAGGGTCGCGAGAGGTTGGCGCAGGTCGTGGTTGGCGGCACGCAGGAATCGCGACTTGGTCTTATCCGCGCGATCGGCCTCATCGCGAGCCTTCTCCAGGGACGTTTGATGGCGCTTGACTTCGGTGATGTCCCGGATCAGCATCGACACGCCGCCATTCGGCAACGGCCAGCGTTCATTGCAATAGATGCGCCCGTTGGTGCATGTGTAATTGGATGCACCGCCAGTGCGGAACAACCGCAGTTCCTCCTCGGTCCATACTTCTGTGTCTTGCGGCAGCAACAAAAAGCCTGTAGCGGCCAACATATTGAGAAAGTCGGTGAGCGACAGATCATCCGACGGCTTCACGCCCACATCTTCAAAGAATTGCGCGCACGCTTTAGTGCGATAAATCAGCAGATCGTTGCGGGACCATACAGCGAGCCCGTGACCGATGCTGTCAAAGCCCTGAAGGACCTCGCTGACGTGCTCTGCGGCTCGGTCAGGTGCCGGGGCCGTCGCGCGCGGCGAGGCCTCGGAACGGCTGTCTGTGGCCATTATTTGGTACCCAAATGGGTGATCGCAAAATGGATGGCCTCGGAACGATCGGTAAATCTCAGCTTTTTCATGGCGTTACCGAGGTGAACGCGCACGGTCTGTGGGCTGATTTTCAGTTTGTCGGCGCTGCCGGAGATTGACAGGCCCTGTGCGAGTGACTCCATGACATCACGTTCGCGATTGCTGAGATCTTCAAGGCCCTCGGTGGAATGTTTCGTCGTTGCAGAAACGGCGTCGCGGGCAATCGAACTTTGCCCGCGGGCGCCCTGGATGATTTTGCGCGGGAACGATACTTCCCCCGATAACACGCGGGTCAGAGCTTGTATGATTTCCTCTGGCTTTGCCGATTTGGGGATATAGCCCACCACCCCGTGGGCGATGGAACTGAGTACATATTCCGGGTCTTCGTGAACCGAGATGATGACGACCGGAATTTCTGGATACAACGCCCGAAGTTTCTCCAGACCCTCAAATTCATTGAAGCCGGGCATTATGAGGTCGACCAACATCAAACCGACCTCGGATTCGACATCGAGAATTGCTTCCGCCTCAGCGAAGTCCGAGGCTTCCAGCGTCTCAAGCTTGCGGTTCACCTGGCGCATCACGTGCTTGAGGGAATCCCGTACTATCCAATGGTCATCAGCGATTAGTATTTTCATTTTTTCGGCGCAGGTTCGGTGGTTCTGTTTTGCCCGGACTCTCCTTTTTCGTAAGAACAGTGCCGGCATATCCGGGTAAGTAGATTGATGGCGGGTGCACAGTCCTGAAGGTGTCTTCTGCGCCGGGTTCGGAAGCGGCAAGCTCCCAACGAGTTGTTCAATTCCGGCATAACCTCATTCATCCTCCAGGTAGCCGCGTCCGGCTCGGAGTCCGCACCCATAACGCGTGATATACACGCCCGGCGAGCAGAACAAGTGCTGTGCATTCTCTCAATCTCGATCACTATCCCGGCAGGCATTTTCGACAAAGGCAGAG
>JAJFHM010000364.1 GCA_021775625.1 Hyphomicrobiales bacterium | reverse complement strand
GGCCGTACCAGGACAGGAGATTGATCTCGACGGTCTGTGCCCAGCTGCGGTGCACAAACGGCGTGAACAAAGTGACGCCGGCGGCAGCGCCTGAATATTGCAGCAGCTTGCGCCGGGTGGTTCGAATACCTCTGGATGATGTTTTCTGGGTCATTGTGTGATCCTCCCTCGGGCGTTCCGGCCCCTGTCGGGTCCGGCTGCCCCTATCATTGAATTCTTGATCGTCCGTACGACGGGACACGGTATCGCGTTGGAATTGGCAGAGTCTAGGCCCATTTCCCGACGCATACACAACTAAGCAGCTTCAGCGTAGTGCGCATGGGGGTATTTGAGAAATTTATCCTCGTTATGGAGCCATAAGCAATCAGGGTCTGTTGAGGATCATAGTTGCAGTGTCGGTTTGAACAGATTGGTCCGGTTTGGTGATGTGAGGAGGAAGGACATGCCTGGCATTTTTGACGACGAATGTCGCGAAACCGGGCCAATCTGGCCAAATCCCGAAGGGACGCGGCCCATTTGGCCGCTGGACAGCGTTGCTCAAGGCTTGAAGTGGCAAACACTACGGCGCCTTTCGCGCCTTGCCAGAGGCCAAATGGGCCACGCCGACGCTACAACTATGATCCTCAACAGGCCCTAACATGACCTAAGCGGTTGGATGGGCCGACGGCATGAAGTCTCCGTCGGCTGCCTCATCGAGGCTTGCGACGAGATGTTCGACCAGCTTGAGTCCGGCTGAGGATTGTCGCGGATGTTTGTAAAACAGGCCGATACGGATCTTTTCCAATGGTGGGAAGCCGTCCGCCTCGCCGAGTATGCGGGCGCCGTCGAGCAGCGTTTTGCGGGTCAACGCGCTGACACCGAGACCGGCGATGACGGCGTTCTGCATGCCGGTGATGCCGGGACTTGAATAGGCGATGCGCCACTGTCGCCCGGCCCGGTTGAGGGCTTCGACGATGCGGTTGCGGTATTCGCAGCCTTCCGGATGGGTCACCAGCGGCAACGGGTTTGCCTTGTGCACCTGTGCATTCACGCCGCAGGCCCAGATCGGCTGTTCCTGCCAGGCCCGAACCAGATAGTGGTCGTTGGCCTCATCGATCAGGGCAACGGCGACGTCAAGCCGGTCGGCATGCAGGTCGTCGAGCAGCTTGCGGGAAACATCGCAATGGATCTCGACATCGACGGCTTCATTGTCATGCGCGAATGCGGTGACCGCGTCCTGGAGGAAGGACACGGCGTAATCGGTCGGCAGTCCGATCCGCAGCGGGCCGCCGACACTTGTCCGCCGAAATCTGGTGACCGCTTCATCGTTGAGCCGAAGGATCTGGCGGGCGAAGCCGGCGAGCACCTTTCCGTTCGAAGTCAGCTTTACGGTCCGGCCATCGTGAACCAGCAGTTTCTCGCCGAGCTGCTCCTCGAGCCGTTTCATCTGCAGGCTGATGGCGGGCTGGGTACGGTTAAGAGCCTCTCCGGCCCTTGTGTAGCCACCCAGATCTGCCACCGTGATGAAGGTGCGCAACAGGTCCGTGGGGAGGTTTGCCGGTAACATATCTATTTTGCTCACTTATGCATTCATTATCACTATAAATTTTTCTTATTGCAAGGCGTCGCCTATTTTGGCTTCAGGCGGATGCCGCGTCTGCATCCAAAAGAGGGCACATGAACAGACACGACTTGCGCAAGGCGTTTAAATCGACAGGACCTGCGATCCTGCCGGTCATTCACGTGCAGGATACGGAACAGGCTCTGCGCAATGTGCGGGTGGTGCTGGGGGAGGGAGCGCAGGGCGTCTTTCTCATCAATCATGATTTCCCGCACGAAGACCTTGTGCCGATCATCGAAAATGTGCGGCAGGCCTTTCCGGCAGTGTGGCTCGGCGTCAACTTTCTCGGTGTGACCGGAAAGGATGCATTCCCTGTGCTCGGCGCATTGCAGGCCAGGGGTGTCCAGGTCGATGGCTACTGGGCGGACGATGCGCGCATCGACGAGCGGGCCGATGTGCAGACCGAAGCAGAGGATATCGATGCGGTGCGTTCGAGCAGCGGCTGGAACGGCCTTTATTTCGGCGGCACCGCGTTCAAGAAACAGCGCGAAGTTCTGCCAGACGCTTATGCGGCATCGGCCAAGATCGCCTGCCGCCACATGGATGCGGTGACGACGTCGGGGATCGCCACCGGGCACGCAGCCGAAATTGCCAAGATCGAAACCTTCCGTGCGGCCTGCGGTGATCATGCGCTGGCCATTGCCTCAGGCGTCACGCCGGACAACGTCCATCTCTATGCCGGACTGGTCGACGCCATTTTGGTGGCGACGGGCATCAACCATGAGGGTGATTTTTACAACACCGATCCGGGCCGCCTTCGCGCGTTGATCGCCCGCGTCCGCGCGATTGCCCTCGCGGCCGACACTGCGGGCGCAAACGATGACCGCGATGACCGCTGGTATCTCTACAATATGGCGCCGACGCAGCGCACCGGCCTTGCCGCGTGGCTCGATCCGTCTTCGGTTTACATCAACGCGCGTTCTTTCAATGCGATCCTGGATGATCTGCTGGAGCCGTTCTCGCCGCGCGATATCGACCTGGTGGCAGCAACAGATGCCATGGGATTTATTCTCGGCAGTGCGATTGCGGCGCGTCTCGGCAAAGGGTTCCTGGCGATCCGCAAGGCGGGCAAGCTGCCGGTGGAGGCGGACGCTGTGACCTTCACCAACTATACCGGGCGGACCCAGGATATTGAAATGCGCAAGAATGCGTTTGCAGCCGGAACCCGGGTGCTGCTGGCGGATCAGTGGATCGAGACCGGCGGCACCATGCAGGCCTCCATCGAACTGATCGAAGGCCAGGGCGGGATCGTTGCCGGTATCGCCACCATCTGCATCGAGGAAACCCACGGGGCCGAAGCCTTGAGGGACAAGTATGTCTGTTCCACGGCAGTGGTGCCGGGGAGCGAGGTGCAGCGTCAGATGAATTCAAAGGCGCCGGATTATTTCCCCGACTACCGGGTGGAGGCGACGCACCCGGAAATTGGCGCCAAGCAAAAGTGAATCCGGCGCCGCGAGCGCCGCACATGAAGGAGAACGGTCATGTCCATCCAACCCCACGATAGCCCGCGCGACGACCGCTGGTACCTGCCGCTGATGGCGCCCAACACCAAAGGGGAGAAGTTTTCATGGCTCGACCCGACGGCGATTTACATCAACGGCGCGGCGTTCCACGCGTTGCTCGA
>JAJFHM010000363.1 GCA_021775625.1 Hyphomicrobiales bacterium | reverse complement strand
TCTTTCTTGTTATGAGCTACTGACGATTGCGCAAAGCGTCGATTACGACACTTTCGTTGAGATCGCCAAAGCCCTGGTCCACCAGTTCCTCGTAAGATCGCGTCGCCACCTGGCCGAACCGGGCATCGAACCCCAGTCCCTCGGCCAGCTTGACCCCGTAAGCCGCATCCTTCAGCCGCAGCCGGCCTGAAAACACGATGTCCCTGTCGTGGGCGTCCGCCACCATGCGCGCCACATTGCGCACCACCTGCGGGCTGGCAGCCTGACCGATCTCGATGGCCTGGCGCACCTGATCGAGATCGAGCCCTGCCTTCTCTGCGATCACCAGACCCTCCGCCGCAGCCGCAATCTGCACCGCACCCATGAGATTAATCATGAGTTTGTAGGCTGTCCCCGTCCCAACCGCACCGAAATGAAAGATCTGGCTGGAGAGGGGCGCAAGATAGGCATCGGCGGCATCAAGATGCGCATTGTCCGCGCCCACCAGCAAAACCAGCTCGCCCGCCGCTGCAGCCGGCGGCAGCCCTGTTACCGGCGCATCGATGTAACGCAGGCCCTGATCGGCAGCACGGCTGCTCAGGTCCATTACCCAGGCATAGGATATGGTCGAACACTCGACCGCGAACGCCCCGGCCGCCAGATTGGCGCCAAGCGCACCGTCACCGCCCAGCCAGACCGTGCGGGACGCCTCGTCGTCGGCCACCATGGAGAACACCGCATCGGCCCCTTCGCACGCCGCACGCGGGCTTTCGGCCAAGTTTGCGCCCTGCGCCACCAGTTCACCGGCACGGGACGCTGTGCGATTCCATACGCGCACGTCATGGCCCGCGTCCAGCAGGCGGCCGGCCATGCCGTCCCCCATGTTGCCGAGCCCTAGAAACGCAATTTTCGCCATGAATTCAGCTCCCTGTGACGTTACCTTGACTCAAAATCTGCTTTTCCATGCGCGGCAGCATGCGGTCCGCGATGGAACCGGAAGGAGATTCGCCAACGATACGCGCACCCATCTGTTCATAAAATTCGACCGCATGCGGATCCGCATCGAGGCCGATCGCTCTCGCACCAAGCTTGCGCGCCACATCTTCCGCATGCAGCCAGAGCGTCTTGCCGACCCCTCGACCCATGGCCGGAGGATCGACGTAAAGCGCATCGACTTCGAGCCGCCCGTCCACCAGATACAGTTCGCAAAAGCCAAGCAGCGTGCCATCGGCACCTGCGGCCACCCAGCAGGTGCCGGAGGAAACATCAATGCCGCTCCAGGTCAGCTCATCGACGCAATCAGCCATGAACTGATCGTCATAACCCCAATGCGCCTTCGAGCGAAGCGCCAGGGCGGAGATGTCTGCGGCCTCGCCATGTTCGGCGGGCCGCAGTGTGATCGAACGGTCTAGTTCTTGGATTTGTCCACCAGCTGCTTTTCGGTGATCCACGGCATCATGCCACGCAGACGCTCACCCACTTCTTCAATCGGGTGTGCAGCCGCTGCCGCCCGGGTCGCCTTGAACGAGGTCTGATTGACCTTGTTTTCCAGCATCCAGTCACGGGTGAAATGACCCGATTGAATGTCGGCCAGAACGCGGCGCATTTCGGCGCGGGTCTCATCGGTGATGATCCTGGGGCCCGATTTGTATTCGCCATACTCGGCTGTATTGGAGATCGAATAGTTCATGTTGGCGATACCGCCTTCGTAAATCAGGTCGACAATGAGTTTGACCTCGTGCAGGCACTCGAAATAGGCCATTTCCGGCGCATATCCTGCTTCCACCAGGGTCTCGAAGCCACCGCGGATAAGTTCGACAAGACCACCGCACAGGACCACCTGCTCACCGAAGAGATCGGTTTCGCATTCCTCGCGGAAATCCGTCTCGATGATGCCGGAGCGCCCCCCCCCGATTGCCGAGGCATAAGACAGCGCCAGGTCATGGCCGTTGCCGGAGGGATCCTGATGCACGGCGATCAGGCACGGCACGCCGCCACCGCGTGAATATTCCGAACGCACCGTATGGCCGGGGCCCTTCGGCGCCACCATCAAGATGTCGAGATCGGCCCGCGGCTCGATCAGATTGAAGTGAATGTTGAGGCCATGGGCAAACAGCAGTGCTGCCCCTTCGTTCATGTTGCCATGCAGGTCATTCTTGTAGATGTCGCCCTGCAGTTCGTCAGGCGTGAGCATCATCATGACGTCGGCCCACTTGGCGGCTTCGGCAGCCTCCATCACGGTTAGCCCCTCGCCTTCCGCCTTGGCGGTGGATGCGGAGCCTTTGCGCAAGGCCACGCGTACATCCTTGATGCCGGAGTCACGCAGGTTGAGAGCGTGGGCATGGCCCTGGCTGCCATAACCGACGATGACGACCTTCTTGCCTTTGATCAGATTAACATCTGCATCTCTGTCGTAATAAACGCGCATGGTATTTCCCCTTGTGTGTTCAACCCGTCGTGCCGGGCGGGGCGACGATGGGACGGATTTGAAATTTCGGCCGCGAGCATAGCGGCACGGATTGGAATTACAAGCAGACGGCGCGGGACCCTCTGCGCCTTGAAGCCCGTGGCTTTATTCTGGTGTCAGTCCGCCCGGGCCACGGGTAATGGCGGCCACCCCGGTGCGTGCCACTTCCACGAGCCCCAAAGGCTCCATGAGTGAAATGAACTGATCGATCTTGTTGGTGCGCCCGGTGATCTCGAACACGAAGGATTCCGTCGTCGCATCAATGACGCGGGCACGAAAGGCATCGGCGAGCCGAAGTGTCTCGACCCGGCGCTCGCCCTTGCCGCCGACCTTGATCAATGCAAGTTCGCGCTCGATGGACGGACCGCTCACCGTCAGATCAATGACCGAATGTACCGGCACCAGCCGCGCCAGTTGCGCCTTGATCTGCTCGATCACCATGGGCGTGGCGGCGGTCACCACGGTGATCCGCGACAGATGCGCTTCATGCTCGGTTTCGGTCACCGTGAGCGAGTCAATATTGTAGCCGCGGCCGGAAAACAGGCCGATGACCCGGGCCAGCACGCCTGGCTCATTGTCAACCAGGACGGATATGGTATGGCTTTCGCTGTCTTCGGATTTCTTCATCGAACCATTTGCACTTTTGATTTCAACATAATCCAAACACATCGCCGTCAGTCTGCAGCGATGGCCATGAAAGCGGCTTTGGCCGCAACACCTATACGAGGATCTTGCCGGCCTCGGAGACTTCTTCCACCTCAGGCTCGTCGCCAAGCAGCATTTCATTATGCGCCTTGCCAGACGGGATCATCGGATAGCAGTTGGCAAGCTTGTTCACGCGGCAATCGAAGATCACCGGTCGGTCGACCGAGATCATTTCCTTGATCGCATCGTCAAGCTCGCTCGGCTTTTCTGTTCGCAACCCGACTGCTCCATAAGCCTCCGCCAGTTTCACGAAATCGGGAAGCGACTCCATATAGCTTTCCGACAGCCGGTTGCCATGCAGCAACTGCTGCCACTGGCGCACCATGCCCATATATTCGTTATTCAGGATGAAGATCTTGACCGGCAGGCGATGCTGCACCGCGGTCGACATTTCCTGCATGTTCATCAGGATCGATGCTTCACCGGCGATATCGATGACAAGTGCGTCCGGATGTGCCCGCTGGATACCAATTGCTGCCGGCAATCCATACCCCATGGTGCCAAGACCACCACTGGTCATCCAGCGGTTTGGCTCTTCGAAATGGAAATGTTGCGCTGCCCACATCTGATGCTGGCCGACTTCGGTCGAAATATAGACGTCCCGGTCCCGGGTCAGCTGGTACAACCGCTCAATGGCATATTGCGGCATGATGACATCGTCATTGGATTTATAGCTGAGGCTTTCGCGCTTGCGCCACTCCGCGATCTGGCCCCACCAGGCCTCCATCGCCGCCTTGTCAGGCTGCACCGAACGCGCCTTCCAGATCCTGACCATATCTTCCAGAACATGTGCGCAATCGCCAATAATGGGAATGTCCACATGGACATTTTTGTTGATCGAGGACGCATCGATATCGATGTGGATCTTCTTGGAGTTGGGCGAAAACGCATCGAGCCGGCCGGTGATGCGGTCATCGAAGCGGGCGCCGACGCACAACATGACATCACAGTCATGCATCGCCATGTTGGCTTCGTAGGTGCCGTGCATCCCCAGCATACCGAGCCACTTATCCCCTGAAGCCGGATAGGCGCCGAGGCCCATCAGGGTCGACGTGATCGGATACCCTGTTGCCTTGACCAGATCACGCAACAACCTGCTGGCTGAGGGACCGGAATTGATCACCCCGCCACCGGAATAGATAATCGGTTTCCTGGCATTCGCCAGAAGTTCGACGGTCTCGCGGATTGCCGCCTGATCGCCCTTCAATTTGGGTCGGTACGTCTTGTGCCGGACATTCGGCGTTCCATTATAGGTACCGGTCGCGAACTGAACGTCTTTCGGAATATCCACCACGACCGGGCCCGGGCGGCCGTTGGCGGCGACATAAAAGGCCTCGTGCAGAACCCGCGCCAGATCCTCAACATCGCGCACCAGATAATTGTGCTTGGTGCAGGGCCGCGTAATTCCGACAGTATCGCATTCCTGAAAGGCGTCATTGCCGATGAGGTGGGTCGGCACCTGGCCGGTAATGCAGACGATCGGTATTGAATCCATCAAGGCGTCGGTCAGACCGGTCACGGCGTTGGTCGCCCCGGGACCGGACGTCACCAGGACCACGCCGACCTTGCCCGTCGAGCGGGCATATCCCTCCGCTGCGTGCACTGCACCCTGCTCGTGGCGCACCAGGACATGGGACACTTTTTCCTGCTGGAAAATCTCGTCATAGATCGGAAGCACCGCGCCGCCGGGATATCCAAAAACATCGGTCACACCTTGATCCGCCAAGGCTTGCAAGACCATTTCGGCGCCTGTCATTTCCCGGGCCATAAACTTACCCTCTCACTTCCATCCGACCATTTCAGATAACAAAAAAAAGCCGCCGCAGAAGGTGAATTCCACGGTAGCTGTTCGGCGGCGCACCCTAACCAGTTAGGTTTGGCCGGTCAACTCGTTTTCGCAAAGAATTGGAAAAATTTTAGCCCATGTACTTTCCAAATCTTTCGCCTCAACGGCATTCCACGTAATCATATTACGCCGAAACCAGGTCATCTGCCTCTTAGCATAACGGCGTGTCCAGGTTTGCGCATCCGATATTGCATCTGCGAGATCGATCTGCCCGCCGAGATGGCGCATCAGCTGCCGCACGCCAAGCGCCTTCATCACCGGCAGTTCAGGATCAAGATCAAGCTGCATCAACGATCGCACTTCATCAAGCGCACCGCTGTCAATCATCGCTGCAAAACGCGCATCGCAGCGCGCATAAAGCTCTTCACGCGGCGGCCACAGGACGAAACCCAACGTTTCGCTTTCGGCCATCACCGCGCCCTTGCCGTCTTCTTGCTGCCACGCACTCAACGCGCGCCCTGTCGCATCGAAAACCTCAAGGCCGCGCACGATACGCTGACCGTCTGCCGGCTGCAGGCGTGCGGCCAGCGCGGGGTCGCGTTCCCTCAGGAGCACATGGAGCATCGCAGGTCCATCGCTAAGAAGCCTGGCCTTCCAGTAAGCGTGCATATCTGCAGGAATATCGGGGATGTCCGACAAGCCGTGCAACAGCGCATGAAAGTAAAGCCCGGTGCCGCCGACAATAACCGGCATCTTGCCATCGGCCTCAGTATCACGAACGGCAGCTGCCGCATCTTCAAGCCACCGGCCGACGGAATAGACTTCGCCCGCAGCAACGGTGCCGTAGAGGCGATGGGGAATACGGGCTTCATCCTCCGCATCAGGCCGTGCGGACAACACCCGCAAGTCACGGTAAATCTGCATAGAGTCCGCATTGACCACAACACCGCCAACGTGCTCCGCAACGGCAAGGGCTGCTTCCGACTTGCCGCTGGCGGTTGGACCTGCAATAAGGACAGCCCTCTTCATAATCCCCGTCTCTTCTCGATCACCACGAAGCTATAAACGAAAAGCCATGCAAAGCGTACTGGTCCTGATATCGAACTCCCTGGATCGCGCGCTTACCGAAGACGTCGCGAATTTAGCCCAGGGTCTTCTGCCCGGCGCATCATCCACCAACTGGCTCAATCCCGGTATTGCCTGCGAACTTACGTTCGATCAGAGCAGCCCCGGTGGGCTCGCTGAACGCCTGCGTGCCGCTTTGGGGGGAATGCCGGTCGATTTCGCCGTACTGCCAAACAGCGGCCGCCGTAAATCGTTGCTGCTGGCAGACATGGATTCCACGATCATTGCTCAGGAGTGCATTGATGAGCTTGGCGCTCTCGCCGGTCTGGGCACTCAGATCGCCGAGATCACGGCGCGCGCAATGCGCGGTGAGCTCGACTTCGAGGACGCCTTGCGTGAACGGGTCGGTCTGATGACCGGGCTGAAGGCATCACTGGTCGACAAGGTGATCGCGGAGCGCATCACGCTCAATCCAGGCGCACGCACTTTGGTCCGCACCATGAAGGCGCATGGCGCGTATACGGCCCTGGTGTCGGGCGGTTTCACCGCGTTCACCCAACATGTCGCCGGCGAAGTTGGATTTGATTGCAATCGGGGCAACGGGTTGCTCATCGCCGATGGAAAACTGACGGGAGGTGTGTCGCAACCGATCCTCGGACGAACCGCCAAAGTCAACGCCTTGAATGAATTCTGCGCCGCGCAGGGTATCGATGCGGAAAGTGTCATCGCCGTCGGAGACGGAGCCAACGACCTCGACATGCTGGCCGCCGCGGGCCTCGGCGTAGCACTGCATGCCAAACCGATCGTCGCGGAAGCTGCACAGGTGCGTATCGATCATGCAGACCTGACCGCGTTGCTCTATCTGCAGGGATACCGGGCCGAGGAATTCGTCACATAAAAAGGGGCCGGTCAACGACCGGCCCCTTGGTCTCGGTGATAAGCTGGATTCTATTCTTCTTTTTCAGACAGTTTCAGAACTGAAAAGCGCAGATCGCCGTCCTTGTTTGCGATGGACAGAAGGATCGACCGCAGCCCGTCGGACTTCAGCTTCTCGATACGATCTTCAAACTCCTCAGGACTGTTGACGTCCTGCTGCTGCACCTGGACGATCACGTCGCCGGCGCGAATGCGCTTCTCTGCCGCTGCACTGGCCTCATCGACTTCAGTGATCAGCACACCGGTGACCTTGCCCTTGATTTCGAATTTCTTGCGCAGGCTGTCTGTCAGCAAGGAGAGCTTGAGGCCAAGCGTGCTTTTGACCTTGGGCGCCTCATCATCCTTTTTGGAATCTTCGTTGCTGGATACTTTCGCCTGCGCTTTCTCGGCATCTTCGAGACGGCCCAGAACCACACTGAAAGTCTTTTCCTCACCCTTGCGGATGACAACGACGGACACTTCCTTGCCGACCGATGTTTCGGCAACGATCCTCGGCAAATCACGCATCGCCGGCACATCGCGGCCATCAAAGGTGACGATCACATCGCCCGCCTCAAGACCTGCAGCCTTTGCCGGCCCGCCATCGGTCACGTCGGCGACCAGGGCGCCATTTGTCGAGGCCAGGCTCAAAGTTTCCGCAAGCTCATCGGTGATGGTCTGGATACGCACACCGAGCCAACCGCGGCGGGTCTCACCAAATTCGCGAAGTTGTTCGATAACCGCCTTGGCGACATTCGCGGGAATTGCAAAGCCCAAACCGATTGAACCGCCGGTCGGCGAAATGATCGCCGTGTTTATGCCGATAACTTCACCTTCCATATTGAACAGGGGACCACCGGAATTGCCCCGGTTGATCGCCGCGTCAGTCTGCAGGAAGGCATCATAGGGCCCAGCGTCGATATTGCGGTTGCGTGCCGACACGATGCCCAGCGTTACGGTTCCGCCCAATCCGAACGGATTGCCGATCGCCAGCACCCAATCGCCAACTCTTATGGCCTCGGACGAACCGAACGACAGCGCGGTCAGAGGTTTTGTGGGCTCCACTTTGAGCAGCGCCAGATCGGTCTTTGAATCCTGGCCAATCACCTTCGCAATGAGCTTGGTCTGGTCGGTAAAGGTGACCTCAATCTCATCCGCATCGGCAATCACATGCTGATTGGTGACGATGATGCCCGACGGATCGATGACAAATCCCGATCCCAGCGAGTTCCGCTTGCGGGTCTTGTTCTTGTCGGTGTCCTGCTGCTGGCGCTTGAAAAAATCTTCAAAAAATTCCTGCAGCGGGGATCCGTCCGGCAATTGCGGTACCGGAACCGTCTGCGACACCTTCTGAGTGGTCGAAATATTGACCACTGCGGGTGACAGCTTTTCTGCCAGATCGGCAACCGACACAGGGCCACGGGCCACCGCGCTCTGTACGGTCGCAAGCTGCAGGGCAGCAATCATTGCAACTGCGGTCAACAAGCGGCCAAGCCCGGCAATTTCAAGATGTTTCACTATTACGCTCATGATGTTTTCCGTTCGCGTTCGTCCCGATCTGCGATCCACCCGCTCCTGAGCCGGTCAATTGGCCAAGTCCGCGATCTTGTTTCAACACATTATGTGCGAATTGTGGCTCACATTCAGTGACACGGTTACGTG
>JAJFHM010000362.1 GCA_021775625.1 Hyphomicrobiales bacterium | reverse complement strand
GGCGAAGATCGACCTGCTCGATAGCGGTAGGCGCAACACCCGCCAGAATTCGGGATCTGGCGTCTTCGACGGGGAGCAGGGACATGTACGTCAGCCCGCCCGGAATGTGCCGGATTTGCCGCCGGTCTTTTCCACCAGGCGAATGTCGGAAATGCGTATGCCGCGATCTACCGCCTTCACCATGTCGTAAATCGTGAGGGCGGCGATCGACGCTGCGGTCAGCGCTTCCATCTCGACCCCGGTCTGGCCTGTGACCTTGACCGTTGCGGTGATGGTAATGGTGGATGTTTCCTGATCGGCCGCAAGGTCAATGCTCACTTTGGAGAGCGCGAGGGGATGGCACAACGGGATCAGGTCGTGGGTTTTCTTGGCGGCCATAATGCCGGCGATCCGCGCGGTGCTCAAAACATCGCCTTTCTTTGCGGTGCCCGACACAATCAGCTCGAGCGTTTCCGCCTGCATGAACACATTGGCTTTGGCGATGGCGGTTCTTGATGTCTGCTCCTTGGCAGACACGTCCACCATGTGGGCTGCGCCTTTTTCATCGATGTGGGTGAGGCGTTTCGATGTCATGTGAAGCCCGTTATTCGCCGGCGAGAGAGGCAGCTGCGGTTTCGCGCTGCAGCAGATCGCGGGTTGCGGTTTCCACGTCCGCTGCGCGCATCAGGCTTTCGCCAATAAGAAACGTGTTGATGCCGCACCGCGACAGCCGCTCCAGATCCGCGGTCGACCCGAGACCGCTTTCGCCGACCATGAGATGTCCCGGAGGCACCATGGGTGCCAGCCTTTCGCTGGTTTCCAGAGTTGTCTCGAAGGTCTTCAGATTGCGGTTGTTGATGCCGATAAAGGTGCCTTTGAGGTTCAACGCCCGCGCAAGCTCTTCTTCATTGTGGACCTCAATGAGCGCATCCATGCCCCAATCGAAGGCCGCCGCCTCGAGTTCTTGCGCCAGAACATCGTCGACCATTGCCAAGATGATCAAGATGCAGTCCGCGCCCCAGCTTCTGGCTTCAGTGATCTGGTAGGTGTCGAGCATGAAATCCTTGCGCAACGCGGGCAGGGCCGTGGCGCTGCGTGCCGTCCGCAGGTGGTCGGGCTGACCGTCGAATGATGGCGCATCCGTGAGCACGGAAAGGCACGCAGCACCCCCGTTTTCATAAGCGCCGGCCAGAGACGGCGGGTTGAAATCTTCCCTGATCAGACCTTTGGACGGGCTGGCGCGTTTGATTTCAGCGATAAGTGCAAATTCGCCGCGTGCGATGCGCTGCTTCAGTGCACCGGCAAACGGGCGTATGTTGCCGGCTGCTTTGGCGATGCCCTCAAGTTCCACCAACGGCAGCGCTTGTTTTGCGGCGGCGACTTCGTCCTTCTTGTAGGCGGCGATTTTGTCGAGAATGGTGGCCATCTTCGCGCTCAGTCCGCGTTTGAGACTTGAATGAGCGTATCAAGTGCTGCCTTCGCCCTGCCGCTGTCGATGGCGTCGAAGGCGATCTTGGCGCCCTGTTTCAAATCGTCGGCCTTGCCGGCGACCACCAGCGCAGCTGCGGTTGTCAGGCAAACGATATCGCGGAACGCAACTGAGGCCCCGGCCAACACCTCGCGCACGGCGTTGGCGTTGGTCTCTGCATCGCCGCCCTTGAGGTCTTCCGGTTTGGCAATGGCAATACCCGCATCGGCCGGTGAAACCTCAAATGTCGAAACCGCGCCATCTTTCAGTTCAGCCACGAAACTGGGTCCCGTCGTGGTCAACTCGTCGAGGCCGTCGGATCCGTGGACAACCCAGACACGGTCAGCACCGAGATTGTTGAACACATGCGCCATCGGTTCGACCCAGTCGCGTGAGAAAACGCCCACCAGCTGGCGTTTCGTGCCGGCAGGATTGGAGATCGGTCCGAGCAGATTGAAGACGGTTCGGGTGCCCAGTTCGACGCGGCTCGGGCCCACATGGCGCATGGCGGCGTGATGGGCGGGTGCAAACATGAACCCGACACCGGCCTTGTCGATACACTCGGAGATGACTTCAGGGGAGGCTTCAATGTTGACCCCAAGGGCGGCAAGAGTGTCGGCGGCTCCCGCCTTGGACGACAGGGCGCGGTTGCCGTGTTTGGCAATCTTGAGACCGGTGCCGGCAGCGACTATGGCAGCGCAGGTCGAGACATTGTACGTACCGGCGCCATCGCCGCCGGTGCCGACAATGTCGATGGCATCTTCTGGCGCTGACACCCGGGTCATCTTGGAGCGCATGGTGCGCACCGCGCCAGTGATCTCGTCAACGCTTTCTCCACGCACCCGCAGCGCCATCAAAAAGCCGCCGATCTGGGAAGGCGTTGCATCGCCGGACATCATGATGTCGAAGGCAGCCTGGGATTCCTGTTCGCTGAGGCTCGTGCCTTCCGCGACCTTTGATATTAACGCTTTGAATTCAGCCATTTTCTTCGACATGGGTTCTCTACACGAAATTCAAAACTACACTGAAGCGCTGTGGATGCCAGCAAGTTTTAGGAAGTTGCGCAGCAACTGGTGACCGTGTTCGGATGCGATGCTCTCTGGATGGAACTGCACACCGTAAATCGGCTCAGATGCGTGTGCAACGCCCATGATGGTGCCGTCGTCCGTTTTCGCTGTGACTTTCAGGCAATTGGGCATCTCGCCCGGCTCTGAAGTCAGCGAATGATAGCGGGTGGCGTTGAAGGGATTCTCAAGACCCTCGAACAGATCTGTATTTGTATGGTGGATCGCTGAGAGTTTGCCGTGCATCAAGGTGTTGGCGCGGACAATCCGGCCGCCAAAGGCCTGAACGATGGATTGATGTCCCAGGCACACCCCGAGGATCGGGATGCTGCCATTTGATTCGCGGACAAGGTCGAGACAGATGCCCGCTTCATTGGGCGTGCAGGGGCCGGGTGAGAGCACGATGGCGTCGGGCTTTTGTGCAATCGCCTCGCTCACTGAGATCTTATCGTTGCGGTGGACGGATGTTTCGGCGCCTATCTCGCCCAGGCAGTGCACCAGATTGTAGGTGAAGCTGTCGTAGTTATCGATCAGGAGTATCACTGTAACGCCTCCTATTGACCGCGGCCGGGTCGCCCGGCAAAGCGGA
>JAJFHM010000361.1 GCA_021775625.1 Hyphomicrobiales bacterium | reverse complement strand
ACACTGCGGTGATCAGGGCCTTGTCGGCGCCGCGGGCGGCACGGGCCACCTTGTCGGCGTCGACGCCGTCATCGAGCACGAAGGCGAAGTCACGGCTGACCGCCTGCAGGTCCGAGGCATTGAGTGCGGGACGCGAAGCGCCGTCGGTCTTGCGCGGCTCGGGAATGCTGTTCAACACCAGCTCAAATGCGATCAACGGCGCTTTCGCACCGAACGTCTCAATGATGCGCGGATGCAATTCGCCGAAATGGGCGAGTTGGTTCTTCGGGCCGAGTTGGAACGTGCCGGAACGGCCGGGATGGAACCAGGGCGGCGCCTCAGGTGCAATCTGCAGGCTGTGCACCGGCGCACCGGCGGCCTCGAGTGCAGCGATAGCATCGGCCTTGGCATGAAAGGCATCGACCGGCCGGGCCTCTGCGGTCCAGTGCCGCTCCATGGTCGAGCCGCGGCGGACGCCTGCTGCACGCACGGTCTCGTCTTGCGGCGCATCGCCGGCATAGGCATGGCCGATCTCGAACAGCGCCACATCCTGAAAGCCGCGCGCCATGTTGCGTGCCACCGCCGCCACCAGATTTGGCAGGAGCGAGGGGCGCATGTCGGACAATTCCGACGAGATCGGATTGGCCAGCTTCAGTTCCGGCTGGCCGCCGCCGAACAGCACCGCCTGGCTTTCCGGCAGAAATGCCCAGGTCACCGCTTCATTGAAGCCGCGGCCGGCCAGGGTGCGGCGGGTGGCGTTGGTGCGGCGCTGCAGCCGCGTCAGCACCGGCCGGGCGGTGGCATGCAGCCGCTTCATCGGCGCGCTTGGCACCTTGTCCAGGCCGACGATGCGGCAGACTTCCTCAACCAGATCCGCCTCGCCATGGATGTCCGGCCGCCACGGCGGGACGGCGCAGGCAAGACCGGTATCGGTTTCGGTAACGCCGAAACCGAGGTCTTCGAGAATGGCTTTCTGCCGCCCCAGGGCGACGTCGATGCCACCGAGCGTGCGGACCCGGTCCTTGCGCAATGTGTAGCTGCGTGCCGTATCGGGCGCCTCTCCCGCAATCACCAGATGCGAGGCCTCTCCGCCACACAGGTCAAGGATCATGCGGCTGCCGATTTCAGCGCCGGTCTCGACGAAAGTCGGATCAACGCCGCGCTCGAAGCGGTAGCGGGCATCGGATTGAATGCCGAGTTTGCGGCCGGTGGCCGCGGTGCGGATCGGATCGAAGAGGGCGGCCTCCAGGAACACGTTCACGGTGTCTTCGGTGCAACCCGACGCTTCGCCCCCCATGATGCCGCCGATGGCCTCGGGCCCATGGTCGTCCGCGATCATGGTCATGGCGTCGTCGAACTCGTATTCCTTGCCGTCGAGCGCCAGAAGTTTCTCGCCGGGTTTCGACAGGCGCGCCTGAATGTTGCCATTGACCTTGTCCGCATCGAAGACATGCAGCGGGCGGCCATAGGCATAGGTGACAAAGTTGGTGATATCGACCAGCGCTGAAATCGGTCTCAGACCGATGGCGCGCAGGCGCCGTTGCAGCCAGTCCGGCGAGGGGCCGTTCCTGACGCCGCGAAAATATCGCCCGACGAATTTCGGGCAGGGAGAGGTGTCGCCACCTGCAAAATTGAGACTGACCGAAACCGGGCTGTCGAAACTGCCCGGCACCACCTCCGGCGCGAAGGGTTTCAATGTGCCGAGGCCCTTGGCGGCGAGGTCGCGGGCGATGCCGCGGACGCCCAATGCTTCCGGCCGGTTGGGCGTGATTTCAATCTCGAAGACCGGATCGTCGAGACCGAGCGCTTCGGCTGCCGGCATGCCGATGGGCAGGTCTGCCGCAAGATCGATGATGCCGTCATGCTCGTCGGAGAGCATCATCTCGCGTTCCGAGCACAACATGCCGGAAGACTCGACGCCGCGGATTTCGGTCTTCTGAAGATCGATGCCGGTGCCTGGAATATGGGTGCCTTCGGGTGCGAAGATGCCGGTCATGCCGGTGCGCGCATTGGGGGCGCCGCACACCACCTGAACCATGCCGTCTGCAGTTTCCACATCACAGACCCGCAGGCGGTCGGCGTTTGGATGCTGGCGCGCCTCTTTCACCTTGGCCACGGTGAAGGCGGCTAGATCGTCGGCCATATTGACGAGGCTTGCAACCTCGAAGCCGGCGCCGAGAAGGCCGTCTGCAATGTCTTGCGTGGTCGCGTCGGTTTCCAGATGCTCTTTCAGCCAGAACAGGGTGAACTTCATCGGGTCAGCCCTCCCGCCAGGGTCGGCACATCGAGGGAGGCGAAGCCATAGTGGCGCAGCCAGCGCAGATCCGCTTCGAAAAACGCGCGCAGGTCGGGAATGCCGTATTTCAGCATGGCGAGGCGATCGAGGCCAACGCCGAAGGCGAAACCCTGATAGCGTTCGGGATCAAGCCCGCCGGCCGCAATGACGTTGGGATGGACAACGCCGGAGCCAAGAATTTCAAGCCAGTCGTCCCCGGCACCGATCTTGACCTGCCCATCTTCCCAGGAACAGCCGATATCGACTTCCATGGAGGGCTCGGTGAACGGGAAATGCGAGGAGCGGAAGCGCATTTTCAGCTCGTCGACCTCGAAGAACGCCTTGCAGAATTCTTCCAGGCACCATTTCAGGTGGCCCAGATGGGTCTCTTCATCGATCACAAGACCCTCGATCTGATGGAACATGGGCGTGTGGGTCTGGTCCGAATCGCAGCGGAACGTCCGGCCCGGCGCGATGATGCGGATCGGCGGCTCCTGGTTTTCCATGGTGCGGATCTGGACCGGGCTGGTGTGGGTGCGCAGAACCATGCGCGAGCCGTCTTCACGCTCGTTGAAATAAAACGTGTCGTGCTCCTGGCGGGCGGGATGTTCAGGCGGGATATTGAGCGCGGTGAAATTGTAGAAGTCGGTCTCGATATGCGGGCCCTCGGCCACGGCGAACCCCATGTCGCCGAAGATCTGGATCACCTCATCGAGCACCTGGCTCACCGGATGCACGGTGCCGGCCTGTTCCGGCCGGGCGGGCAGGGTGACGTCGATGGTCTCGGTGGCAATGCGGGCCTCGAGGACCACGTCATGCAGGCTCTGACGCCGGGCAGAGATGGCCTCGCCAACAGTCATCTTCAAGCCGTTGAGCGCCGGTCCCATGACCTTGCGCTGATCGGCGTCCATGGCGCCCAAACCCTTCATGAGTTCGGAGACCGAGCCCTTCTTGCCGAGAGCCGCAACGCGGATCTCCTCCAGGCGCGCATCGTCGCCCGCCGCCGCGACGGCGGCGAGGAGTTCTTTTTCGAGGTCTTCGAGCTTCGCTGTTGCGCTCATCTTGATCAATCCGTTTTTGTCAAACCAACAGCCGTGCGGCCGCCAGATCGTTTCGGTGAGCGGGTCCGGCAAGAACGGTGTCGCAAACGGTGACTTAAAGAGCAGCCTTTGCCTTCTCGACCAGCGCCTTGAAAGCATCGGGCTCGTGCACTGCGAGATCGGCCAACACCTTGCGGTCGACCTCAACACCGGCCTTGCTGAGCCCGTTGATAAATCGTCCATAGGTGAGTTCGAGTTCGCGGCACGCGGCGTTGATCCGCTGGATCCACAGGGCGCGGAAGTTGCGCTTGCGGACACGGCGGTCGCGGTAGGCATATTGACCGGCTTTCTCAACCGCCTGATTGGCAACACGGAACGTGTTCTTGCGGCGGCCGTAATAGCCTTTGGCCTTCTTGATGACTTTGCGGTGGCGGGCGTGTGTTGTGACGCCCCGTTTTACACGTGACATTGCGGTGTTCCTTAACGCGAGAGGTCTTCTAAGAGATCGAGATCCCTAGTCGTAGGGCATGAACTTCTTAACGATCTTTGCATCCTGGGGAGACAGAATTGTCGTGCCCCGCTGGTTGCGGATCTGCTTGTTGGTCCGTTTGATCATGCCATGCTGTTTGTTGGCCTGATTGCCGCGGACCTTGCCACTCGCGGTTCGGCTGAACCGCTTTTTGACGCTCGACTTGGTCTTCATCTTGGGCATTTTGCTTCCCTTAAGTTGTCTAGAGGGACGGCAGGGCTCATAAACAGCCTTGGCCGCCGGCATTCATTCAGCCTGCGAATCTTCAAGATTCCTGCGGGCGGGAGCATTTCGAACCACCTCGGCAGCCCATTGATAGCCGGATGGTTCTGAAACGGGGCGGGTTATAGGCTCTGCCGCGCCCGAACGCAAGCGCATTCCACACCGGAGAAACCGTCACAAAGCGGTTGTATCGACGTCCGGTTGGCGATACCGCAGGCGCGAGACACCACCTGGTACGGGCCGCCGAGCCCGATGAGACGACGCTTTGGCTGGAGGATGCCGACACATGACCCAAATTGACCTGTCCCGCCGCCTTGGCGCGGAATTTCTCGGAACCGCGTTCCTGCTCGCCACCGTCGTCGGTTCCGGCATCATGGCCGACCGTCTTGCCGGCGGCAATGTGGCCATTGCGCTTCTCGGCAACACGCTCCCCACCGGCGCGATACTGGTGGTTCTGATCCTGATTTTCGGGCCGGTATCGGGCGCGCATTTCAATCCGGCGGTGACTGTGGCGTTTGCCATGCGCCGGGAGATCGGCGCCGGTCACAGCGTAGTTTATATCGCCGCCCAGGTGATCGGCGGGGTTGCCGGCATGCTGGCGGCTCATCTCATGTTCGAAGAACAGGTGTTTCAGGTGTCCGCCACCGCGCGCACCGGGCCGGCGCAATGGTTTGCCGAGGTGATTGCCACATTCGGGCTGGTGACGGTGATATTCGGCGCCATCAAATGGCGGCCCGAGGCGGTGCCCTATATGGTCGGGCTGTACATCACGGCCGCTTACTGGTTCACCGCGTCAACCAGCTTCGCCAATCCCGCGGTGACGTTCGCACGGAGTTTCACCAACACTTTCTCAGGAATTGACCCATCCCATATGCCGGCGTTCATCGTGGCGCAGGTTGCGGGCGCCATCATAGCTGTTGGTGCCGCTCGCTGGCTGTTTGGGCATGCAGCGACGGCGCGGCGGGACCAAGCGTCCTGACGATAAATTGCACGATCTGATGATGTGCCAAGGCGGCAAACCCGACGGTCAGGACAAGGGCGATGCCAACCATACGCTCGGCGCCGCCAGGCAGAAAACAGCGCTCCAGACCGCCGCAGAACACTGTTGTGGCCAGGGCGGTGAGCACCGCTGGAAGCACGAAAACCACAAACCATCTGGCGAACCCGCCGAACACCCAAAGGCCGATCCACACCGGAAACCACAAGCACAGTCCGATGGCGCCGGCCGCGATAGGCAGCAGTGCAATGTAGACCGCCTCCTCAACGCCTTGCTGATGGCCATAAAAATGATTGACCACCGCGACGTAAACAACGCCGCCGAGAAAGGCGATCGCGGCATAGCCGAGGAAGCCTGCCAGATGGCCAAGGACGTGGAACAGGACTTTACGCTGCTTCGACACCAAATTGCCTACCTATTGCCCGACGCAAACAATATCGGCCGGCCCGATGCGGCCACCCGGTCATCCGCCGTCCCCCCGAATACCGAAGATAAACGAGATGCCCTCCCGGCCGTACGTCCGCGAACGGATGGTCCGCGCCGCGGCGAGATTAGCGGAAGGTGATGTAATAGGGAATGGATGCCGCGCCGTCCATTGCGATCCCGCGCGGTGGTGCTTTTGGCGCATCATGTTCAACGAACCGTCGCTGGGCGCCATCGATGATCTTGTCCCGGCGCAGTGTTGAATTTAACTCCGCCGTAGTGAATTATGTGGCTTGCAGACATTCCGGGATTTTTTCGGCATGAACCAGTTTTATCCCCGCGAGGCGAAGAAGGACTTTCTCTACACCAAAATGGCGGCTCTTTTGCTGGCGTTCGCTGTGGCGGGATTTTTTGCGGTCTGGTCGTTTCAGCAAGGTGCTGAGTATGGCCTCATATCGCTTTCGCCGGAGAAGAGCCCCGGCCGCATCACCGGGATTGAGGAGGGGGAGCGGGCTATAAGGTTCAAGTTCGAGTATCAGGACGGGCGCCTGAACAGATATTCCGGTGACTTTCTGCAGAAAAATTACGGCCCCGCCGGGCGGCAAATCGGTTTGACGTCGCAACTTCGCACCGGCGACGATGTTGACGTGGTCTATTTGTCCTTCTATCCGCAGGTGGCACAAATGGAGAAACAGCTTTCAAACCAGGCTGTGTCGTTCTACTTCCTGGTCTTCAGTTTCCTCGTTCATATTGCAACCACCACGCTTGGGCTGCAGACCATACGCCAGATCAATGCACATGCGTCCGAAGACAGCTACTACTGATCCGTAATGCTTGTTCTCAGCTTCGATACCGCCATGGCGGCGTGCTCGGCCGCGGTTGTGCGCATTGATGCGGGAGGCCCGGAGACGCTGGCATCCCACCATGAGGCGCGGACCAAAGGGCATGCGGAAGTTCTGGTGCCGATGATCGCAGAGGTCATGGCGTCAGCAGCCCTGTCATTCTCCGATCTCGATCGCATCGCCGTGACGACCGGACCGGGCACCTTCACCGGTGTCAGAATCGGTGTTGCCACCGCCCGTGGCATGGCCGTGGCGTCCGGCCTCCCGGTGATCGGCATCACGACGCTTGAGGCGGTGGCCGCCGGAGCGGTTGAGGCCGGCACAAGTCGAGGGCGCCCCATCGCGGTTGTGTTCGACGCCCGCCGCGATCAGGTTTATGTGCAGTGCTTCTCTCCTGACCTCGAGCCGTTGTCGGATCCGCTGGCGCTTGGCTATGACGACGCGCGGGCCGCCATCGAATGCCACGACCCGGTTGTGGTGGGAAGCGGCGCCGGATTGATACGCACAGGCGGCGGCGAACTGAGCAGCGCCGCAGGGCGCGAGGTGCTGCCGACAGCGCGCATCGTTGCCGGGCGTGCAGCGTTGCGGACCATCTCAAGTGAACCGGTGGTGCCGCTTTATCTGCGGCCGCCGGATGCCAAATTGCCGAAATGACGGCGCCGCCCGACAAACCGCGAGATGCCGCCATCAAGCGATGCATGGATCCGGCACTCCTCAGTGAGTTGCACGGCCTGTGTTTCGACACCGGGTGGACGGCCCAATCGTTCGCCGGGCTGATCGCGTCGCCCGCGGTTTCCGCCTTTGTTGTTGTGAGCACAAGTGAGGAGGCGCGCGGGCTCGTAGTCTTGCGTCAGGCCGCAGATGAGGCGGAAATCATCACCATCGGCATTCTGCCGGATCATCGCCGCCGGGGGCTGGCGTGCGCCCTGCTTGACCATGCTCTTGAACGAAGTGCAGCGGACGGGATCGCGGTGGTCTATCTTGAAGTTTCCGAAGACAATACCGCTGCACGGAACTTCTATCGAGCCCGGGGGTTCGGCGAAACCGGGCGCCGCGATGCGTATTATACGGGCGCCGATGCCACCCGAATGGACGCCATTGTCATGGCGCTGCATCTTCGCGACAACACCGACAGGTAATCAAGCCTTGCGCATTGCGCGAGCGCAGGGCGCAATCTATAAACACTTCATTCGTTGGATCTTGCGGAAGGTGCCGGAATGGGCTGCAGGCTCGAAAACCTTTGCGCCCAAAAGGGCATGCGGATGACCGAACAGCGGCGCATCATCGCGCGCGTTCTATCCGATGCCGAAGATCATCCGGATGTGGAGGAAGTCTACCGTCGCGCGTCAGGCATCGATGACCGGATATCGATCGCAACGGTGTACCGGACCGTCCGCCTTTTCGA
Organism: Hyphomicrobiales bacterium; assembly: GCA_021775625.1. Taxonomy (GTDB): domain Bacteria; phylum Pseudomonadota; class Alphaproteobacteria; order Rhizobiales; family JAJFHB01; genus JAJFHM01. Next base: position 4,929 of record JAJFHM010000361.1, on the reverse strand, counting down.
AGATGCCGGCATCCTCGAAAAGCATGATTTCGGCGATGGCCGGGCGCGTTACGAGCAGGCAAGCGACGACCATCATGATCACCTGATCGACCTTCAATCCGGCGAAGTGATCGAGTTCCACAACGAAGACATCGAAAAGCTGCAGGAATTCGTCGCCCGGGAACTTGGATATCGTCTGGTGGATCACCGCCTTGAGCTCTACGGCATCCGTTTGAAAACGGATGAACGCTGAGGCGGTGTAAGCATGGGCCGCTTCCGGGCCAGTTTAATCCTCGTCGTATTCTTCGCGTTGACCCCGCCTTTGATGGTCTTTCAATGGGTGTTGTTGCGCCTCGCGCCGCGGTTGGCTGTACGGTTTCCGAATTTCTATCACCGCAACCTGTGCCGCCTCCTGGGTGCGCGGATCGTGGTGAAGGGTGAGCCTGTTTCCGATGCGCCGTGCCTGATCGCCTCCAATCACGTCTCGTGGCTGGATATCAGCGTCTTCAGTGCGGTGAAGCCACTGTCTTTCATCGCCAAGAGAGAAGTCGGAACCTGGCCTTTATTCGGTTCTCTGGCGCGGCTCCAGCGCACCATTTTTGTTGACCGTGACCGGCGGTCGTCGACGGCGCAGTTCAAGGCGCAGATGCAGGCGCGACTTCGCGACGGCGACACTTTGGTACTGTTTCCGGAAGGCACAAGCACCGATGGCAACCGGGTGCTGGGGTTCAAGAGCGCACTGATGGGAGCCGCCGACCTGACCTATTTTGACCGCTCCGCAGGTGCGGACAGGGCCGTCCCCGTGCAACCGGTGTCGATTGCCTATACGCACGTTCACGGCCTGCCGCTGGCACGCCACGAGCGTCCGGTGTTTGCCTGGTACGGCGACATGGACCTGGCGCCACACCTGTGGGAAGCGCTCAAACGCGGGCCCTTCGATGTGAGTGTCGAGTTTCATCCGCCGGTTACGATTGAAAGCGCCGGCAACAGAAAGACGCTGGCGCTGCACTGCGAAAATGCGGTTCGCGCCGGGGTGGTGGCTGCCATTACCGGCCGGGCCGGGTAGAGCGCTTCATGTTTATACGGAATCAGTTCTTGATGGCGGTTGTCATTGCCATTGGGTAAAAAGACCTATATTGAAGCGCGCCCGCCGCTGAGCCGCGCGACCGGGCACAGCATCACTCTATATACGCACGAACCGCACAGGGCCCCGAACGAACGCTATGGCCAAGCCGAGCAAAAAGCTTTTCATCAAAACCTATGGCTGTCAGATGAATGTCTATGACAGCGAGCGCATGATCGATGCGCTCGAGCCCATGGGCTATGAGGCGGTGGACGCGGTTGACGACGCTGATCTGGTCATATTGAACACCTGCCATATTCGTGAAAAGGCGGCGGAGAAGGTCTATTCCGAGCTCGGCCGCCTCAACCAGGTCAAGACGGCGCGGGCACGCGGTGCGCGCCCGCTGGTTGTCGGCGTCGCCGGCTGCGTGGCGCAGGCGGAGGGCGAGGAAATGATCCGCCGGGCGCCAACCGTCGATCTGGTGTTCGGCCCGCAAACCTATCACCGGCTGCCCGAAATGCTGGCCGATGTCGCATCAGGTTCGCGCGGTCTGGTGGAGACCGACTTTCCGGTTGAAGATAAATTCTCCATCTTGAAAAGCCCCTCACAGCCAAGATTGCTGGCGCGCGGTGCGACCGCGTTCGTGACCGTGCAGGAAGGTTGCGACAAGTTCTGCACATTCTGTGTCGTGCCCTATACGCGCGGCGCCGAATTTTCCCGACCGGTGGAGCACATCGCACGAGAGGTCTTGGACCTCGCATCCGCCGGCGTCCGGGAAGTGACGCTGCTGGGCCAGAATGTGAATGCCTATCACGGCACCGGCCCCGACGGCCGGGACTGGACGCTTGGCATGCTCATCGAACACCTGGCCGGCATAGATGGCATTGCCCGCTTGCGCTACACCACCAGCCACCCACGGGATATGGACGAAACGCTGCTGGCCGCACACCGCGACATTCCACAGCTGATGCCCTATTTGCACCTGCCCGTGCAATCAGGCTCGGACCGCATCCTGCAGGCCATGAACCGCGGCCACACGGCTGCGGACTATTACGCAGCGATCGACCGGATCCGTGCGGCGCGGCCAGACATTGCGCTGTCTTCCGATTTCATCGTCGGCTTTCCCGGCGAAAGCGACGAAGATTTCGAGGCAACCCTGGGCCTCGTCCACAATATCGGATATGCCCAGGCCTACTCGTTCAAGTACAGCGCCAGGCCCGGAACACCGGCGGCCGAGCATGACAATCAGGTTTCAGAAGAGGTTAAGTCTGCGCGTCTCGAGCAGTTGCAGTCCTTGCTCAAGCAGCAACAGGTGCGCTTCAACGAGCAATGCCTTGGCCGGGAAATCGACGTTCTGTTCGACCGGCCCGGACGCCGGCCGGGGCAGTTGGTGGGGCGGTCGCCGTATCTGCAGGCCGTTCACATCGATGGATCCGCGGTGCAGGCTGGCGAGATTGCCCGGATCGAAATCACCAGCGTCGGCCCCAACAGCCTGTCCGGGGTCGTGGCGCAGTCCCCGGCGTCCGCTGCGTTACGAGATGCGGCCCGGGCACAAGGCGAGGTGTTGTCACTTTGAGTACAAAATCCCAGTCCCGCAGCAACGGTCAATCCGGCGAAGCGGCGACGCAAGACACTTTGACCCTCAGCTTCGAGGACAACAGGATGCTGCCGCCACTGTTCGGCGAGCATGATCAGCACCTGTCCATCATAGAAGATCGCCTCGACGTGGAGCTGACACCACGCGGCAACCATGTCCTGCTGAAGGGTGACGAGGACGCCTGCCGCAGTGCCAAGCAAGTACTCGACGCCCTTTACGAGCGCCTTACACAAGGTCACGACGTCGGGCCGGGCGAAGTCGATGGAGCCATTCGTATGATCACCACTCCCATCGAAACCGGCGCGCCCGAGACCGCAAACGGGCAAGTGCACCTCAAAACGCCGCGCCGCGCGATCAGCGCCCGCTCCCAGGTTCAAAACACCTATATGAAGGCGCTGCAGGACCTTGATCTGATCTTTGCAACCGGGCCCGCCGGGACCGGCAAGACATATCTCGCCGTGGCTTATGCAGCTGCAGCACTCAGCGCCGGCAAGGTTGAGCGCATAATCCTGTCACGTCCCGCGGTGGAAGCCGGCGAACGGCTGGGGTTCCTGCCCGGCGACATGCGCGACAAGGTCGATCCCTACCTGCGTCCGCTCTACGATGCACTCTACGATGTCCTGCCGGCCAACAAGGTCGTCAGGGGTCTGGAAGACGGCACCATCGAGATCGCGCCTCTGGCATTCATGCGGGGGCGAACCCTCAGTCATGCGTTCATTATTCTGGACGAAGCCCAAAACAGTACACCGATGCAGATGAAAATGTTTCTGACCCGTTTTGGCGAAGGCAGCCAAATGGTCATCACCGGAGACCCCAGCCAGGTCGACCTGCCGCACGGGGCCAAGTCAGGCCTCACTGACGCTGTGAACCTCTTGCGAAATGTCGACGGGGTCTTTCAGGTGGCGTTCAGCCATGTCGATGTTGTGCGGCATCCGCTGGTGGCGCGCATCGTCCGCGCTTATGATGGGGTAGAGCAGGACAAACCCAGGAGCACCAAGGACAATGGCTGAAGACGGCAGCTCCGCAGAACCGGTCCTGAGCGTTGTGTTTGCGGCGCTCGATCCGTGCTGGGCGCGGGTGAAGGATCTCGAAATTCTGGCGACGCGGTCTGCGCTTTGCGCTTATGCACATGCCGCGCGGACACAGTTCGACGCCGCAGAGCTCAGCGTGGTGTTTTCAAATGATACCAAAATGCAGGATCTGAACGCAACCTACCGGGGAAAAGCGGCGCCAACCAACGTTTTGTCCTTTGCGGCGGAAACATCTGAAATATCGGTTCCAGGCGAGGCCTTCCTGCTCGGCGACGTCGTTCTGTCTTTCGAAACCATAAGGCGGGAAAGTGATGCCCAGGGAAAGACTTTCGAAAACCATCTGTGTCATTTAATCATCCATGGCGTTTTGCACCTTTTGGGCTATGATCACGAAAGTGATGCCTGTGCTCAAAAAATGGAGGCGCTCGAGATAACCGCTCTTGCGCATCTGGGTGTGCCAAACCCATATGAGCACTACAGTGAAACAGTATAGCCAGCGCACCAGGCGCGGCACACACATTCGGACAAATGGTCGATACCCCATCTGACAGTCCGGGCTTAGGCCCGCAAAGTTCTCGACAAAACGGCTCCAAAGCAAACGGATCGCTGTGGTCTCGCGTAAAGGCGATGTTCGGCACCAACGGTGATTCAAGCCTGCGCGAAAGCCTCGGTGACGTTCTCGAACAGCACGAGGGCGGCGGCGCCGAGTTTTCGCCAAGCGAGCGCTCGATGTTGATGCGGCTGCTCAAATTCGGCGACGTCCGCGTGGAAGACGTCATGGTTCCGCGTGTCGACATTGTCTCCGTCGACGAGACCATCACCATCGTCGAGCTGCTCAAGATCTTCTCAACCGCCGGGCATTCGCGCCTGCCGGTTTACCGGGAAACCCTGGATGACCCTTACGGGCTGGTCCACATCAAGGATCTGATGAACTGGATCGCCAAGCAAAGCTCGGCCAAGAAGCCGCGCGCATCGGCGAAGTCGAAGCCCGCCAAACCCGCGGTGCGGAGCAAGGAAATCGATCTCGGCCGGGTCAATCTCGACCTCACGCTGGCACAGACCGATGTTACCCGGCAGTTGCTGTTCGTGCCACCGTCGATGTCCGCCGGTGACCTGCTGGTCAAGATGCAGACGACACGGATCCACATGGCGGTGGTCGTCGATGAATATGGCGGCACCGACGGCCTGGTCTCGATCGAAGATCTGGTTGAAGAGATTGTCGGTGAAATCGAAGACGAGCATGATGCGGACGACGGGCC
>JAJFHM010000037.1 GCA_021775625.1 Hyphomicrobiales bacterium | reverse complement strand
GGTTTTCGGTGGCGGCACCGCCATGGTGGACGGCTTCCACGAAGAACTGCGCAAGGCGCTCCAGAAGGTAAACCTGCCGTTCGAAGTGATGGACGTTCGCAAGGCCAAATACGGCATGAACAGCACCGCAACGGGCGCGCTCGTCGCAGCCCTTGCGGATATGTAACGGCCGCAGGAGCGCAATTGAGGCAGGTCACAAGACAGGGCCGGCAGCGGGAAACCGCTGCCGGCCCTGATTTATGTGGAGAAGGCGTCAATCTCCAGGCAGCGGCAAGGTCTTGGTCAGGTGACCGGACTTGACATAAACCGTGCAGCCTTCCGAGGTGTTGGGGTGATGGCTGCCACCGGGAGGAATACGCAGCCAGGTGCCTTCGCCGTAGCGCCCGTCAGCATCGTCAAATCCTCCGTTCAAGACGAAATATTCCGCACCGTCAGGATAGGACCTTTGCGCAAGAGAGGCATTGGCATGCCAACGCAGGACAGACACTGTTTCATGCTCACTGGCATGCAACGGCAGCACCTGTTCGCCGGCATCGCCATCGTGCCACCCGGCCGCTGTATCAATATTGATGCGCACGAAATCCTGATCACCCGGCGGCATCTGCCAGAGCTTGACGAAGATGGTACATCCAGGCGCGCTTGACGGCGTGTGGCTTGAGCCCACCGGATTGCGCACATACATGCCTTTCGGGAAGTCGCCCATCTCGTCGGTGAAGACGCCGTCGAGCACGATGAACTCCTCACCGCCAGTATGCGTATGGGCGGAAAACGCACTGCCCGGCGCATAGCGCACCACAGACGTTGCCCGCGCCACTTCCTCGCCGTCGCGTTCAAGCATACGGCGGTCGACACCGGGAAGCGGTGATTTCACCCAGTCCAGATCGTGCGAGTGCACGACGGCGCGTTTGGTCACATCTGCATTGATCTGCATGGCTGGTCACCCCTTCGCAGTGTCGCCGGCCGGTTACGCTGCCGCACTCGGACGGCTCGCCACCTCATCATACCAGCGCTGCAGGTTGGCACAGTCGGCCGGAATGTCCAGTTCAACGAATTTGCAGAAATCGATACCACACAGGGCGGTGATGTCCGCAATTGAATACGTATCACCTGCGACATAGGGGCGGTTAGCCAGTTCCCGGTCGAGCCACAGCATGGTCTTGTGTGCGCGTTCCCGGTTGTTTTCGCCCCAGTCCTTGTTCTGATAGAGCTCAAGTTCTCCCAGGCCCGGCGTTGCATGGTGAAAATAGGTGAGGATGGCGTTGAACAGACCGTCCTCGACGCGCCTTTGCCACATGTCGATCCTGCCCTGGTCGGCGGGGGTTGCGCCAAACAATGACGGTTTCGGTTGCTTCGCCTCGAAATAACGTGAAATGGCGGTGGTCTCCGAAATGCAGGTGCCGTCTTCGAACTCGAGAAACGGTACCGTGGCGCTGGGGTTCTTGGCGGTGATGGCGTCAGTGCGGTGTTCGCCTTCCGGCACATTGACCTGGATGCGGTCGACCGAGACGCCCTTTTCGGCAAGAAACATGCGAACGCGCCTGGGATTGGGGAAGGCTTCGAATTCGTAGAGCTTCATCTTCGTTTCCCTTATCTATTGATAGATAGTTTTTTGGACCACCCAATCTCACGCACTGCCATCCGCAAGAGGTCGGCACGCTGGAGAACGTGAATAAGGTAATCTACCTAGTGATAGATAGATATCTCATATGCCGGAAAGTGTCAACTGACGCCTCAAACGCCCATCAAGCTTGCGTACTAAAAGTCCAGATTGGCTGAAACGCGGTCGAAAACAGACAGATCATCGAGCGCCCGGGAAACCAACATTGCGCCTTCGAGGGTGGCAATCGTCCGCAACGCCTGGGTCTCCGCCTGATCGGCAGAGAGAGACGGATCGCGCCGCTGCAGCACTTCACTTATCCATTTTACAGTTAAAACAAAGAAACGTCGGGACTCCGAAGCAACACCTGCTGGCAATGTGCGCGTTTCGGCACCGAGCATGCCGCACAGGCACATCAACCCATCGTCCTCTAAAACGCTGCGGAACACGCCGACAAACCGGCCCAGCAGCATGTCGGGATCCGCATTGGGGTCGGACGGGGGCCCGAGATGCGCCACAGCCCTGTCTGTGTAGCGCCGGGTCAAGGCCGCGCCGAGCAGTTCCTTGGTGGGGAAATGATAGTGCACACTTGCACTCTTGATGCCCACGGCCCGGGCCACATCGCGAAAGCTGAATCCGTTATAGCCGTTCTGCTGCACCAGCACCTGGGTGACGTCGAGGATTTCATCCGCCTTCGGCGCACGATCCGCAGTGTTGATCGGTTGAGGATTGGACGGTGTCATTGTTAAGCGGTACCTCTCTGCCGACAGATAGGCAACCATTTTGCCCGATGCAACATCCTGCATGTTGAACAAGGGGTTTGAACTTCGCCTCTTTGTCGCTACATGGTGGTGCAATCGGCTGCCGATTACCTTCTCCCGTTTCACGATGACGCCACCGTCAAGTCAGGACCCCCTCATGAGCGACCTATCGCAATTCCAGATCACCAAGCGCTGGCCGGCGCAGCACCCGGACCGCATTCAGCTCTATTCCCTGCCCACACCCAACGGGGTGAAGGCATCGATCGCGCTGGAGGAACTGGAACTGCCTTACGAAGCGCATCTCGTGTCCTTCGGCTCGGACGACCAGCTGACGCCGGAGTTTATGTCGCTTAACCCGAACAACAAGATCCCCGCGATCATCGATCCCAACGGCCCCGGCGGCGCACCCCTGCCCTTGTGGGAAAGCGGCGCCATCCTGATTTATCTGGCGGAGAAGACCGGCAAGCTGATCCCGTCTGACCCGGCGGAAAAATACCATTGTATCCAGTGGCTGATGTTTCAGATGGGCGGCGTCGGGCCAATGTTCGGTCAGTTCGGACACTTCTTCAAATTCGTCGCCGACAAGGTCACGGACCCCTATCCCACCGAACGCTATACCAACGAAACCAAACGTCTGCTGGGTGTCCTCGAGCAGCGGCTCGAGGGCCGCGACTACATCATGGGCGATGCCTACACCATCGCCGACATCGCAACTTTCCCCTGGGTCCGCGTCCTCGATGGATTCTACGAAGGCGGCGCGGCACTGGGGATCGATGAGTATAAGAACGTTAACGCGTATCTGGAGCGTTGTCTGGCGCGCCCGGCCGTCGAACGCGGCCTGGTTCAGCCACCGCGGGACTGAGCATCCGCGGTACCGCGTTTCGGTCCAGGCTCGCGTTTCGGTCCAGGCTCGCTTCGGCTACAATGGCCTCTCACCTTTTAGTGGTCACTGGGTCGAAAAGCGGAGCGCGTTAAATGCAAAACAGGCCGGCACTCTACGCAGCAGGCATCGCGGTCGCGGCACTCCTGATCTGTCATGCCCACCCGGCCGCCGCGGAGCGGACGATCGATAAGGGTTATGTGTCCACCCAGCCGGCCACAAAAGGGATCGTGCTCCATCTGCATGGCTGTGACGGTCTTTACACCAAGGGCTGGGTGGAGGCCTGGATCCGCCACTTCGAGTATTCCGGCTACAAGGTCATCGCCCCCGACAGCTTTGCCGAACACCGGCCGGCGAAATCATGCGCCTATCCTTATCCCAACAAATGGGAGATCTACGACATCCGCGTAAAGCAGACCCTGCGCGCCATAGACCACATCAAGACGCAATATCCCGGCAAGCCCTTATACGTCTGGGGCCATTCCGAAGGCGCCTGGCTGGCTGCACGGCTGCCGGCGGCAACCGATGGTGTGGTGACCAGCGGGGCGACCTGCGGCTTTGCCGGCGGCAGCAAGGTATACTTTCCCGCATCCGTGCCCTATCTGGCGCTGATCGGAGATGAAAAAATCGACCATTATCTGCGTGACGAGTTCAACGCCAAGAACAAGACCTCGGTCGCCGCCACCTGCACCTCCACCGACGCAAGCCCCAACTGGAGCTGGAGGCGGTTCGAGGGTATAGGCCACATTATGCCCATTTGGGACGACCGGATCCGCGCCGCCATCAAACCAATCATCGACATATCCATGACGTATGCCGGCCTGCGTGGAGACACCAAATCCGAAGGCGATACCGACTACGCATTGGGCAGCAATGCGGAAACGGCGTTTGCAGACAAGTACCGCGATAGCGAAAACCACAAAGCCTTCGCAGTCGGATCAGGCGGCAGCTACGGCTACACCGTCGGCTGGGGCAACAGCGTCGACGCAAAGACTGATGCATTGATCTGGTGCAACAAGTTCAGCGCCACGCCCTGTGTCGTCTATGCACTCGATGATGAGATTGTGGTGGGGGGCCAAAGGCGCGCGATCGCGGTCAATCCCAGGCGCAAGTTGCCGCCGGAAACGGCAGGAGAGAACAGCGCCGAAGCCGAAGGCGCGCGCCGATCCGGATCCCCGCTTCCAACACCCGCGCAGGAGTAAACTCTTGTGTCAGAAACGATCCACCCGATAGGGTTCGACATCCAGGTCGAGCGGTTTGCCCGCAATCATGCTGGCGATCAGACGTCCCGTGGTCGGACCCCAGGTGAGGCCCAGATGACCGTGGCCGAAGGCATAGAACAGATTTGAAAAATGCGGCGAGCCGCTGATCACCGGCACGAAGTCCGGCAGACCCGGCCGCGCTCCCATCCACCTCTCACCGCTGGTGTCTTTGAGGCCGGGCAGGATCCGC
>JAJFHM010000360.1 GCA_021775625.1 Hyphomicrobiales bacterium | reverse complement strand
CAAAGTCGTGACTTACGTCGCTGAGGGCATTGTCGAACCCAAGGGCTCCGAGCGCATTCAGTGGCGCTTTTCTCAAACGACAGTTGTGGAATTGCACAGGGTAAAGCGGCTTGAACGCGACCTCGGTCTGAACACGGCTGGTGTGGCACTGGCATTGGACCTCATGTCCCAGATCGCAACGCTGCAACGCAAGGTGGCCCGCCTTGAGCGGCAAAGCAGACAGGATGACCCCGCCGACTAGATCGCTTCACGTTCATATGGAACCGTTTGATGGTCCAAATCGGTTCACTCGGCAAGGCACGGTCCACGCCGTGGTCTGGCTGACCACAAGTGGGCCGTAACGCAGTCAGAAGGCTTGAAAACCCGGTCAAAGCGATTCCATATGAATGTGAAACGATCTAAAGCCCCCACCCGGCTTTCAGGCCCTCGAACACCGCTTCTTCCGCCGTGCGCGGCGCCAGGCAATCGCCGATGCCGATGATCTCGGCGCCGTGGTCTTCCAGTTCGTTGAGCAGCCCCGCCACCGGTTCATGCCCCTGGCTCAGCACCAAGGTATCAACACCTTCGATCAGGATCGCGTCCTCGCCGGCAGTGTGCTGCAGGTAGACCGTATCCGCGTCAGCCCCGTAAAGCCGCATATAGGGCATGGTTTCGACACCCAGTGCGTGCAGCTTGGCAGCCGCCATGTCGCGCACGTACCACGGCATCAACTCGCCGGCGTGGAGGCCGTTCACCGCCAGCCTGACGTGACAGCCGCTCTCGGCCAGCAACTGCGCCAGCCCCATGCCGATCCAGTCGGACCGCCAGTCGGCAATCACCACCGATGAGCCCACATTGACCTGATTGCGCAGCACCTGCCATGCATCCACCACATGGGCGTCGTCGCCGAGTTCCGCATGCGGCGGCGTGAAGGGCCTGCCGCCGGTGGCGACGATCACCACGTCCGGCGCCTGCGCGTCGATGATCTCGCGGCTCACTTCGGATTTGAGCTGCACGTCGACCCCGGCCTGCTCCATCTCGCGCGCAAGATTGGTGACGATGCCGCCGAACTCGGTCCGCCCGGGCAGCAATTGCGCCAGCAGGGCCTGGCCGCCCAGTTGACCGGAAGCCTCATGCAGCGTCACCGCGTTGCCGCGCGCCGCGGCAACGGCCGCTGCCTTCATGCCTCCCGGACCGCCGCCCACCACCATGACGGTTTTCCGCACCTTGGCGAGCGTCAGCTTGCCATAGGTGAGCTCGCGCCCGGTTTCGGGATGCTGGATGCAGGAAATCGGATAGCCCTTGTGGAAGTGCCCGATACAGGCCTGATTGCAGGCAATGCAGGCGCGGATGTCGTCGACGCGTCCGGCTTGCGCCTTGCTCGCCATTTCCGGATCGCAGATCATCGCCCGGGTCATGCCGCACATATCGGCCTGGCCCGAGGCCACCACCTGTTCCGCCTCATGCGGCTGGTTGATGCGGCCTGCCACCAGCACCGGGATCGCCACCTTGGCTTTCACCGCCGCTGCAAACGGCGCCACATAGGCGTTCTCGATCGCCATTGGCGGCACGATGTGGACCGCCCCGCCGAGAGACGCCGAGGTGCCTGCGATAACATTGACATAGTCGAGTTGATCCTCAAGCGCGACAATGGCGTCCAGCACACCCGCCTCGTTCAGGCCCTCGGGATCTTTCTCGTCACCGGAAATACGCATGCCCAGGACCAGATCCGGTCCTGCCTCGGCGCGGATCGCTGCGAACACTTCGCGGAAGAACCGCAGCCGGTTCTCGAACCCGCCGCCATAGTCATCTTCACGCAGGTTCACCTTCGGATTGAGGAATTGCGCCGGCAGATAGCCGTGGCTGGCGACAAACTCGACCCCGTCGATCCCTGCGCGTTTCGCTCGGCCCGCGGCTTTCGCATAGCCCTCCACCACTTCTGCAATCATGGATTTGGTCATCGCCCGGGGAATCACGTGATAGCGCTCGGACGGCGAGACCGAGGGCGCCCAGGCCACCATGGCGGTGCCGTCGGAGGATTCCATGATCTCCCGGCCCGGGTGAAAAATCTGCGCGAAAACTTTTGCGCCATGGCCATGCAGCCGGTCGGCAAGTTTCGCATAACCGGGTATCGCCCGGTCATCGTCGAGCATCAGGATGTGCGAGGAGTAACGCGCCGTATCATGCACCCCCGCCACCTGAACGCAGATCAACCCGGCACCACCCCTGGCGCGGGCTTCCTGATAGGCGATCAGCGCATCATTGACGGTGCCGTCGGTGGGCAGCGTGGTGTCGTGCCCGGTGGAGAGAATGCGGTTCTTGATCTCCACTGCACCGATCCTGATCGGCGTAAACAGGGTGGGGAATTGCGTCGTCATGCCAAAGCTGTCCGGATGTTCAGGTGAAGAGGGATTAACAGGTTCCAATGATAATGCACCAGATCCATGCGTTGTCGAGCAAATCGAGGCCCGGAAGCGCGCAAGCCCTTGAGAAATTTACGATATCGCAAGGCTGCGCGCCTAGGGTCTTGCCCCATGTCAGACGCCTCGCTCATTGATCAAATTCTGGCTCTGGTGGTCTATCCGTTCTATGCGCTGATCGACCTTGGCAGCCAGTCCAACATTCTCACCTTCATCGGCTGTGGTGCGATTGCGGCTGCATTCTACATTATGGTCCGTCGCGGCCGGCGGGCAAGCCTGCGCGGTCTGATACGCTATGTGTTTCCCGAAAAGCTGATCCGCCACAAATCCACACTGCTCGACCTCAAGCTCTATTTTGTCGCCCAGGTGTTCATTTTGCTGCAGGCGACGTTCATCTTCTCCAGCGCGCCGGTGGTGAAAGACGTCGTTTTGGCCACGCTCGAACATGGCCTGGGCGCGGGCGCGGTTGCCGGAACCCCCAGCATAACGCTGACTATCGTCACCACCGTGCTCAATCTTCTGGCCATTGAATTTGGATACTGGGTCGCCCATTGGCTGATGCACCGGGTCGACTGGCTCTGGGAGTTCCACAAGGTGCATCATTCCGCAGAAGTCATGACACCGCTGACCGAATGGCGTCAGCATCCAGCAGAACTGTTCCTGTTTCCGGTGCTGATCAGCTCCGCCACCGGCACGGTCGCCGCCGCAATGACCTGGGCTTATGGTCCCGACAGTCAGGTTCTGGCGCTGTGGAGCATCAACGCGATCCTCCTGGTGTTCTGGTACACGATCCTGCACTTGCGCCATTCGCATGTGAAACTGACGGCGACCGGCCTTCTCGGACGCCTCATCCAGAGCCCGGCGCACCATCACATCCATCATTCGGTCGAAAGCCGCCATTTCGACAAGAA
>JAJFHM010000359.1 GCA_021775625.1 Hyphomicrobiales bacterium | reverse complement strand
GGAAACACGGTCACCGCATCAATCTGCGACTCAGCGATATATTCTGCTGCGGACACCGGGGTGAGAAATGTGGTCGCCAGCACGAGGGCTACAAATGTACGTTTCATGGCATATCTCCTTCGCCGCCCGGCTCACCCGGTCGGTCAATTCTCCAGACTTCAGGAGATAAGACGCCACGCCCCCGATAATCCTTGGGACAAATCACGGTTTTTATGAAGATTTATGAATCGTAAGTCGGAAAATCCAAGGGTTTCAGCCTACTCGGCGGCAACCTGACCCGCGCGCAGCTTGCCCAGGAATTCCACCACCGCACCGGTGAAGACATCATTCTTGTCGCCCGCAACCATATGACGGGCCTCACCGACATCGGCATACTCGGCGTGCGGAACCATCTTCAGGAATTCCTGCGCCACCTTTTCATCCACCAGTTCGCTCTGCCCGCCGCGCACCAGCAGGACGGGAACCGAAAGGCGTCTGGCGGCGGCTTCGAGCCGGTTCTGCACATGCTCTGCGGTCTTGCCCTTGAAGCGGTCCCGGATGAACTTGGGATCCCAGTGCCAGCGATACCGCCCGTCGTCGCGCAGGCGCAGGTTCTTGGAAAGTCCGGAAAGGTCTTTCGGCCGCTCGCGGTGCGGCAAATAGCGTGCGATGGCGTCGGCCGCATCTTCCAGAGTGGCGAAGCCTTCTTCGGAATTTTCCGCCATGAAGCCCTGGATCTTTTCAACCCCGGAGCGGTTTACCCGCGGCGTAATGTCGACCAGCACAACGCCGGACAAGACGTCGCGTTCGCTCTCCCCTTCCGCCACCATCGAGGCAATACCGCCAAGCGACGCTCCGATGCTGACCGGGCGTGCGCCGAAGCGCTCAAGCACCTGATCGGCGATAGCAGTTATATCGCCGCCAAACGCATCGAACGAATAATCACCGTCTTCAACCCAGTCGCTGTGCCCGTGCCCGCGCTGGTCGATGGCGATCGCAGTCCAGCCCTGCAGCGCGAGACGCTCGGCCGTGCCGCGCCAGGAATGCCGCGTCTGTCCGCCGCCATGTGCCAGGATGACGGTCGGCCCGTCCTGGGCGCCATGAACGTCCGCGGCAATCCTGTTGCCCGAAACGCCCTCGAAAAAGACCTGTTCGCGCTGTTCAACTGAAGAATTGGTCATCATGGAAAGCTGCATACGCAAGCATGGAGCACCGGTCAACCATGCCCCGACGTCAACCTGAAGCGTGTAAGCGTACTGCTTACGAGAGCTCTGCGAGAAACTCCAGGACGCCTTGTTTGTAAACCTTGTCGCCGACCGCCCGCATGTGGTCGCGGCCGGGGATATAGAGCACTTTTGCGCCTGCAATAACAGCCGCCAGCGGCTCCGCGGGGCCCGCCACCTCATCCTCGCTCCCCACTGCCACGAGAACCGGCGCGGTGATCGTGCTCAGATCGGCTTCCGTGATCTTCTGGCGCGATGACCGCATGCACGCTGCCAGTGCCCTGAGATCGCTCTTGGTTGATTCGGCAAAGATCCGGAATGCGCGCGGCATCGGATCACGCACCTGATCGAGGCTCGCGGCCTCCAGACCCGCCGCCAGTTCCTCACCTCCGCCAACTCCTTTGATCATGTTCTCCGCAAGGCCGGCGAATACCGCACTGCGGACCCGCTCGGCATGGTTGATGGCGAGAAAGGCGCAAATCCGCGCGCCCATGGAATAGCCCATCACGTCGGCCTGGGCGATGCCGAGGTGGCCAAGCAGGTTTGCGGCATCATCCGCCATGATTGATGAGCTGTACTGCGAGGGATCATAGAGTTTCTCGCTGTCTCCATGGCCGCGGTTGTCAACGCAGATCACCATGCGGCCTGAGCCTTCCAGCGCAGAGGTCCAGCCGGTATCGCCCCAGTTGACCCGGCCATTTGAAGCAAAACCGTGGATCAGCAGGATCGGCGGTCCCTCGCCTGTAACGGTGTAGGCAATTTCGACGCCGTTGGAATCGAACGCTGGCATGACGGAACTTTCCTGTGGTATGTCCTGTACCGCTCACGCGGCTTCAATCTCCTACGTGCAAACCGTTCAATTTCATACGTGCAAGATCATATGGCTGACAACACAGTTCCTTACTTTCACAATTCCCCCGGCGTGCCGGTCGTCGAGATCGGCGCCAGGGAATTCAAGTGCACCGGGTCAAAAGCACCCCACGACCATCCGCACATTTATCTGGACATGGGCCAGGACGAAGAAATCGTCTGCCCCTACTGCTCGACCCTGTTCAAACACGCAAATGACCTCGGCGCCAGTGACGCCCGGCCCGCCGAAGCCGGCTACGCTTCCGGAGAAGCGGTCTGACCTCTGACGGGGGATTGCCGCATGGCAACCCAGGAAGAAAAAGCAGACACATTCAGGGCGCTTCACGAGCGGCCCGAAGCCTTCATCATTCCCAATCCCTGGGACGCTGGCACCACCCGCATCCTTGATGCATTGGGATTTGAAGCCGTGGCGACGACGAGCCTTGGCGTTGCCAACATGCACGGCCATACCGGGGTAACGGCCAACGATGTCCTGGAGAACTGCCGCGTGATCGTGGCCGCCACCGATTTGCCGGTCAATGCCGACCTGGAAAACTGCTTCGCGGACGACCCGCTGGACGCAGCGACAATGATTGCAGCTGCCGCAGACGCAGGGGTGGTCGGCGCATCCATCGAAGACGCCACAGGCAACCCGGACAATCCCATCTATGACTTCACCCTGGCGGTGGAGCGCGTGCACGCCGCAGTGGAAACTGCCCGCAACATCTCATTCCCCTTCATGCTGACCGCGCGGGCTGAGAACCACCTCCATGGACACCACGATCTCGACGACACCATCCGCCGCCTGCAGGCCTTCGAGGCGGCCGGCGCTGACGTTCTCTACGCTCCGGGCCTGCGGGATCTCGACACCATCCGCACGGTCGTCTCCGCGGTTTCAAAACCGCTCAACGTGGTCATGGGCATGGCCGATCCGGACATCACCGCCGCCCAGCTTTCGCAAGCCGGCGTCAAACGCATAAGCGTCGGCGGCGCCCTGTCGCGCCTGGCGCTTGCGGCCTTCACCAAGGCCGCCCGGGAAATGAAGCAGGACGGCGGCTTCACCTTCATCCGAGACATGATGCCGATCGCTGATCTGCGTGAGATTTTCAAGGACGCGAATTGATGACAGCGCACAGCTGGAAGCAACTATTTCTCCGGCAGGCCGATCTCCTTCAGCACGTCAAAATAACGGGTGGACAGCTTTGCCGCTGGGCCCATGAACCCGGCGGCTCGGGCGATGGTAAGGCCCGGAAACTCAATTTGCGCTTTGGCGACGGTTTCGCGGGCTGCCGTTTTGTCGCCGAGTTCCCATAGACTTGCAGCCAGCCCCAGCGGCACCCAGAAAAGCACGCTGGGGTATTGTGCCGCGCGCGCAAACGCCTCCTTCGCGGCCCCGTGGTCTCCGGCGCGGAACAGCAGCATTCCCTGAATATTCAAAAAGGTCCACATCAGCGGATCATTGGGACTGAGGCGCTCTGCCATCCGCGCCGCCTGCAGAGCTTCCTCGTCGTGCTTCGGGTCCGTGAAGGAAAGTGACAGGCCCAAGCCATAGTGTGCAGCGGCAAAAGAGGGATTTAGTTCCAGTGAGCGGCGAAAGCGTTGTACCGCCTCGGCGAATTCATGACTGGCCGTCAAAATGAAGCCAAACGCGCAATAGCTGAGCGGATCGCGGTCGTTCAATTCGACCGCCCGCCGAACATCGACGGTCGCCGCAGCGATCGCGGCCGCCCGGTCTTTGGCAACGCCGATCATGATCTCTACATAGACCGTCCACGCCCGGTGCGCATAAGCCGCCCCAAAGCCGGGATCGATCGCGATTGCCTCGTCGAACAGCTCATGCGCCTGAGCGATATCGTCCGGCGTAAACCGCCAGCGATGCCACAGTGCGCGCTGATAGAGCTCCCAGGCATTCATATCCCGGGTCGGCTTGTCCCTGACCCGTTCGCGCTCCCGGTTGGCCAGTTCGGGTTCGATCATTCCAACAATGGTCTGGGTCATTTCGTCCTGCAGGTCGAAGATGTCTTCGAGTTTGCGGTCGTAGCGCTCAGCCCAGATGTGTTCGTTCGTCGGCGCCTCGATAAGCTGTGCCGTAATGCGCACCCGCTCGCCGGCTTTGCGCACGCTGCCCTCAAGCACGTAGGCAACGCCAAGGTCCCGCGCCACTTGCGGAATGTCTGCAGCCTGCCCCTTGTAGACGAAGGTGGAATTGCGGGCGATCACGGTCAGCCACCGAAACTTCGACAGCTCGGTGATGATATCCTCGGTCATGCCGTCGGCGACGAACTCCTGTTCGGGATCGCCCGACATGTTGTCGAAGGGCAGAACCGCGATCGACGGTTTTTCCGACACCGGCACAGCCTCCCGCGCAGTTCCGGCAGCCGCCGCCGATGGTGCATTGCCGGTCGACCAGGCCCAGACCTGCACCGGGCGATCGATGTTCTTCACATCCTGCTTGCCGAGATCCTCGAAGTTCAGGCCGAGGCGGTCACGCACCTGTTCATAGACCTCGTTCGACACGCACATGCCGCCGGGTTGCGACAGGGCTTCCAGGCGAGCCGCTACATTGACCCCGTCGCCCTGGATGTCATCACCGTCAATCACCACATCGCCAAGATTTATACCGACCCGAAACACGATGCGCTGTGCCTCGGGAACATCGGCATTGCGTTCCTCAACCCCGCGTTGCACTTCGGTGCTGCACGAAACCGCATCGACGACGCTCGCAAACTCGACCAGAAGCCCATCCCCCATGAGTTTGACGATGCGGCCGCGATACGCATTTATCTTCGGATCAACCAGATCCTCGCGCAGTGCGCGCAGGGCCAGAAGCGTGCCTTCCTCATCGGCCCGGATCATGCGCGAATAGCCGGCAACATCGGCGGCAAGAATGGCTGCAAGCCTGCGTTGCACAATCAGTCCTCCCAGGCAGGAACGCTACCGGCTATCCGCCGCAAAATCTACGCTGCATGTGCAACGCCCGCGCGTTCAGAAAACCGGATCGACGCCTCCTTCGTTGCCATCAGGCGTTAGACTGAATTGGCGATAAACATTTTTGCCTGCCCACCCGACATCGCACCCCGCCCGGTCTTGACGGCACAGGCGACGGTGGCTGCCACCAACTCGGCATTTGAGCCCGCGACATCGCCGTTCGGCATGTGCAGATTGTTTTCAAAACCCACCCGCACATGGCCGCCTGCACGCATCGCGGCCTCCGCACAGGCCAGCTCCCGCTTGCCGAAGGCGCACATGGCCCACGGCACGTCGCGACCGCCCAGTGCATGGAGAAAGGGCTCCAAATCGGCCGGCTCGGACTGCTGATCGGCCGCGTAGCGTCCGAGCACGAACAGGAGAAAGGGATTGGCGAAGGGGACTGCGCCACGGTCGCGAAGATCAAAAAACCGCTCCACATCGCCCGCCTCATAAAGAATGAACTGCGGTGCGACCTGTTCGGTTTGCATCCACGTGAAGAAAGCCTCTGCAGCGTCCAGCGCCGCATCATCCGGCACCAGCTCTTTCAGCGCGACCGAAACCGATGCCGGCCTGACCTGGCGCACGACCTCCATCTGCTGTGCAGGCGAATAGACCCCGACGGCTTCGGTCGTTATCTGCACCACCATGGCGCCGCCGGTGGCGTCGTTGATCAGCCCGGTTGCCCGGGTGTAGCGCTCTGCATCAAGCACATGAGCGCCCTGCTCATCGCGCACATGCATATGGATGGCGCTGGCGCCCGCCTCCCGGCAGGCCTGTGCGTCCGCCGCCACTTCCTCCGCCGTGATCGGCAGGGCTGCATGGTCCGACTTCATCCGGCGCGCACCGTTCGGTGCCACCATGATGCTGACTGGTCCCCAGTTTCCTGAAGCAGTGTTCATCTAAGCCTCCCTCCCCTAAAAATCCGCATCGCCGTCTTGACGCCGCGCGCGCAAACGGTGATGACACCCAAATGAACCACCCGGCCCGAGGAAGCACACGTCATGTCTGATTATTCAACGCTGATCTACGAAAAAGACGATCGCATTGCCAGATTAATCCTCAACCGGCCCGAGCGATTGAACGCGATCAACGACGAAATGCCGGGCGAGATTGCTGCAGCCGTACAGCAGGCCAATGACGATGACGACATCCATGTGATCGTGGTTTCCGGCGCCGGGAGGGCGTTTTGCGCCGGATATGACCTCAAATTCTACGCCGAAGAAGGCGGCGAGAACCCGGTCATCCAGGAGATGCCGTGGGATCCGATGGTCGACTACAAGTTCATGAAGAAGAACACCGACGACTTCGCAAGCCTGTGGCGCTCCTACAAACCCACCATCGCCAAGGTCCACAAATACGCGGTGGCCGGCGGCACTGACATAGCGCTCTCCTGCGATCTCCTGATCATGGAAGACGAAGCCAAGATCGGCTACCCGCCGACGCGGGTGTGGGGCTGCCCATCGACCGCCATGTGGGTCTACAGGGTTGGCGCCCAGGTGGCGAAGCGGTTGTTGTTTACCGGCGACCTCGTCTCCGGCACCTATGCCAAGGAAGTGGGCCTGGCGCTGGAAGCACCGACCGCCGACAAGCTCGATGATACCGTCGAGGCCCTGGCCCAGCGCATGGCGGGAGTTCCGAAAAACCAGTTGATGATGCAGAAACTGATGATCAATCAGGCCATCGATTCCATGGGGCTCGGCAACACCCAGATGGTGGCGACCTTGTTCGACGGCATCACCCGCCACAGCCCTGAGGGCATGTGGTTCAAGCAA
>JAJFHM010000358.1 GCA_021775625.1 Hyphomicrobiales bacterium | reverse complement strand
TCTCCAAGCGGTGAGGAAGTTCATGGTCGAACGCCGACTGGCCGCAATCATGGCCGCCGACGTGGTCGGTTTCTCGCGCCTCATGGAGAGCGACGAGGCGGGGACGCTTGCCGCAGTCAAGGCTAACCGTCAAACCGTCATCGAACCGAACATCGCGCAGCGCAACGGGCGTATCGTCAAACTGATGGGCGATGGGGTTCTTGCTGAGTTTGCCTCTGTTGTTGACGCGGTCGATTGCGCCGTTGCGATACAGAACGCGATGCAAGGTGACGAGGCGGCAAATCTCACACTGCGTGTTGGCATCAATCTTGGCGATGTCATGATCGATGGCGAGGATATTTACGGCGATGGCGTCAATGTTGCGGCCAGGCTCGAGGCACTGGCCGAACCGGGCAGTGTCTGTATTTCCGACATGGTTCACCAGAGCGTCCGCGCCAAGACCAATGCCAGGTTTGAAGATCTCGGCGAGCAGAAGCTCAAGAACATCGACCAGCCCGTTCGGGCCTGGCAGTGGGTAGGACTGAAGGGTGCAAATGCCGGCCTGAAACAGGCGACAATTCTCGCGTTGCCCGAAAAACCGTCCATCGCGGTCCTGCCCTTCGACAACATGTCGAGCGATGCCGAGCAGGAGTATTTTGCAGACGGTATCAGCGAAGATATCATCACAGAGTTATCCAAGTTCAAATCGCTGTTCGTGATCGCCCGCAACTCGTCTTTCGCTTTCAAGGGCAAGGCGAATGACGTCAAGGAGGTCAGCGAGAAGCTTGGCGTACGCTACGTTGTTGAAGGCAGCGTGCGCCGGGCCGGCAACCGGGTCCGGATCACTGCTCAGCTGATCGATGCGGTTGACGACACGCACCTTTGGGCCGACCGGTTCGACCGGGATATGGAGGATATCTTTGCGGTTCAGGATGAAGTTGTGGGCGCAATCGTCCAGACCATTGAACCACAGCTGCTCAGCTCTGAACGGCAGCGCGCATTGCGCAAGCCGCCTGAAAACCTCGACGCCTGGGAGAACCACCAGCGCGGTATGTGGCATGTGTATCACTACACCAGCGAAGACGCGGAAAAAGGCCTTGGGTTTTTCGAACGCGCCATAGAGCTGGACCCGACATTTGCAAGCGCCCATGCGGGCCTGGCATTTGGTCACTACACCCACACGCTCATGGGGGGCAGGGACCGGGAATTGCACCTTGCAGCAGGATTGAAAGCCGCCAACACCGCGATCCGGATCGATGTCAGCGATCCGTTCGGCTATGTCGCGCTTGGGCGAACTCAAATATTGCGGGGCGAACCTGAAGCTGGCATTGCGGCCTTTGATGCCGCCATTGCGCTCAACCCGAGCTATTCCACGGCGCATTTTGGCCGCGCCCACGGACTATGGCATGCTGGCCGGGCTGCGGAAGCACTGGCCTCCCATGACGAAGCCATGCGGTTGTCGCCGCAGGACCCGATGTTCTGGGCTTACATGGCCTCCAAGGCGATTGCGCTGGTGATCCTCGAACGCCATGAGGAAGCCCTGGACTATGCTCAGAGCGCGCAGAGAGCTCCGAATGCAACGATCTGGGCCTATCTGCCGGAGATCAGCGCGCTTGCCTGGCTCGACAGGCTTGATGAGGCCGCCGATGCCATCCACCGCATGAGCAAGTTCAAGGATGATGTCACGATCAACTTTGTGAATGTTACCCTGCCGATCACGCATGAGCCCAGTCGTGACCAGTTTATTGGCGGCCTGCGCAAGGCCGGTGTGCCGGAATGACCATGGAGCGCCGTCTTGCAGCCATCCTTGCCGCCGATGTGGTCGGCTATTCGCGTTTGATGCGCAGCGATGAGGCGGGAACGCTTGCGGCTTTGAAGAGTTGCGAGAGTGGGCTCATCGAACCTGTCGTTGCACGTAATAATGGCCGGATCGTCAAACGTATGGGAGACGGCTTTCTCGTCGAGTTCGGCAGTGCGGTCGATGCAGTGGAGTGCGCGCTTGCGTGGCAGGGCATCAGCAATGCGGCGGAAGGCACACCAATCCGCTTCCGCATCGGGGTCAATCTCGGCGACATCATCTTTCAGGACGATGACATCTACGGCGATGGCGTCAATGTGGCCGCCAGGCTTGAAGGGCTGGCGGATGCCGGCGGCATCTGTATTGCCTCGGTGGTGCATGATCAGGTGCGGCGCAAGGTTGAGGCAACATTCACGGATCTGGGCGATCAGGCGCTGAAAAACATCGACGAACCCGTGCGGGTGTTTTCGTGGTCGCGCGATGACGGGGCGGCCGAAAGTGCCGAAAAGATCACAGCGCCGACAGAGACCGAACCCAGCATGCTTCTGGTGGTGCCGTTCCGGGCGCTCGGGGCAGACCCGACGGCGGAAACCCTGAGTGAGGCGCTGACCGAAAACATTTCCGTGGCGATGTCCCATTTCGACGAAATGTCCATACTGGATCCCGGCGCCGTTCCGGCCGACGCGGATGTTAAGTCGGGCCGCGAGCTGGGCCAGCGTCTCGGTGTCCTGTTTCTGCTCGAAGGCCGGGTCCAGGCGGCAGGCGACAAGGTGCGGGTCAGTGCCCAGATCGTCGAAGTCGAAACCGGCCAGCGCAAATGGTCTGACAGCTTCGATCGCGAAGTCGGCGACGTTTTCGCATTGCAGGACGATCTGACCGCCATCGTGGCAAGCACCGTGGGCGAGGCACTGATCAGCCTCGTGTCCGAAGCCCTCGACCGGAAGCCCGAAAGTGCTTGGACCGCGCGCGATTTCGTCATGCGCGGCACAACCCACCTCCACCGGGTTGACCGGGAACAGACACTTCTTGCCCGGGAGTATTTCGAGAAGGCGCTCGCCAGGGAGCCGCAATCTCCACTCGCCATAATCTGCGATTGCTGGACCTATGCCTTTGAAGTGATGTTCGGATGGCCAAGATCGCGCGATGACGGCGTCGATTATGCCATCGCCCGAATTCGCGAGTTGCTCACGCGCAGTGAGCGTCATTCCCAGGCGCATCGGCTAATGGGGCGTTTGCTGCACATCAAAGACGAGCATTCCGCTGCCCTCAACTACACCGAACGGGCGTTTGAGCTGAACCCCTATGACAGCGACATGCTGATTGCGCATGGTCATTCGCTGCTCTGCACGGGCCAGGGCGCGCGCGCCGTGGAACTGGCCGAGCGGGCGGTGCGGATCAATCCTTATGCTCCGGAGTTTTACGGCTTGACCCTTGCCCAGGCTTACTTGCTGGTGGGGCGCTTGGAGGACGCTTTGAGTGTGCTCAATAAGCTGTCGCGGCCGGTCGGCGCCTCCCAGCATGCCCGGGTGATGTGCCTGGCGATGCTCGACCGCCTCGATGAGGCGCGCGCGGGGTTTGAAGCCATCGCGGCGGAACGCCCCGGTCTCAGTGTTGAAATCTTCCGAAAGACCCTGCCGTTTGAGGACGGCCCTGAAGTGGATGAGATCCTGACGGCTCTCAAACGCGCGGGTGTGCCAGGCAAAGCCGGCGGTCAGCATGGGGTCGATGGGCAGCGCAAGGCGGGGATTGAGGATATAGCGACATGAAACTCAAAGACTGCATCGCCCTGGTGACCGGCGCCAATCAGGGGCTCGGCAAGTGTTACACAGAAGAGCTTTTGCGGCTCGGAGCTGCGAAGATCTATGCCTGTGCACTCGATGTGGACTGGCTGCAGCCGCTGTGCGGCGCGTACGGGGACCGCATCGTGCCTTTGAAGCTGGACGTGACCGTTGGCGGGGACATTGCAGCCGCGGTGAAAGCGGCGCCCGATGTGACCGTTCTTTTCAACAATGCCGGAATACTGGCGGCAAAGGGGCTCATCGAAACCGGATCGAGCGAGACCTTTCGCCGTGAAATGGATGTGAATGTTTACGGCCTGGCCGACATGTCGCTGGCCTTTGCGCCGACACTGGCGCGCAATGGCGGGGGTGCGATCATCAACATGTTGTCGGTGGCCTCGCTTGCCAATTTTCCACCCTTCGGCACCTATTGCGCCTCCAAGGCCGCGGCCATGTCGATTTCGCACTGCCTGCGCTACGAGCTGAAAGCCCAGGGCACCCAGGTGTTCGGCATCTATGCCGGGCTGGTCGACACCGACATGTTGAAGGGCATCAAGGGGGAGAAGTCCGACCCGAAGGATATCGCGCGGGTTGCCATGGCTGGCGTCGAAGCCGGCATCGGCGACATCGATGCGGATGAACGGGCGCGCTACATGCGGAAGCTTTTGCAAGACGATCCGCAGGCGCTTGAATATCTGCAACATGAGCGGGCTGACGCGTTTGTCGCCGCCAATCGCTGACCGGAGGAGATCATGCCGCGCCAGATCATCGACCTGTCCATTGCCATCGAGAACGATGTGATCTCGGATCCCGCACCCATGCGGCCCGAAGTCAAGTATTTCGCCCACGCGGATACCGCCGGCCAGATGGCCACTTATTTTCCCGGACTGACGCGCGATGATCTGCCGGACGGCGAGGGCTGGGCAATCGAACAGGTCTCGCTCGCGACCCATAACGGCACCCATCTCGATGCGCCCTACCATTTCGCCTCGACCATGGACGGCGGCAAGCGGGCCATCACAATCGATGAGGTGCCGCTTGAGTGGTGCATGGGCGCAGGCGTGAAGCTCGACTTCCGGCATTTCGATGACGGCTATGTGGCAACGCCAGGCGATGTGGAGACGGAACTCAAGCGCATTGGCCACGACCTGCAGCCGCTGGACATCGTCGTCGTCAACACGCGGGCAGGCGAGGTGCACGGGAACGATGATTACATAGACACAGGCTGCGGCATGGGCCGCGATGCGACGCTTTATCTGCTTGAACGCGGCGTACGTGTCACCGGAACCGATGCCTGGTCATGGGATGCGCCTTTCGTCCACACTGCAAAGAAGTGGGCTGAGACACGGGATCCGGCGATTATCTGGGAAGGTCACCGCGCCGGGCGCGACATCGGCTACTGCCACATCGAAAAGCTGCATAATCTTGAAAAACTGCCTGCGGCGGGTTTCGAAATCATCTGTCTGCCGGTCAAAATCAAAGCCGCGTCCGCTGGTTGGACGCGCGCCGTGGCCGTTCTGAACGAATGAAGCGGTCTCGCGTCTGATCATCTGTAGAAAAGCCTGTTTCGGTGTGGCCAAAATGCAACGTGGTCAGACAAATCACCTTGCTAAGTGGTAAACTGCTTGGAATCATGTACCGTACGGTGATTATATGCATTCGGGATGATATTGCGACTGTGGTCAATTCGCGGCGTTATTTTGCCGCTTTGGGGAGTGGATCCGATGAAACGTCTCGGATTTTGCCTTTTGTCATTTGTGGTGGTTTTCGGATTTCTGGCGAAAAGAGCGGACGCTCAGTCGCCGGACTATTTCAACGGCTTGTACGCCGGCTTTTTCACCGGTTATGTCGGAGTGGACGATAATTTCGACGATACGATCGGCTCCGCCAACTTCGATATGGAAGGCTGGATCAACGGATTGACCGTTGGCTACAATCACAAGCAGGACCGCTTCCTGATCGGCGTTGAGGTTGATGGTTCCATCCTTGAGGCTGGCGACCGGCTCGCCTGTCCGGGTGGCGGCACCTGTGAAGTCGAACTGAGCTGGCTCGGCACGGCACGGGGGCGCGTCGGCTATCTCTTTGGAGATCAGCTGGAATACGCACTTTATGTGACCGGTGGTGTTGCAGTCGTCGGTGTTGGGTTCAGCGCTAATTTAGCGCCGGGCAGCCCGTTCCATTATCATGAAACCGGTTATGTGATTGGCGGCGGAGGCGAGGCCTATCTGTTCGATACGAGCTGGATCTCGACCAAGGTTGAATATTTGTACATCGACTTTGGAGACGGAAAAACTTCCGCAACCGGTACAACTACGGCCGCAAGCCTGGACTTGAACATGCACATCCTCAAGGTCGGCCTGAACCTGCACTTTTAAAGACGCTTCCCGTCTGCGTGAAACAATGCGGTGTGTCGCCCCTGGGCGGCACACGTCCGCATGCGGTCAGGTATCCCGCTTCGTGCAATAGTTTTGTCAAATTTACGTGAGATTGCTCATCTACATCCTGCGATGTGCAACAATAACGCCATCCAGATATGAGATTTTATCGTAAGGGCCGGCAAACCATTGCCGGAACGACCCTTCAGAAGACCAAGGGAGCAAATCATGACCTACACACCCAACCGGCGCGAAGTGATCCTTTCCGCCACCGGCGCCGCGGCGCTCGGCCTTGCCGGAACGCTCACATTCCTGCCAAGCGCGCTTGCCGATACGGCCCGCGAGCAGGGCTATCACAAATACAAGATCGGCGATATCGAGTGCGTGTCGCTTTATGACGGCATCTGGAAGAAGAAACACGCCGACAACTTCATTCGCAACGCGACGCTCGAGCAGACCAAGGCGGCGCTGAAGGCGGGTGGCCTGAGCGATGAGTATATCCCCATCGAATTCGCTCAGACATTCATCAAGACCGGCGGCAAGACGGTTCTCATCGATGCCGGCACCGGCGGCCAGCTGGCGCCGACTGCAGGCATGATGATGAAGCACATGGCGGCGGCCGGGCTCGATGGGGCGTCAGTTGATACGGTCTTGATTTCACATTTCCATCCCGACCATATATTCGGCCTGATGGCGAAGGACACCAATGCTCAGGTGTTCCCCAACGCGGAAATCATCGTGCCGGAGACCGAGTATAAGTTCTGGACTGATCCGGCCCTGATCGAAAAGCTTCCCGACAACCGCAAAGGGCTCGGCAAGCGCATTCAGGCAACGTTCCCGAACTGGAAGAACGTGACCCAGGTGTCGGGCGAAAAGGACGTGGCGCCCGGCATTCGTTCGCTTCCAGCCTTCGGGCATACTCCGGGTCATACCGCATATCACATCAGTTCGGGCGACAAGCAGCTCATAGTGGCGGGCGATATCGCCAACGTACCGGCGTTGTTCGTGGTCAACCCGACCTGGCAGGCGGTGTTCGATTCCGATCCGGAAACCGCGACCAAGAACCGGATCGCCCTGTTTGACCGGGTGATCGCGGACGGTGCGGTGGTTGCCGGTTACCACTTCGGGTTCCCGAATGCCGGGACCGTCACCAAAGATGGCAACGGCTACGTCTTTGCACCGTTTGGCGCCTGACCGCAGAAACACCTTAAAGATGCAGAGGGCCGGCGTTTGCCGGCCCTTTTGCTATTGAGGTCGCCGGCGCGGAAAAGTCAGACGGCAGGTTGGGCATACCGTACTGGTGCGTCCGGATTGCGCTGGTCGTCGAAGCGGCGTCCGTAGTCCTGCGCCAACAACATCATGGCGCGTTCCGCGACAGCCGAAATAGTTAGTCCGGGATTGACGCCCAGCGAATGGGGCAGGGCTGCGCCATCGCAGACATAAAGCCCTGAATGTGTCTCCCCTTCGGCGGAAAATACCCGGCATTTGTGGTCGATGACGCCGGTGTCGGCATCGGCCCCCATGCAGCAGCCGCCAAGCGGATGCACCGAGACGAGATTGCGTCCGAGCGCCTCGCTCCACATGGGATTGTCCACATAAGCGCCGCCGGTGGCGGCGGTTGCTGTGTGCAATGTGTCGCTGATGCGTTCGAACACCGGGTGGTCACCGGCATCCGGCCAGTGCAGACGCAGCCTATCGTCCTCAAGCACCATGCGGCCGCCGCCGCCATCATGCGCCATCACCAGAAATGTCTGTGTGTTGCGGACGGCACCGGTATAGGCGCCCTTGATCAGGCTCTTCCAGCTGCGCTTGGCTTCTACGAAATAATCGCCGATGTCGGTGTCGGTTCCAAACATCGGCCCGATGCCCGACATGAGTGCTGGCAGGATTGGCGCGAGAACGCTCGGGATTGCGCCTTCCTGAATGACCATTCCGTCTGCTGGATCATCGGTGCCGCGCAGATCGAGCAGTCCGGCGATGACCGGGCCGACCGGCTCAGCGCCGTCCTGCGGCGGGTGTCCGATGCCAATGCCGTTTATGGGAATGTCGTTGTTGTAGCCGAAGGCGATGACGTCGCCATTGCCGGAGAAATTATGTCCGACGCGGCTGGATAGCGATAGCCCGGCTTCGCCGGAGCGCAACAAAAGTTCCGTCGATCCAAGCGTTCCGGCCCCAAGTACAACAATGTCGGCCGTCACTGTGTGATGACCTCCGGCAGCGCCGCCGTCTTCGCCTTCTATCCGTTCGAATACGACCCGCCATTGATTTGCCTTGCGTTCCAGGTGACGCACCGCTGATTGCGGAAACAGTTGCGCGCCGTGATTCAATGCATCCGGCAGGTAGTTCATGGCGACGGTGTTCTTGGCGCCCACATTGCATCCCGAACAGCAGTCGCCGCACAAGGTGCAATCGGCCTGAACGACGTTTGCAGGATTGCCGCCCGGGTCGGCCGTGAAGGTAACATTGATGGGCGGACGGGAGAACGGGCCACCAACCGCTTGTGCTTGAATTTCGAACGCATCGAGCTTCTTCAGGGCCGGCGCGGATTGCGGATAGGATGCCGGCTGCAACATACGCCCGGCGCGCCGGTAGCCTTCCTGCAAGAGTGAATCAGCATCATCTCGTATGTGTCTGGGCCAGCTTGCATCCTGAAGAATGCGGCGGTCCGGCTTGAGCATGACATTGCCGTTGATGAGCGACGTCCCCCCAACGCCGCAACCGACCATGACCGATATGTCGCGATTGACCCTGAGATCGAACAGGCCGAGGCGCGAGCCGACCCGATGCCAGGGCAGCTCTGCCTGGAATTCGCCAGTGGCGCCACTCAGGGATTTCGGGAACTGGCCCGGGGCATATTCGCGTCCACGCTCAAGAATGCCGACCGAATAACCCATCCGCGCCAGGCGGGATGCGGCAACACCGGCACCATAGCCCGACCCTATCACCACAACATCGTAATGTGATGCGGGCGATGCGCGGTCGGAAGAGAGCTTGTACATGTGCAGGTGTGCTCTCTCAGCCAATCCGGATGGGAGGTTCGATGGGTTCTGCGGGAGATGCCGGTCTTATGCCGACGCCGGGGATGGCGCGCTGTGCTGTCTCGACCTTGAACGGGTAGACCGTCAGCTCACCGCCCGGGGCAATGTGCAGACGCAGGAAGTTGCCGAAATCCGCGATCCTCAGAGATGCGAACGTGTTGGTCCACTGCAGGCCCAGCACATTCAGTGAAAACAGGAGGAAGGCACCAAACACAAGCCCTCCGAACAATCCTCCAATGACCATCATCAGGGTCAGGAACATGAGGAACGCACCTCCGATCAGGTCAAATTGCGGGTTGATCCAGGACGCCACCTGCACGGCGATGCAAAATGCGGCAATGAGTGCTGCGAAATGTGTTGCCGTGTGTGCCGTGCCCATGAGGATGCGGGTGATCCGGCTGTGGGTGCGGTTGAAGTTGATCAACCCGATATAGACGGCAAACACCACAAGGGCGAATTCCGGGCTCTTCGGTATGGTTTCAAAGAAACGGGAGAGTGCCGCGCCCAGGGAATTGGTGCCGGCCATGAAATCGATGAACGCCTGGCTTAAGGGTGTTGCGCCGGAGGAACGGCGGGTCTCGAGGAACCACGCGAGCACTGCGTAGATCGCTCCAATCCCTGCCGCGAAATCCCAGTTGATGAAGGGAAACAACAGGTTCTTGTATGACAGTGCGAGTGAAGTTTTCTTGTCCGGATAGCATGCAGCCAGGGTAAATCTCTCAGGATCTCCATCGCCAAAGGGAACATCCACCGTCTCGGTGAGTTTGTGCGTCGGGTGCTTGAAGGCGCCGCCGCCGCCGGCCGTGATCAAGGCCGGTTCGTTATCGGAGCAGACATACCGGCTGTAGTGATGCAGGTCGCCGGTCAGGACCAGCCGGACGTTGGCGCCGTTGGCCTCCAGCAGGCGGACGATGTCCATGAAACTCTGCATCGCCTTGGGATCCCGCACCCGCGCGAAGACCCAGCTTGGCACCGGTGTACAAAGGACAATCCTGTCGCCCGGCGCCATGACAAAGCGAGCGATGTCGGCGAAATACTCGATCTGGGCAGCGTTCAGATCTGCAGCCAGTTGAATGTCCAGACCGCAGAGCCACCAGTTTTCCGGCAGCCTGAGGGCAAAGTAACTCCGCGTTTGCCGCGTCTGCCAGTTGCCGATCTTGTTTCCGGGATGATCCTCATCATCGCGCCGGGCGCGACAGAAGACGCCGGTGAATGCCTTCAGCCCGTCATACCAGTCATGATTGCCCGGTAACGCGAACAGGTCGGATGAGAAGTCCGGGACGTCCTCACAGGCGGCTTCATAGGGGCTGATCAGCCGATCGGCATAGGCCTGCGGGGAGGGGCCGGGATAGATTTCATCACCGCCCATGATCAGGAATTTGCCCCGCTCCGTCGCGGTTCCATCGGCGTTGAGGCGGGGTTTGGCAATCTGGCTGGCAACGGAGTAGCTCGAATGCCAGCCATCGCCCATGTCGGCTGCGTAATCGAACCAGAACCCGTCGTGGCTGCCGTCGGCGGAGTAATCGAACACCCCTCTCAGGGGATCGTCCCCGATCGGGTCCAGAGCGGCTTGAACTTCCCTGTAGTCGGCAATCTGCCCGACCACGGTGGCAATAGCGACGCGAAAGCCGGTGAGGATCAGAAGGCGCGGATCATACCAGCGCACCATGTCAGGTCTGGCGTTCTGTCCGGTGCTGCCTGTATCCGCCACGAATCCTCCTGGTTCATTTTCCTGTGTCAGGTCTATTCAAACAGGCGCGGACCGGCAAGGCCACACACATTCGCGTCAGGCTCACGAGCGTGGCGTTTCCCGGAACACCCGGCGCGGCGCAATTTGCGTTACCGGGGGAAACAGCAGTCCGGAAAATGCGCGAAACATCTTGTTTGTGCGGGGTCCCGTGGCGCGCGCATAGGCACAGGCGTTGCTTTGCGAGCAGCCGAGCCTCGCCTTGAAGTCGTCGGATGTGGCGCCGAGTTTCATATGGCTTGCGCCGCGCTTGAAGGCTGCGCTCATCGAGAGATGGAAGACATTGAAATAGAGATCCGCTTTAGAGTTCATGGCGTAATCGCAGCCGACATACAGGTTGCTGAATGTATGGTTCCTGTGGATCCCGAATGCGAACGCGAGCGGCTTGCCGCGATGCTCCACGAGTGTCAGGACAACGTCGTTTGGAATGGTCCGGGGCAGTTCGCGGAAGAAGGCCGCAGGCAGGATTTCCAGACGATGCGCGCTGTGGGCGAGAACATTGAGGTAAAGCCCATGCACATCGTCTGTGAATTTCCGGCGAATGGCGTGGGGCTCCGTATAATGACTGACCGTTGCGTCGAGGGCTTCAAACTTTGTGATCGACGCGTCGAGCTGGCGGCGGTAGTTCGATCTCAGCGCATCCCGGTATGCGTCAAAGCTTTTAAACGGCTGTGTAAACTGGTGCATGGGCGGAATGTTGCCGCGCAGGTAACCGAGGTCTTCCAGTCCGTGCAATTGAGACGCTTCGTCGTCGGTAAATTCCTTTATCACCATGATCGGTGCGCCGGTGGACCTGGCGAGGTTGAGCATGGTGGCATCGATGCAGCGCAAAACGCCGGCACTGTGAGCTGACGGATGGATCCGCAGGTGGTTGCCGCCATCCGGGATCGGAAGGCCACAGAACAGGATCTTTGAATTCAGTGTGTTTGGCCAAAGGCGGCGGAGCGGTGCGATGGCTGCCTTGACCAGTTGTGGCGAGGCCTGGACCACATCCGTGGCGAACAAGGCGAAAGCTGCACAGGCCTGGGGCTCTCCGTGCTGGTTGTTAACGATGCCGAACCAGAACCGGGCCTGGTCTGCGAGTGTGCGTTCCTGCAGGTGCAGGACATCGGGGTGCATCGGCCAGTCCTCGGACTGAACGACGGAGAACCATGCGGTACGTGGAATATTTTCGGCAGATGCATAAAGCGCGCAAGTAAGATCGCCGGTGGAAACCGGTTCACTTTCCCCCTCGACGCTTATGTTGACTCTCTGGTCCATTCACATGCCGAAATGCTGCAAACTTCTGTCTCAATGCGTGAAAGTGAGACATGCAGATTGTCGATTGTTTCACGCGCCCACGTTCATTCTAGCATTAGTGTTGCGGGTGTCATGCAGTTCGAAACCAGATTTCGTTAAGAATCATTAAATATAGTGGAACTGCAACTATGATCCACAACAGGCCCTAATCGATCGGTGCCCCATGAAACTCCAAAATCCAAACTTGCTGACCCGGTCGCGCAATGTTCTGGCGCGTGGTGAGGACCAAGGCATGACTGTGTTCTCCAATCCTGACTTCGATGCCCATGAAACCGTTCAGATGTTCTATGACCAAGCCAGTGGTCTCAAGGGTATGATTGCGGTGCATTCCACTGCGCTTGGTCCGGGCTTTGGCGGCTGCCGGATGTGGCCCTATGGAACCGAGGCCGAAGCCCTGAGCGATGTGCTGCGGCTGTCACGCGGCATGAGCTACAAGAACGCCCTGGCCGGACTGGTCTATGGCGGCGGCAAGGCAGTGATCATCGGCGACAGCAAAACGGACAAGTCGAAAGCCCTGTTCGAAGCCTTCGGACGGGCGGTTGATGCGCTCGGCGGCCGCTACATCACAGCCGAAGATGTCGGCATCAAAGTCGCCGATATGGAGGTGGCCGCGAGCCAGACCGTTTATGTCAGCGGGATCGGGCGGGACGGGACAGATTTTGGTGGAGATCCTTCGCCGACAACTGCGCTCGGAGTGTTCCTGGGGATGCAGGCAGCGGTGCGGCACAAGTTCAATCGCGACACTCTGGATGGTCTGAGCGTTGCCGTTCAAGGGGTTGGCAATGTGGGGTTCAACCTGTGCAAGCACCTCACGGACGCCGGTGCGAAACTGATGGTGGCCGATGTCTACCAACCCAATGTGGAACGCGCCTGCGATGAACTGGGCGCTGAAGCGGTCGATGCCACTGCGATCCTGTTCCAGGATGTCGATATCGTCGCTCCGTGTGCATTGGGCGGTGTGATCAATGCCGACACTATTCCAGGTCTTCAGGCGAAGATCATCGCAGGCGCTGCAAACAATCAGCTCGGCACCGAGCAAGATGGCATCACACTACGCAAGCGCGGTATCCTGTATGCGCCGGACTACGTGGTGAATTCAGCCGGCATCATCGCGGTTGCCGCGGAGTATGATGGTGATGTGTCCGAGGCCGAACTGCGCGAAAAGGTCAACCGGATCTATGACCGCTCGCTTGCGATTTTTCAAAGAGCCGATGGTGAAGACACACCAACCAGCGTCATCGCCGATCAGATGGCTCGGGAGATTATTGCGAACGCGTCGTAAGCGAGCACCCGTCGGATTGCTGAAACAACGAATTCGCAGTATCTTCAGCGTTGAGATCCCGCAACCTTCAGCCGACAAAAAAGACGAGACCCCGCCATGCAATCACCGTATCTGGGAGAGGAGCATGCGCTCTTGCGCGACCAAGTGCGCCGCTTCGTTCGCGAAGAAGTCGAGCCGTATGGCGAGCAATGGGAGAAAGACGGCCACGTGCCGCGCAAAACCTTGCGCAAGATGGGGGAACTCGGGATGTTCGGGTTGCGCTATCCTGCCCGGTATGGCGGTTCGGAGATGGACTATCTGGGAACGGTGGTCATGTCGGAGGAACTCGGGCGCTCGACATTCGGAGGCTTCGCCGTCGGGGTCCTGGTTCACACCGATATGGCGTCACCGCATCTGGTCAATGCGGGAAGCGATGAACAGCAGGCGAAATATCTGCCCGGTGTGATCGCCGGCGAGAAGATCACAGCGGTTGGTATTACGGAACCCAATGCGGGGTCCGATGTGGCGGCGATCAAGACCAGGGCGCATCGCGACGGTTCCGATTGGGTTTTGAACGGGCAGAAGATCTACATTACGAACGGTGTGCTCGCCGACCTCTACTTCATCGCGGCCAAGACCGACGGATCGGCCAAGGGGTCCAGGGGTATTTCCATGTTCATCGTGGAGAAGGGCACCAAGGGATTTACTGTCGCCCAGGAACTGGACAAGATGGGATGGCGGTCATCTGATACAGCAGAACTTCTGTTCGAGGACTGCCGGGTGCCGGAAGAAAACCTTCTGGGACAGGAGAACCGCGGGTTTTATGCGGTCATGCAGAATTTCCAGAACGAGCGTCTGACCCTTGCTGCACAGTCGATGGGTGAAGCTCAAAAGGCAATTGAACTCACGGTGCAATACGCACTCGACCGGCCGGCCTTCGGCAAATCATTGTGGCAGCAACCGGTGATCCGCAACAAGATTGCCATGTTGTCCGCAAAAGTGGCGTCGGCACGGGCGTTTACTTATGAAACCGCGTGGCGCGCGAGCCATGGCGACGATGTGGTCCGCGAAGTCTCCATGCTGAAGGCCTTGTGCGGCGAACTTGTGAATGAGGTCATGTACGCCTGTCAGCAATATCACGGCGGCTTCGGGTATATGACAGGCACCGCCATAGAGCGGATGGTGCGCGATGCGCGCGTGCAGGCGGTTGGCGGCGGGGCGACCGAGGTTATGCTTGAGGAAGTCGCGAAGCGCATGGATGGCGTTTTCGGCTGAAACAGTGGCTTTGCCGGCGGTCGGACAGTTGTAACCGGGGATGGGTTCAATTTGTCTTTCGAGCACCGGAACACCATCCTATCGTTGATCTGGCCCTCAGGTCTGCTAAGGTTCGCCATGTGTTTCGGTGGGCAATCCGTACCGAATTGCACAAGTGTATTTGAGGGATCACCGATCACGTGGGGAAAATCCGGTCAGGACTGAAGTCGTTAGGGTACGCTGCAATTTGCGGTGCGATCGGCTTTGTTGCGTCTGTGCCTTGGGCGCCAAGCACCCATGCGGGTGACTTCTTCCGTGATCAGCAACGCATTGTCGTTCCGAGATTGCTGATCCAGCGCGGCGAGAACATCAGGCTGCGGATCAAACAGCTTGTCGAAGGCAGGCTGCGTGGCGACGATGCGCGACGCAGCGTTGGGCAGTTTGCGGGCCTCGGAACCGTCGTTTCTCCGGTGTCCGCCGAGCCTGAAGCTGCACCGAGCTGGGGAATTTGGGTTGACGGCAGCTATACTCACATTGAGGGCGATGAGCCTGGTGCCGAGTTTGATGGTCCAATGGCAACGGTCGGTACCGGTCTGGATATCACATTGAACAACAGCGTGGTGGTGGGTGTCTCGTTTAACTACGACATTTCCGATATCGATAACAATTTCGGCGGGGCAGCCTTTGCGCCCGGACGCCTCGAGACCCAGAGCTACGGTGTCGGGCCGTATATTGCCGTCGCTCTGAGCGATAACCTGCTGTTCGACGCGGCGTTCACCTATACCTGGGCAAAGAACGACATCTCAGATCGAATATCGATCGGAGACTTCTCCTCGCGCAGTTGGAACTTTGCGACAAATCTCACAGGCTATGTCCCACTTGGCGATAACCTGACGTTATCCCCAAGTGTTGGGCTTTCTTATTCCTACAACCGTGATAGTGCGTATACCGACAGTGCCGCAACATTTTTTGCCGCGCAAACCGTCCACACCGCTGTGATGAATTTCGGCGCGACGCTGAGCTATGCCATTGCGATCGACGATGTGCGTTCGATCGAGCCGTCAGTCACGGTGGAGGGTGCGTGGGAATTTGACATATTCGGCAATCCGCCTCTGGATTCGGGCCTGGTTGCGTCAAATGTCAACGACCCGGCCGTCGACTTCTCCGTTACCGGTGGCGTGAATATCGTTTTGACTGAAATGATCTCGCTTTCACTCTCGGGCGGGGTCGGCGGTCTGGGCCGGTCTAACTACATTGAATATTCCGGCGGCGGTCAGATTTCAGTGGTCTATTGACCGCAGAATTCACTCACTTTTGATACATTTTCTTCAATTCGGCCCTGGCAGCGCGTTCTGGCAGGAACTTCGTGCCGGCGATCCATACTTCGCGGATGCGGCCAGTGCGTCCGCGAACCAGCCTCGCGCCTTCGCCTGGATTGCCATAGCCGCTGGACTGATCGATCCAGCCGACATCTTGTCCCGCAATTTTGATTTTACTGGCGCCGGAGAATGGGTTCAAAAGGGCTGGACTGGCAACCGCCACATGATCCTTGGCGGCAACGAGGTCGATGACGCCCCAGACAGTCCACCAACGACCGGACCAGCCTGCAGTGGCTTTTGTGGGCGCACCGCGTTTGGAAAAGCCGCGCAGGATGTGGATAATTCCGTCGGACCAGGCGCCGGCCGGCCCGTCGATGGAGTTGGTCAGTACGGAAATGGTGATGTCGCGCTTGGGCAACGTGACGGTGCGGCTGGCGACCCCTTGAAACCCGCCACTGTGCCCGAACCATTCCCAATCATCGACCTTTCCGATCATCATGCCGAGACCATAGTGACTTTCGATGGTCGAGTGCGGATCGCGCCATTGCCGGCGCACCATCTCGCGGCGGCTCGCGGGTGTCAGCACGCTGGTCTTTGCATCCGGATCGAGGCTGGCGAAAAACCGGGCAAGATCGCCGGCGGTTGAGATGATGCCGGTGGCGGGCGCCAGTGCGTTGGTCGCGTTATCCGCGGGGATGACGACGCGGTGCCCGAGTAGCACCTTGCCGCTGTGGCCCCTGGCGAACGGTTTGCCCGTGGTGGCGGGGCCGTCTGGTTGGGTGTTCCGGAGCTTCGAGGCGGTGATGATTTCGCGGGAGAGCCAGTCCTTGAATGGTTCTCCGGCGATGGCTTCGACGACCAGACCGAGCAGGCCGTAACCGTGGTTTGAGTATTTCAGCTGCATGCTCGCTGCCAGCACCGGAGGCTCGGCAAGTGCATGCATCAGTTCCTGGCGGTCGAGGAACGGTCTGCGGTCCTGCCACTGACCGGTATCCGTTCCGTCTCGGATAATCCCGGCGCTGTGGGAGAGAAGCTGGTTTATGGTGCATTCAGCAACGTCGCGGTAGAGGCCGGGAACGTAGTCGCCGACGCGGTCGTCGAGCCGCAAGTGGTTTTGCTCGCGCAGCTTCATGATGGCTGCGCTGGTGAATGTCTTGGAGTGCGAGGCCGCACGAAACCGGTGCCGCGACGTCAATTTGGTCCCCTTGACGGTGTCGGCAGAGCCGAAAGCCCGCTCCAGAACGATCCGGCCCTTGTGCGTGATGGCGATCGAACAGCCGGGGCGTTCGGATTGACGCATCTGAAAGTCAAGCCACCCGGGAATGTAGTCAAGGGCTGCGTCAAGCCACGCCTGCATCTGGTTTCTCCGTGTTTACTCGTGAGGCTTATAGCACGGTGAGGGTGGTATCAGTCGCCGGTCACGGAGGTGTCCTGAGACGGTGTGTCCGTGCTTTCATCGGCGCTTGCATCGGCCGCTTCCGCGTCGTCGTCTTCCTCTACGCTGAAGCAGCGGTAATAGGCGTCTTCGTCT
Source organism: Hyphomicrobiales bacterium (assembly GCA_021775625.1). Taxonomy (GTDB): domain Bacteria; phylum Pseudomonadota; class Alphaproteobacteria; order Rhizobiales; family JAJFHB01; genus JAJFHM01. The sequence continues at coordinate 17,338 of JAJFHM010000358.1, read as the reverse complement.
TCGCTGGCGGTGTCGGCACATTCGGAGAAATATTGCAGTTCGTACGGGCTGTCATAGTGGATATACGGCGTTACCAGAATACGCGTTTGCCCGCCTTCTGCATTGCCGTAGCGATCAATCTTGCCCTTGATCGAGGGGAATGCGGCCTCCAGCGCATCCTTCAATGCGTTGCCCCTGATAAAATTGTCCGGCAACTGATCGAAGGGACCGTCAAAGTAATTGTTGACCTCCGAGTTTCCGTTGTAGACGCCAATGAGGATCTTCCGGTTAAGCAACCGGTCCGCGTAGTAGGCAAAGCCGGTCCGGTGACCGATCCAGATGTGGTCCGATACTCCACTTGGGTTGAGCACTTCTCGTGCCGCGCCGGCGTCGTTGAGCAGATAGTGGAAAATCTTCAGCGATGTGTTGAACACCAGATACATCTCGATGCCGGATTCATCGAAGACCGGGCCGAGATACTCCTCGTTCTTGCGCAATGATCCGGGCGGAGGGCGGGTGTCTGTGAGATCATTGAGATTGAAGGTAACTGATTTGTCTTCAAACGTGATCTTGTAGGCAAGGTCGTGGAGCTTTTCGACCCGAACGCCATCATCCGCCGTCAGTGGTTTGTATTGACTGACGATCTCCTGATTCCACTGCGCGTAGGCCGAAAAATAGGCAAAATGAATGATGCCCTTATCGCGGTCGCTGGCGTCCAGACGCAGGTTGCCGGCGAATTCGGCGCCGTCGTGCAAAAAGCTGAAGTAGTAGTAGTTTTCCGTGGGATAGACGGTGACTGATTCTGGCAAGGCGCCGAAGACAAAGCGAAACACGGACTCTGTATCGGTAACGTCAAGTGAATGGGTCTTTGAGGCCTGCTCGATGTAGTGCTGGTTTGTGTTGAGAGCCCGCACTTCCTGTGCGTTTGCCGGTGACATCAACGCGACCGCGAACGGAACCAGCAAACAGACCAGCCGAAACCACTGTGTCATTCGTCGTGTACTTCCGCCCCACGATTGCGCATTTCGATCCGGTGCACCCTGGATGCCGAGATGCGATGCGGAGGACCAAACTCAGTATTAGTTTTTGTCAACGCAGACCCCGTTTTTCAAAACCTGTCTCCGTGACCGACACTTGCACTTGCCGTTGACGGCGACAAGCGGACCCTTACAAACGACCGGTGCCGGCTGCTTCACCGGGAGCGACTTCGGCTTGAAGTGCGAATGCGGCTTCACATGCAGCAGGGACTTGGCCTTCTTGTGCGAACCCGGGTTGTTGTGCGACCACGGTTTGACGTGGATCGGTTTGGGTTGCTTGATCGGCAGCGACTTCGGCTTGTAGTGCGAATGCGGCTTCACATGCAGCAGGGACTTGGCCTTCTTGTGCGAACCTGGTTTGTTGTGCGACCACGGTTTGACGTGAATCGGCTTGGGTTGCTTGATCGGCAGCGACTTCGGCTTGTAGTGCGAATGCGGCTTCACATGCAGCTGAGATTTCGACTTCTTGTGTGACTTCGGTTTGAAGTGCGACCACGGTTTGACGTGGATCGGTTTGGGCTGCTTGAGCGGCAGCGACTTCGGTTTGTAGTGCGAGAAGGGTTTTACGTGCAGGAATGACTTGGCTTTCTTGTGCGATCCCGGCTTGAAGTGGGTCCACGGCTTCACATGCACTTTCGATTTCGGTTTGTAATGCGAGAACGGCTTCACATGCAGGAATGACTTGGCCTTCTTGTGCGATCCCGGCTTGTGGTGCGACCAGGGCTTCACATGCACGACTGAATTCGGCTTGAAGTGCGAGAACGGCTTCACATGCAGGAATGACTTGGCTTTCTTGTGCGATCCCGGCTTGTGATGCGACCACGGTTTGATGTGTGCGGTCGATTGCACCTTGTTGTGCGATTTTGCCTTGGTGTGGATCGGCAGCGTCTTCACCTTGTCATGAGCGTTCGACTGGAACTTGTTGTGGAACGCCGACAGCTGTTTTGCGTGCAACGGGACCGGCGGTGGCGCCGCGCCGCCGGCTCGGAAAATCTCGATATCGCCAACCCGGGACGCGTCGTCGCGCTCCGCTTCATCTTCATTGATGCGGCCGAAACCATCGATGTTGAAATCCGTATCGATCAGGTAGGAACTGTTGGGGCCGCGTGCAGGGTAGGGATCGCCCTCGTCGGGGTATTCTTCCATCGCACCGTCCGGCAAGAGGGTGGAATCCGCATTGCGGGGGGTGCCCTGAAGCCCGTGCACCTGGTCGCTGTCCTGCCTCGGGCCGCCATCGGGATCGTTACAGGGGCCTTGCGGGGAACAGAGATAGTTCCCCGATGCCCACATCATCCGGCCGGGGCGGGTCGGGCTGATGACGCCCTTGGCGGTGTAGCCATAACCGAAATCGACGCCACCGGCACCGTTGGCGCGCAGATATGGTGCTCCATCGTTGACACGGTCATAGAAGCCGACATCAAATCGGGCAATAGGTTCCCATATTCCGGCCTGGCGCAGCTTGTATTGCAGCACGCGCGATACGTGCGGTGTGGCAAACGCCTGGGGTGCGTCGAGGCCAAAATTCCGGAGACCGCCGCGTTCTGCCAGAAGCATTGTTCCGTCTTGCGAGAACGCAATGTCGGAAACCGCGGTGCCGGTCTGCGTGCCAAGGTTGTCAAACGGCGGCAGGGTGAGTTCACGGCGAACGTCTTGAATGTCGAAGCTGCCGTCATCGGCAATGCCTATGGACCAGATTGTATTTTGCTGGTCTTCAGGATTCTCCGCCCAGTCGTCCGCGCCAAGCGGATCGCTCGACCAGATGGCATAATAGAGCCGGAGATTTTCGTCTTCGTCGCTGGCAAACAGGCCGAGACCCCAAACCCGGCGGCGATAGTCCGCAACGTTCCAGCATTCGGGAGTCTGAGAAAAATCGTCGTCGCAGTCTTCGATATTGGCGGCGCTGTCAGGGTCAAATTCCGCAATTGGCAGGGCACTGTATTCGCCGGTTTCAGCGTCGATAAAGGAAGAACGGCCGTCAACGCCGTGGTCAAACCGTTCCAGATCTTCGCCCGTCTCTGCATCGATGCGATGGATCATGCCGGTTTCCAAATCCGACACAATCAATTGCCCATGTTCACTGTCATATACAATGTTGCCGAGACCTGCTCCGGTGTTCGCACGCCCTTCCAAAGTGATGTCGGCAAACACCTGTGGCCGGTAGCCGGTTTCACCATCAAGTTTGTAAATTGTGCCGGGACCGCCTTCGGTCCCCCACATGCCGGGCATCCATTCACCCTCGTCGGTCAGGTGCAGCCCGAACGCGGATGTCGCTGCCACGTAGATGTTCGCCGGATCCCAGTCGTCCATGGCGATGCCAAATACCTGTCCAACCTCTGCTGCGGTCAGAGGTGCACGCTGCGGTTCCGTCAACCAATGCTCGCCCTTGGGCTCATGGCCCGGTGCACGCAGATCAATGATGCTGCCGACCACGCCGCTGAGATCGATGACTGGGATGGTCTCGCCGGCGCTGTTATTACCTGCGGTGGTGCCGGAGAACCGTGTCGAGTAAGCCTCGCCTGGCTGCAAAGGGTTGGTGTCCTGGGCAAACGCTTCGGAATGCACAGCACTCAAGACACAAAGAATGCAGGCAGCAGCGCCCACGAACCGACGGATGGCTATCATGGTCGAACGTCTCTTTGTTTCGGAGGGTGCGGTTTTGAAACTTGCTGATCTCGTCTCTTGCGTCTTCACAGATGCACGGTCAGACAACGGCGCAAACATACATCAATCCTTTTTAAACGGCGATTGAACTTCCGCCCCCCTTGCACCGATCTACCCGAAGATGCGGTCGCAAGGTCTCTTGGGCTCAGTATAAGGCGATTGGGTTTGCGTCGGCAATGGCAATTTGGGTCCGTATGCGGAATTGACTGTGTGCGCGTATGTTCGACTACTTGCTTTTCAGCAATTGCCAGCCTTCATCCGGTGCAAACCGGCTGCCATGCCGCTCCGACAGTTGTTTAAGCGCATCCACGATGTCATCGATTCCACGGTCGCGTGCGTAGCTCATCGGGCCGCCGCGGAACGGTGCGAAACCGGTTCCGAAGACCATGCCGGCATCGACCGCCTGTTCACCGTCAATCAGGCCTTCCCGCAAACAGGCGACACAGGCATTGAGCAGCGGCAGCACCAACCGGTCAGCGAGATCCGCAGGAACCGCGCCCGCCTGAGGCCTTTTTTGTGGCTTGCCGTGTTTCCAGACATAAATGCCCTTGCCGGATTTTCGGCCGAGATCGCCACCCTCGACCTTCTTGATAAACCAGTCCGGAATGTCCGGCATGTCCTGATCGAGATCGCGCTTCAATACGCCCGCCACGTGCAGGCCGACATCGAGCCCAACCTGGTCGGCCAGTTCGATCGGACCCATGGGCATGCCAAAGGCTTCGGCGGCAGCATCCACAAGCTCGGGCTTCATGCCTTCCTGGATACAAAGAAAGGCTTCCATGAGGTAAGGCGTCAGTGCCCGGTTGACCAGGAACCCCGGTGCGCTCTTCACCGGCAATGGCAATTTGTCGATGGCGTTGACGAATGACAACGCCCGGTTCTTGACCTTGCGGTCGAGCGCATCGTGGGTCACCACCTCGACCAGCGGCATCTTGGCCACCGGATTGAAGAAGTGAATGCCGATAAACCGCTCCGGACGTTCGAGTTTCTCCGCCAGTTTTTCCAGCAGAATGCTCGACGTATTGGTCGCGAGAATGGCACCGTCCTTCATATGCGCTTCGGCATTTGAAAACACGGCGTGCTTGATGTCTTCGTTCTCAGGCACCGCCTCGATGATCAGGTCGGCCCGGCTTATGCCGTCGCCCGCGAGGTCGGGTATCAAGCGGTCAAGGGCTGCCCGCCGTTCGGCCTCGTCGTGAATTTTGCGCTTGAACAGCTTTGCGGCACGCCCAATCGCCGGGGCTATGTATTTCGTCTCGCGGTCCTGCAATGTGACCTTGAAGCCGCGCAAAGCCGCCCATGCGGCGATGTCGCCACCCATGATGCCGGCGCCGACCACATGCACATGGCCAATGTCATGAGCGACGTCCTTGCCGTGTTGTTTGAGGCTTTCGCGCAGGAAGAAACACCGCACCAACCCTTTTGACGTGTCGGTTCCGAGCAGATCCACGAATGACCGGGTTTCCTCCGCTCGCAGGGCAGAAGCATCGTTGCCGTGGCGTTGCCACAAATCGATCATGGCATAGGGCGCGGGGTAGTGGGCCTGGCTTGCCTGGGCTTCGGTTTTCTTGCGCATCTGTCCCGCGGCAAAGGACCGTCCAGGAGAAGTGCGCATGAGTTTGGCCTTCAGGCTGCGGGCCGGCGATGAGGTGCGCAGCTTGCCGGCAACGGCGGAGGCGGCAGCGCTTGCCATGTGGCGCTCGGGTACAACCGCGTCGACAAGACCTTGCCGCTTGGCCTTGCGGGCGTGCGAAGACCGTCCGGTGAGCATCAACGTCATGCCCTCGATGGGGTCCATGATGCGCAAAGACCGCCAGGTTCCGGCAAGTCCCGGATGCAGTCCCAGCATGACTTCCGGGAAACCGAGCTTGGCGTCATCGCGGGCGATACGATAGCGGCAGGCAAGGGCCAGTTCGAGCCCGCCACCGAGGCAGTAGCCGTGAACAAGCGCAACGGTGGGGGCGGGGAACGCCTCCAGTTTGTCGAGTACGGCGAGGCCCTGATCGAGCTTTTCCGCAGCAACGGCTGGATCGGACATGGTCTCGAAGTCACCGATCTCGGCACCGGCAATGAAGCCGCCCTGTTTGGCGGAGCGAATGACGAGGCCCTTGGGTTTCATCGCGTCGAGTGCATCGAGGAGCTTGTCGAGTTCGATCAGCACGCCTTCGCTGAGGGTGTTTGCGCTGGCATCACTCTTGTCAAGAATGGCCCATGCGACGTGGTCCTCGTCGAGATGCCAGTGCCAGTGATAGAGCTCGGGACCTGGGGGCTGGTCGGCTGCCGGAGTGCCGAAAGACAATGCTTCCTGCGTCAGGCCTGCCAGAGCTTCCGCCCGGTCCATCTTGGTCTTGCGCTTCGCCATCACAACGCCTCGATCAACATGGCGCCGCCCATGCCGCCGCCAATGCACTCGGTCGCCACCCCAAGCTTGGTGCCTAAACGGCGCATCACATGGATCAGATGCAGGACAATGCGGTTGCCGCTTGTGCCGACGGGATGGCCGAGACTGATGGCACCGCCGTCGACATTCAGGATTTCGCGGTCAACCGCCCCGAAGGGATCATTCAGCCCGAGGATTTCCCGGCAGAACCTGTCGTCGGTCCAGGCGGCGAGACAGGACAGGACCTGGGCTGCGAAAGCTTCGTTGATCTCCCATGCCCCGATGTCCTCGCGGCTGAGTTTGTGGCGCTTCAAGATGGGGGTTGAACTGATCACCGGCCCAAGTCCCATGACGGAGGGGTCAAGGGCCGCCCATTCGCTGTCCACGATCCTGGCCATGGGAGTGAGATCATGCCTTTTGACCGCGGCTGCCGAGGCAAGAATGATCCAGGATGCACCGTCGGTTATTTGCGAACTGTTGCCGGCTGTGACCTTGCCGTAGGGCCGCTCAAAGGCGGGCTTGAGTTTGCCCAGGTGGTCAACTGAACTGTCACGGCGCACGCCGTTGTCAAAGTCATAGACTTTACCGTCATTGCCGATCATGGGGACGAGTTCGCCGAGCCAGCCTTCATCATGCGCCTTGGCGAGCCGCAGATGGCTTTCGACAGCATACGCATCGGCCTGTTCCCGGGAGATGCCGAATTGATGTGCCAGGATCTCCGCGGTCTGCCCCATATTGAGTTTGGCCACCGGGTCCGTCAGGCCGCGCAGGAGGGCGATGCTTGGCGTCATGAACCGGGGTCTGAAGCGGGTCAGCTGTCTGAGTTTCGCCGCCAATGATCTGGCGCCGAACATGCCGCCGAACCAGGCTGCCGCATCATCCGAAAACATCAAAGGTGCATGGCTCAGAGCTTCGGTGCCGCCCGCCAGAATCAGGTTGGCGCCGCCATCGGCGATGTATCTGTATCCAACATCAATGGATTGCATGCCGGATGCACAGTTGCGTTGCACGGTCCAGCCGGGCACTTCCGGCCCGCAACCGAGCCGCAATGGGGCAACACGGCCCGGATTGACCTCATCGGCATGGACATTGACGCAGCCCAGAATAACATCGTCAAACTCGGATGGGTCAAACGGCTGGCGCAACAAGAGCGGCCTGCCGGCCTGTACTGCGAGATCGACCGGTGTGAAGGGCCCGGCCCGGCCCTGGGCCTTGATGAACGGAGTGCGGGCGCCGTCTACAATGTAGACGGGTGCGCGGCCGCGATTTGCGGTCGTTTTGGACGGCGTGGCGATGTCAGGTTCTCCTCATCCGCTCAGGCGGACTCTTTTGCCGAGGGCTTTTGAGGCGTCTTTGCGCGTGCCTTGGGTTTCTTCTTGCCGGTCAGTTCTTCCGGCGCAAAGTCATCGACCTTGAGCACTTCGCGGATCATGGCGGTCACCTCATGCAGGTTTTCCGCTTCATCCTGGGTGATGACACCTTCCGACAATGCTTTTTCAATGTCCCGAATTTTTGCCTTGCGCATCTTGGCCTTGGCGGGTGCGACCTCCGCATTGCGTTGGAAGGCACGCTCGAGGCGTCCCAGTTCACGGTCTTCGCCGCCAACATAGATGCCTTCCGTGAGGCGGTCGCGGGCGCCGTTCGGCTTGGAGATGGCATCCGAAACAGCGCGGCTCAGCTTATCCTTGGGCGCGTGATGGCGTGAGCCCAACGGACTTACGACGGCTTTCAGAATCCAGCCAATGGGCCGGATCGGGAAATTGTCGTGAACGCCCCGGAGCGCCGTTTCGGCACGATGCAGACAGGTCTGCGCGGACCACTCCACCAGCGGCAAGTCTTCTTTCGGACGGTTGTCGTCTTCCCATTTCTTCAAGACGGCAGACAACAAATAGAGTTCGCTCAGGACATCGCCGAGGCGCGCCGACAGCATCTCCATGCGTTTGAGGCGGCCGCCCAGCGTGACCATTGCGGCTTCGCTGGTCAGCGCCAGAGCAGCGCTCATCTGCTTGGCGCGCTTGAAGTACTTTGCGGTCGGCCCTCTGACCGGTGCCGAACTGAAGAGGCTGTAAGTCCAGCTCCGCGCGAACGCGCGCGCAAAGGTCTTCAGCTGGAACAGGGCGTGCTGAAACAGCGTCTCGTCAAAAGCCTTGAGACCTTCCAGCTTGTCCGGGTTCTGGGCTGCCGCCATTTCGTCAAGGATGAACGGATGGCAGCGGATCGAGCCCTGACCGTAGATCATCAGATTGCGGGTCATGATGTTGGCGCCTTCAACCGCGATGGCGATGGGGATGGCGCGGTAACCCGACCCGAGATAGTTGCGCGGCCCGTCAATTACGCCTTTGCCGGAATGCACATCGAGTGCATCGTTGGTCACGGCGCGCATGCGTTCCGTTGCGTGATACTTCATGATTGAGGAGACAACCGCCGGTTTTTCGCCCTGATCGATGGCGCGCAGGGTCAACCTTCGGGCAGCATCTATGATGTAGGTTTCGCCCCCGATGCGCGCGAGGACCTCCTGAATGCCCTCGAAGTTGGCGATCGAGGTGTTGAACTGCGCGCGAATCCGCGCATAGGCGCCAGACGAAAATGCGGCCACTTTCATGCCACTGGTCGACATGGCAGGCAACATGACGCCGCGCCCCGCAGACAGGGCGGTGACCAGCATGCGCCAGCCCTGTCCAATGCGTTCCTGGCCGCCGATGATCCAGTCCATGGGCATGAACACATCCTTGCCGGAATTGGGACCATTGGGGAATGCCTGCATGCCTGGATAGTGCCTGCGCCCGATACTCACTCCCGGCGCGTCGGTTGGAACCAGCGCCAGGGTGATGCCGAGATCTTCTTCGCCGCCGAGAATGCGGTCGGGATCGGAGAGCTTGAAGGCGAGGCCGAGGACCGAGCAGACCGGCCCGAGCGAGATGTAGCGTTTGGACCAGTCAACCCGCATGCCAAGGGTCTTCTTGCCTTTGTAGTTCTGGTAGCAGACCACGCCGCGATCGGTCATGGCGGTGGCATCGGATCCGGCGTCCGTGCTGGTGAGGCCGAAGGCTGGAATTTCGCGGCCGTCGGCCAGTTGCGGCAGGTAGTGATCCTTTTGCGCGTCGGTGCCGAACAGCATCAAGAGCTCGCCCGGTCCAAGCGAGTTGGGCACGATGACCGCCACTGCAGCAGACGGGCTTACCGCCGACAGGCGCATGACAATCTCGGAATTGGCGCTGGCCGAGAATCCCTTGCCACCATAGGACTTGGGGATAATCAGGCCCATGAAACCCTTGTCCTTCATGAAGGCCCAGATTTCTTGCGGAATATCGCGCTCTTCGAAGACGATCTTCCAGTCATCGAGCATGGCGCAAAGTACGTTTACGGGCCCGTCAATAAAGGCCTGCTCTTCGTCGGTGAGGCTCTGTGTGCCCATGCGCAAGAGGCGGTCCCATTCAGGATCACCGGTGAGCAGATCCTTCTCCCACCAGACGGTTCCGGCCTCCAGGGCCTCGCGCTCGGTGTCGGACATGGGAGGCAACAGCTTGCGCACCACGTTGAGGATTGGCTGGCTGATACGCCGCTGACGGAATGTAAGATCGGGCATGGTCATGGGACTCAAGCTTCCCTGTCGCTTCGAATTGAGTGCATATGATATAGTGGCACAGGATGAGAATTCACACCAATGGCGCTTTAGGGCCTGTTGAACATCATAGTCGTAGCGTCGGCGTGGCCCATTTGGCCTCTGGCAAGGCGCGAAAGGCGCCGTAGTGTCGCCCACTTCAAGCTTTGAGCAACGCTGCCCAGGGGCCAAATGGGCCACGTCCCTGCGGGATTTGGCCAGATTGGTCCGGTTTTGCGACATTCGTCGTCGAATATGCGCGGCATGTCCATCCTCCTCACAACACCAAACCGGACCAATCTGGTCAAACCGACACTGCAACTATGATGTTCAGCAGGCCCAAGTATTGTTGTGATCAAACCATTATCAAAAAACCTCGTTAAGACGGGGTTCAGGGGCGCAGCTTCACCGGCAGGCTGGCCAGACCTCGCAGGCCCAGGGTGCCGCGCCATTGCAATTCCTGCGAGGGACACGCCAGGGACATTTCGGGAAACCGCTTGAACAGATGCTCGAAGGCGATCTGTGCCTCAAGCCGGGCGAGTTGCTGGCCGAGGCAGAAATGAATGCCGCTGCCAAGGGCGACATGGCTGTTGGGCGCCCGCGCAATGTCGAGGCGCTCGGGGTGGTCGAATTGCTGTACATCGCAATTGGCAGCACCCAGTGCGGGCAATATGGGCTCGCCTTTCGGTATGGTCTGTCCGCTCAGCTCGGTGTCTTCGATGGCGTAGCGCACTGTGGCGAACTCGACCGGTGAGGTGTAGCGCAAAAGTTCTTCCACGCTGGAGCCGATGAGGGTCCAGTCCGCTGCGAGTTTGGCGTGTTCGCCAGGGTTCTGCAGAAGCGCCAGCGTGCCGCTGCCAAGCAGATGCACAGTGGTTTCGTGGCCTGCAACCAGCAGAAGGAACACCATCGAGAGAAGTTCGTCTTCGTTCAGTTGCTCGCCCGCGTCTTCGGCTTCGACCAGCGCTGTAATCAGATCATCTTGAGGATTGCGCCGCCGTTCTTCGAACTGTGCGCGCAAATACCGGCTCAACTGCAGGAGGGCCGGAAAAGACCGGGCAATGCCAAGGACGCTTGGCGGTTGGGTCATGGCTTCCACCCATCGGGTGAATTTGCGCCGATCGTCGTGAGGAAGGCCCAGCAACTCGCAGATGACGGTGAGGGGAAGAGGCCGTGCGAATTCGGCGACAAGGTCTGCATCCTTCGTGTCCTCAAGCCGGTCCAGCAGTTCGTCCGTGATGGTCTCGATGCGCGCCCGCATGCCTTCGATGCCGCGACGTCCGAATGCCTTATCCACCAAACGCCGCAACCTGCGATGGTCGGGCTCGTCGGTGCCGAGCATGTGATCGGTCAAAATCCGGACAAAGCGCGGCATCCACCAGGCAATGCCGGCACGTTGCGTGCGGCCCGCGTTCTTGGGATCGTGCGCAAAGCGGTCCTTGTCCTTCAAAAGCGCGATCACGTCGTCATAAGGGCTAACCAGCCAGGCATGTCCCACCAGAGGGATCTTGGTGCGCGACACCGGGGCTTTTGCGTGCATGCGCTGGTAGGTCGGAAACGGATTGCGCTTGTAGGCCTGCGATACGAGGTCGAACGTCAGCGCTGTGTCGGACATGGTGGTTCTCCTGCCTCAACCTCGGTGGTCTGCGATATTTCCGGATGGGTTTCCGGAGAATCGCCCTTGTACTGGATATAAGAACTCTCAGAAATTTCTGTAGGGCAATTCGGCCGCACTCCGGGGAATTCCGTGCAGGCCGGGGAAGGCGGGAGAAATGAAAACCATCGGCCTGATCGGCGGTATGAGCTGGGAGAGCACGGTCACATATTATCAGCTGCTCAATCGCATGGCGCGCGAGCGCCTCGGCGGTTTGCACTCAGCCAAACTGTTGTTGTGGTCTTTTGATTTTGCCGAGATTGAAGCGTATCAGGCGGCGGGAAACTGGACTGCGGCGACCGAGGAGATGGTGTCTGCCGCCCGCAAACTTGAACGGGGCGGTGCCGAATGTGTCGTGATCTGCACCAACACCATGCACAAGATGGCCGAAGAGGTTCAGGCCGCGGTCGATGTTCCGCTCATACATATTGCCGATGCTACGGCAGCGACAATCAAGTCGGCGAATGTCACGCGGCCGCTGCTCCTGGCGACCCGATACACCATGGAACAGGAGTTCTACAAAGGTCGATTGAAGCGCGCGCATGATATCGGCGTTTTGGTTCCTGATGATGCCGGTCGTACGGTCGTTCACGACATCATCTATGACGAATTGTGCCAGGGCGTGGTCCTGCCCAAATCAAAGGCGCGTTATCTCGAGGTGGTTGCAGCGGCAAGACACGGTGGAGCGGACAGTGTCATCTTCGGGTGCACGGAGGTGGGACTGTTGATCGGCCCGTCCGACTTTGACATCCCGGTGTTCGACACCACGGTTCTGCACGCGCGAGCGGCGTTGGATTTTGCGCTGGCGTGAAGCGATCTAGAAAAAAGGGCGCCCCATAAGGGCGCCCTTGGTTTTCATCAGCGGCCAGAAAGCTACTTTGTGCTTTCCGAGCGCTTGTAAGCATCCATCTCGTGCGAATGGCCCATCCATAAGGCCAACAAGCACAGACCGATCGAGACCACGAGCCAGACCATCTCTGTTCCAGTCCCGCCACCGGCACCGACGTAATAAGCGTTCTCAACGCCGTTCCAGGTACCTGAATCAAATGGTGCACCCATTGGTGTTCTCCTTTTTCGCTGTTATTCGGCCGGATGTGCCGATGGTCCGATGCCTTCAGGGAATGCCTGCGAAGGAACTTTCGTGGCGTCAAGGCCGGCGATTTCCGCCGACTCAGGCACACGCAATATTCCCAGTGCACTGAAGATCCAGGCACCGAGGTAGCCCGGAACGAAACCGCACAGGAACATGACGATCATGCCGACGAACTGACCCACAAAGCTGGTCACCGGAACGCCTGCATCGCCGGACAGAGCCGGATATCCGCTGGCGAAGATGCCGACGGAGATCACGCCCCAGGCACCAAGCGTGCCGTGGACCGTCACCGCGCCAACCGCATCGTCGATGCCCCATTTTTCCAACATACGATAGGAATAAGGCATGATGCATGCGCCGGCGAAGCCGATGGCGAAGGCCATGGGCGGCCACCAGATATCAAGTCCGGAGGCGCAGGAGATAATCCCGCCCAGGGCACCCGACATCATCCAGAACGGATCCCGGGTAATGGCCCAGGCCCCGATGATCCCGCCTGCGCAGCCCATCAAAATGTTGAAGGACAATGCGGACAGAGTGATCGGCGTGCCGTAAATGGTGGTGAACTCGGTTGCACTCCAGGACCATGCTTCGCCCGGGTAAATCAGGCAGGCCATCAGGAAGCCCCAGAAGCCGACGATGATCAGCAAGAGGCCGATTGCGGTCAGCGGCAGGTTGTGGCCGCCGATATGGTTGGCGGTGCCGTCGGCGTTGAACTTGCCGATGCGTGGCCCGAGATGGAGCAACACGCCAAGGGCGAAGAAGCCCGAGATCATGTGCACAACGCCGGCCGCGCCAAAGTCGTGGAAACCCCATTTGGTAACCAGCCAGCCGTCTGCGTGCCAGCCCCAGGCCGCCGCGACGACCCAGGCGAAGCTGCCGAGAAGGACGGCGAGGATGACGAACGGCACCATGCGGATGCGTTCGATCACCGAACCCGACATGATGGACGCCGTGGTGCAGGCAAAGAGCGTGAACGCACCCCAGAATACGCCCGTGGCATTGTCTGCCAGATGCGGACCCATCACTTCTCCCACCGGATTGGCGGCGCCCATTGCATAGTCCCAGCCACTGATCGCGGCGGGACCGGCACTGAAGTCCAGTCCATTGGGGAACACCCAGTAGACAAACCAGCCAAAGTAATAAAACGTCGGGATCATGAAGGCGAAGGCAAGGATGTTCTTGATGCCTGAAGCCAACACGTTCTTGAGGCGCGATGCGCCCATTTCATAGCCAAGAAAGCCGACATGGATCAGGATCATCAGCGGAATTGTGATGTAGTAGTACATTTCCGCTGCGACCGTGTTGCCAGTCGCGTTTGCGGCCTTCAGGGCCGCAACCTCTTCTATCAACTTCGCAAGCTGCTCTTCCATTTTCCCTATTTCCCCACTTGAATGTTGTGTCTCGGGAATTTTCTCTAAACACATTCAGTCAGGTCGGATATTTTGCGCCGGTCGTATTCTATTGGCCTTGGCAGGAGCCGAACGGGCTTGGTGCCGGTAACCAATTGTGCCGTTTGCAAAATGTGTGAATGTAAGGCGGTCTCCCCAACCTGAACCGTTATCACTGTGCGGACTGAAGGAAGACGTTCCCGGCGCTTTCGTGTGATCGCACCTTTCACGTCCCGGCTCACAGTCCGGCGTCGAGGTGCAAATCAGGCTGGTGAATGCTGCCGGTTAAATACGCATTACATTTCGACCAACCTCCCATGCGTGGCGCACGGGAGTGCAATCGCAGCTCGACTTCCCCCACGCGGCAAAGCTAACAGCTGGATGTGCGGAGTCAAAGGCCAAATAACTATTTGTTAACCAGTGGTATAACGCATTTGTGGTGTGCGATGCGGCCATGCGGGAGAGGTGAAAAGCTCCGATAAATGCCGGGTATTATCCGGATAAACATGCGCTAGACGGAGCACCGTATGCAGAACATGACAGGCACCGCAAAAAATTTTCCAAGCCCCTTTATGCAAGCCTGCGGGCTGTTTGGCTTGTATTGCAAATGCTTGCAGATCTTCCATTGCGAATCATCCTGCCGAGAAATTCGGCAATCATTGCTGATATCTGGACGTCCAGCACAAACCTGTTCAGTATGCGCTCGCGCCGGTTTTGGGCGCTGCAAGGGCGGCATGCCGCCCGGTCAACGAACAAGAGGAAGCAGCCATGAAAAACTCCCGCATTGCCGTTCTTGTCACAGGCGTCATGTTTGGCGTTGTCCCGGCGTCGCTTGTCCATGCTGGAACCGGCGAGATCCTTCAGACCGAATGCAAGGCACGGCTCGGCCTGCCGCAAAGCGCCTGCAAGTGCATTGGCGACAAGGCGGAGGCGGATCTGAATGAGAAGCAGCAGAACCTTGTCATCGCCGTGATCAAGGAAGATGACGCGCTCATGCAGAAGCTGCAGGCGGAGACGTCTCAGGAGGATATGGTCAAGGCCGGGGAGTTCATGACAAGCGCACCCGCTGCCTGCAGCGGCCAGTAGCACCACAATGGTTTGGGAATTGAGCGGGTGCTCCGGCGGCTATGACCCAAACAGCGACTGCGTCGGGACCGCGACATACAAAGACTTCCCCGCAGCGCGCGAGGCCTTTCTGCGGCAGCGGGGCTATATCGACTGACCCCACATGGCGGCGGACATCACCATCACTCGGTGATATAGGGGATTGTCAGTTTGAAATGTATTCGTGTGTGGGTGAGGGGACGCCATGGACGGGCGGGTTGCGAACACAATTGAAATACTGGAGCACCTTGTCGGCTTCCCGACCATTTCGGGGCGGCCGAATGGCGACATTGTCGATTACTGCCGCGATTATCTGGATGCGCATGGGATTGCGTCGTCGCTGAGTTTCGATGAGACGGGCGAGCGCGGCAACCTCTATGCCACGATCGGCCCGGAAGTCGATGGCGGGGTGGTCCTGAGCGGGCATACCGACGTGGTTCCGGTGGAAGGCCAGGCGTGGAGCAACGACCCGTTTACGCTGGTGCGCCAGGACGACCGGCTTTACGGCCGCGGATCCGTCGACATGAAAGGGTTTCTCGCCTGCGTCCTGGGGTCGGTTCCGATCCTGGTGGCAATGAACCTGCAACGTCCCGTCCACATTGCCTTTTCCTTCGACGAGGAAACCGGCGGCTTCGGCATGCCCTATATGCTCGACGATATGGCGGCCAAGGCCTACCGGCCCGCGATTGTCATCGTGGGCGAGCCGACAGAGATGAAGATCGTGTCGGGCCACAAGGGCGGATATGAAATGCGCACCGAGATCACCGGCTTCGAAGTGCATTCGTCCAACCCGTCACGCGGTGTCAGCGCGATTTCCTACGGCGCGCGGCTGATCTCGAAAATAGATGAGATGGGCCGGGCCTTTGCTGCAAACCCCTATATCGGCTCGCCCTATGATCCGCCCTATGCGACCTTCAATGTGGGGACGATCACCGGCGGTGCTGTACGCAATGCGACGGCGGGCTGGTGCACTTTTGAATGGGAGCTGCGGCCGATGCCAGGCGAGGACGGCGCCGCTGTCATCGCCGAGATTGAAGAGTTCGCCAGGACCGAGTTGCTGCCGCAAATGCGCGCCATACATCCTGACGCCGACATCAAGGTGATCACCGAGGCGCCGGTGCCGGCACTCGACAACAAGAACGCCACGGCAGCTGTAGCTTTCGTGTGCGAACTCACCGGCCTCAATGGTGAGGATGTGGTCTCGTTTGGAACCGATGCCGGGTACTTCAGCGAGAAGGACTATTCCACGGTTGTGTTCGGGCCGGGAAGCATCGACCGGGCGCATCAACCGGATGAATACATCCGGGTTGGCGAGTTGGCCCAGGGGCTTGAATTTCTCGAAAAAGTGGGCGAACGCCTGACACGGTAAACACCGCACACGTTCACCGTAGACATTGATTGTGCGGTGATGGAGGCACTTGATGAACTACGCAAAACCGTTTGAGGCGGAAGAATACGCAAGCCGCGTTGTTGACGTGAAGCAGCGCATGGACCGCGCTGGCTTCGATCTCCTGATCTGCCAGGATCCAGCCAACATGGGCTGGATGACGGGTTTTGACGGCTGGTCGTTCTACACACCGCAGGCGGTGGTCGTGCATCAGAACGAGGAGTGGCCGATCTGGTTCGGCCGGGCGCAGGATGCAAAATCCGCCCATATTACGACCGACCTGCCGGCTGAAAACATCATCGGCTTTTCAGAGCCCCTGGTGCATCACCCGGTCAACCATCCGTTCGATGAATTGTGCGAGTTGATCATCGCCAAAGGGTGGGGGGCTGCCCGCATCGGTGTCGAGCTTGACGCGCATTATTATACAGCCCGCGCGCACCGGCACATTGTCGACGGCCTGCCGAACGCCAAAGTTTCGGACGCGCGCGAACTGGTGAACTGGGCGCGTCTGGTCAAATCGCCGGCGGAAGTGAATTTGATGCGGGAAGCCGGATTGATCGTGACCAAGGTGATGGATGCCGCCTTGCAGAAAATGGCGCCCGGTGTGCCGCAATACGAGATCTGCGCCGATGTCTATCATGCGCAGGTGATGGGGATCGGCGGGCATTTCGGCGATTACACAAGCCTCTGCCCCCTGATCCAGGTGGACGAGGGCACCTCGACACCGCATTTGACATGGACCGACGAACCGTTGCCAAATAAGGCCCTGGTGATGATGGAAATCGCTGCCGCGCGGCGTCACTACCAAACGCCGCTGACCCGCACCATACATCTGGGCAAACCGCCGACGGCGATTTCCGATCTCGCCAAAGTGATTGTCGAGGGCGTCGATGTGGCCCTCGAAATGGCCAGGCCCGGATCCACATGCGAAGGGCTTGAGGCGGTGTGGCAGAAGGTTTTGAACAACAACGGCTATTCCAAGGAAAGCCGCGTTGGTTATTCCATCGGCCTCAACTATCCACCCGATTGGGGCGAGCGCACCGCCAGCCTGCGG